>NZ_CP090051.1:1614778-1937734 GCF_021391335.1 Allobranchiibius sp. GilTou73 | reverse complement strand
CCCTTCGCGACCACCTGGACCGGCCGTCGAATTCGCGGTCGCGGCGAGACGCTGAAAGCTGCCGTCGCCACTCCTCTAGCCTCATACCTCGTCACCACGCTGATCCACCTGCACGGAGTGCGATTGTGGTCGCGGCGGCTCCCGATCCAACCACGACCACAGCACGCGCCCCAGGAGGCAGTATGACCGCCCTGTCCGACCCCTCGACCACGGGGATCGATCCGATCCGGTGGCCTGATGTCGTGCGAATCCCCCGCAGTTTCAAGGCAAGTGCGGCCGAGAGCGTCACGCGCGGCCTGTTCCGTCGGGCGGTCGCGCGACTGGCGATCCGCGTGGTCATGCCGGATGGGACCACCCTCGGCGGGTGCGCCGACGATCCCGCGGCGCCGACCATGCACGTGCACAACCCGCGCGCCTTGATGCGCCGGATCGGCGCTGGCGGCCTGATCGGGTTCGGCGAGTCGTATCTGGCCCGTGAGTGGGACAGCGAGGATCTCGCCGGGCTCATCGCGGCGTTCGCCGGCGGCATCGACCACCTGGTGCCGACGTCGTTGAAGCGGATGCGATCGGCGTACCTAACGCGCAAGCCTCTCTCCGACAAGCCGTCGACGGCGAACTCGCGCAGCAACGTCGAGCGGCACTACGACCTCTCGAACGACATGTTCGCGACGTTCCTCGACCCGTCGATGACGTACTCCGCCGCGCTCATCGAAGGACCGGTCGACGCCGACTCGCTCGAGCTGGCGCAGCACCGCAAGATCGACCGGATGCTCGACCAGGCCGGCGTCGGCGAAGGCAGCCGGGTGCTCGAGATCGGTACGGGTTGGGGCGAACTCGCCCTGCGGGCCGCAGCACGCGGGGCTCATGTCGACTCCGTCACGCTGTCCAGCGAGCAGCTCGCCTGGGCGCAGGGGAAGATCGACAACGCGGGCTTCGGGGCGCGCGTCGACCTGGCGCTGCGGGACTACCGCGACACCCTCGGCCAGTACGACGCGGTGCTCTCGGTGGAGATGATCGAAGCGGTGGGTCTGGAGTACCTCGACACCTACTTCGCCAAGATCGCGCAGGTGCTCGCACCCGAGGGGACGGCGGTCATCCAGGCCATCACCATGCCGCACCATCGGGTGCTCGAGACCAGGAACACCTACACCTGGATCCACAAGTACATCTTCCCGGGCGGCGCGCTGGCATCGGTCGAGATGCTGCGCGATACCGCAGCGCGACAAGGGCTTTCGCTGGGTGATGACCTTCCGATGGGTCAGAGCTACGCCGAGACGCTGCGGATCTGGGCAGAGACCTTCGACGCCTCCCACGAGCGTCTCGAACAGCTGGGTTTCGACGAGACCTTCCGCCGGATGTGGCGGTTCTACCTGCGCTACAGCGAGGGCGGGTTCCGCGCGGACTACCTCGACGTGCATCAGCTGACCTTCACCAAGGGCGCAGCAGCATGAACTCGGACGTCGCGGGCCGTATCGCCGCCCTGGTCGCACCGCTGTCCGGGGGCGAGCTTCCCGTGCGGTTGACCGCGTGGGACGGCAGTGCCTCCGGCCCCCTGGACGCGCCCCACGTGACGTTGGCCAGCCCCCGCGCGATTCGCCGACTGCTCTGGCATCCGGGCGAACTCGGCGCGGCACAGGCGTACGTCACCGGGGAGCTCGATGTCGAGGGCGACCTGGTCGAGGGCCTCTCCCGGGTGCGGGCGACGCTCGCAGCCCGCGGGGTCACCGCCAAGCGTCCCTCCGCGCGGATGCTCGCCGATGCGACCCGACTGGCACGCGAGTTCGGTGTGCTGGGTCGGCCCCTGCCTGCGCCGAAGACGCAGATCGCCGTCCGTGGACGGTTGCACTCCGTCAGCCGGGACCGCGACGTCATCCACAACCACTACGACCTGTCCAACGACTTCTACTCCCTCATCCTCGATGACCACATGGCGTACTCCAGCGCCTATGTCACCGGCGCTGACCTGAACGGCGAGGAATCGCAGGACTATTCGCTCGAGGATGCTCAGCGCGACAAGCTGGACCTGGTGTGCCGCAAGGCGGGGCTCGATGCCCGTCGCGGCATGCGATTCCTCGACATCGGCTGCGGGTGGGGCTCGCTCTCGCTGCATGCCGCCGCGGCGTACGGCGCGCAGGTCACCGGCGTGACGATCTCCAAGGAGCAGAAGGCGTTCATCGACGCACGCGTCGCCGAGCGGGGCCTGGGCGACCTGGTGGAGATCCGTCTGCAGGACTACCGGGAGATCGCCGACGAGCCGTTCGACGCGGTGGCTTCGCTGGAGATGGGCGAACATGTCGGCGAACGCAACTACGCGGCGTACGCGGACACGCTCGCGCGGTGCGCCTCCGACGATGCACACGTGGTGATCCAGCAGATGTCCCGACACGACGAGCACCCCGGCGGCGGGCCGTTCATCGAGGCGTTCATCGCGCCCGACATGACGATGCGCCCGGTGGGTCAGACGGTCGCCTTCCTCGAGCGGGCCGGCCTAGAGGTGCGCGACGTGCATGCCATGCGCGAGCACTACGTGTGGACGGTGCGCGCCTGGCAGCGTCGGTTCGACGCCGCCAAGGACCAGCTCGTCAAGCTCGTCGGCGACGAGGTCGTGCGGGTCTGGGAGCTCTACCTTGCGGGCGGGCTGCTGGCGTTCCAGGAGGGGCGGATGGGCGTCGATCAGATCACCGCCGTACGCCGCAGGTCCGGCATGAGCGCACTGCCCGCCGTACGTCCGGCGAGCTGGAGCGACCCGCGTGGCTGATTTCCTGCTCGTCTCCGGCGTCAGCCTCCTGCTGCTGGCGGTCCTGCAGGCCGTGACGTTCTTCGTCGGCCGCGCCAAGGGCCGCTACAACGTCGTCGACGTCATCTGGGGATCGGGGCTCGCCCTCGTCGCGCTCGTGGCGCTGGCGCTGGGCACGGGCGGCGTCGCTCGACGGATCACACTGGCCGTGCTGGTGATCGGCTGGGGTGCGCGGCTGTCGTACCACATCTGGAAGCGAAGCCGCGGCGGCGAGGAGGATCCTCGCTACGCCGAGTTGCTCGAGGGCAAGGGCACCGGGGCCATCATCGGGCGCATCTTCGTGACCCAGTGGATCGCGCAGTGGTTCATCTCGCTGCCGGTGCAGGTCGCCGGGGCCACCCACGATCCGCGCGGCATCTGGTGGGTCATCGCGGTCGTCGGAGCCCTGGTGACGGTGTTCGGCATCGCCTTCGAGGCCATCGGCGACGCGCAGATGAGCACGTTCAAGGCGGACCCTGCGAACAAGGGCACGATCATGGACCGCGGCCTGTGGGGCTGGACGCGGCATCCGAACTACTTCGGTGACGCCTGCGTCTGGGTGGGCGCCTACCTCGTCTCCGCGTCGGTGTGGCCAGGGGTGCTCACGGTGCTCTCACCGGTCGCCATGGTGTTCTTCCTCGTCGTCGCCACGGGCGCGCGACGCCTGGAGAAGTCGATGGCGCAGCGCGAGGGCTACCGCGACTACCAGGAGCGCACCAGCTTCTTCGTGCCCACGCCCCCCGGCAAGCACACCTGACCCCAACTCGTTTTTGGACATGCGCACCGGGGCATATCTGCCCCGGTGCGCATGTCCGAATGTCTGCGCGATTCAGGAGCGGGCAAAGGTCGACTCGTCGGGCACGTGCGCCGGACGTCGGGTGCGCACCAGCCACCCGGCGCCCACGGCTGCCACGAGCGCGACGGCCCCTGACACGACATATGCCAGCGTGAGACCTGCAGCGAACGCCTCCTGCAGCGCTCGCGCAAGATCCGCGTGCCGGCTGAGCACCGCCCCGGCGCCGCCCCCGATCACCCGGCTCGCGGTGCGGGCCGGGTCCGTTACGCCGTCGCCGCGCAGAGTTGAGGTGGCTGCCGCGGCTGCGAGGTTGCCGAGCACCGCGATGCCCAGAGCCTGACCGAGCTGACGCGCAGTGTTGATCGCCCCCGACGCGACGCCTGCTCGGTCGTCGCCGACGTCCGACGTCGCGGCGGCGGCCATGACCGGCACCGACACCCCGCACCCGATCCCGATCAGGGCGAGGCCGGGAAGCAGCGAGGGCCAGTTCGCGTCGATCGAGATGAGCACCGCGCTGAGCAGACCGCCGGCACCGATGAGCCCGAGCCCGCCGCCGATCGCGAGGCCACGCGGCACCTGCTGCATGAACCGACCGGACAGGGGCGAGAGCGTTGCGGAGAAGACGGGTAGTGGCAGGCAGACCAGGCCGGCCTGGATGGGTGAGAGGCCGAGCATCGTCTGCGCCCAGATGACCGCGTAGGTGAGGGCGCCGAACCCGGCGAATGACAGCGCGAAGGCGGCCCCCACCGTGCCGCCGAACACGCGCCGGCCGAAGAGCGACAGGGTGATCATCGGCGCGGCCACCCGCGATTCGACGATGAGGAACGCGACAAAGGCGAGGACGGCCACGACGAGGCATCCGAGGACGACGGGGGATGCCCAACCGTCGTCGCCCGCGCGGGTGATCGCGAAGGTGAGCATGCCGGCCGCCACCGCGAAGACGAGCGTGCCCGCGACGTCGATGCGGCGGTGCCCACCCGCCTTCGGCGCCGTGATGACCGCCAGCGTCATCAGCACCGTCGCCACCCCGATCGGAGCATTGACCAGGAAGATCCAGCGCCAGGAGATCGTCTGCGTCAGCACGCCTCCCAGCACCGGGCCGACCGCAGATGCCGCGCCGCTCACCGCGCCCCAGACCCCGAACGCCGTGCCGCGATCGCGACCGGTATAGGCAGAGCTCAGCAGGCCGAAGGTGGTCGCGAACATCGCTGCACCACCGCCGCCCTGCAGTGCCCTGGCGGCGATCAACATCGCCGGATTGACAGCCGCTCCGCACACGCAGGACGCCACCGAGAAGACGACGAGCCCGAGGACGTACGTCCTGCGGTGGCCGAGCGCGTCTGCCAGCGAGCCGAAGCCGAGCAGCAATGCCGCCAGAACGAGCGCGTACGCGTCGATGACCCATTGCAGCGCGGCGAACGAACTGGACAGATCGGTGGCCATCGCCGGTAGTGCGACGTTCACGATCGTGACATCGATGAGCAGCATGAAGCTGCCCAGACAGATGGCGAGCAGTGGGAGCCACTTGCGCATGGGAAACTCCTTGATGGACGAAGGACGGGCCGCTTCCCACGGTGCTTCCAGCGCGAATTCAGCTCCAGCAAGTCGGCCTCGTCGCCACGAAAACTCTCTCCGGCGACCCACGGAGCTCGTAAGCTTCCAGGATGGGCTCGATCGAGCTACAGATCCTCCAGTGCCTGATCATCGACGGGCGGATGCCCCTGCGCCGCATCGGCGAGGTGGTCGGCGTCTCGGAGCAGACCGTCTCGCGTCGGTACCGGGCGATGCGCGATGCCGGGCAGATCCGGGTGCACGCGGTGCGCTCCGGTTTCACGGCAACGCGTCAGGCGTGGACGGTGCGGATCCAGAGCCGCCCCGACTCCGCCGAGGCGCTGGCGGATGCGCTGGCCAACCGCGACGACACCGGGTGGATCGCTCTGACCTCGGGCGGCAGCGAGGTCGTCTGCGCCACGAGCGGTCCGGTGGGCTCGAGTGGCGAAGGCGTGCTGCGCCGACTTCCGCACACCGGTGCAGTGCTCAACTTCTCGGCGCAGGCAATGCTCCGCGCGTTCGCCGGCGCGGTCGACGAATGGACGATGTTCGACACCGCGCTCACGACGCTGCAGGCCGCCGAACTGCGCGCGGCTGCGCGTCACCGACGGCACGCCGGGACCGAGCCCATCACCGATGCCGACGCCCCGTTGGTCGCCGCCCTCGCCCGCGACGGACGTGCCACCGCCGCCGACCTCGCTCGCGGGCTGGACTGGCCGGTGTCTCGTGTAGCGGGCCGGCTGGATGCATTGCTCGGAGGCGCGCTCTACGTGCTCACCGACCATCTTCCCGAGACCTTCGGCTATCACGCCTGCGCGATGATGTGCCTCACCGTCAGTCCCGGCCGCGTCGTCGACGTCTGCGAGACCCTCGCGGGGCATCGGCCGACGGGGTTCGTGACCGCCACGACGGGGTCAGCCAACGTGATGGCGACCGTCACCTGTCGTAGCCAGGACGACCTCTTCACCTACGTCACCGAACAGGTGGGCGCACTACCCGGAGTACTGCAGTTGGATCTACTGCCGTACCTGCGGCGGGTCAAACAGGGCGGCAGCCGGGTCGTCGACGGGCGCCTCGTCGCGCCGACGTGACGCGGTACGACGCGGTTTTGGACATGCACACCGGGGTGGATATGCCCCGGTGTTCATGTCCGAAACTCACGCGGGCTCACGTACGCCGTGGCGCAGCCAACCGACCACCGTCAGCGCCAGCAGGAAGATGACGCCGACGTAGGCCACGGCTCCTGACCAGCCGTACGCCGAGTAGGCAAGTCCCGCAGCCGCACCGAGTACCGAACTTCCGGCGTAGTAGGCGAAGAGGTAGAGCGAGCTGGCCTCTGCGCGGTGGTCGTGCGCGATGCGACTGACCCAGCCGCTTGCGACCGCATGCGCCGCGAAGAACCCGGCCGTGAAGAGCAGCACCCCGATCAGGACGAGGGGCAGTGCCGTGACCCAGGTGAGGAGGAGGCCGATGAGTGCGACGACCTCGGAGGCGAGCAGCACCGCCGCCCGCCCGAACCTGTCGGACAGCCGGCCGGCCGCTGCCGACGACACAGTGCCGGACAGGTACATCAGGAAGACGAGGCCCACAACGGTCTGCGACAGGCTGAACGGCTTTGCCAGCAATCGGTATCCGAGCAGGTTGTAGATCGAGACGAAGCCGCCCATCAGCAGGAACGCGGTGCCGAAGAGTGCCAGCAGCCGGGGATTGCGCAGGTGCCCGGCGACGGCCCGCGCGGTGCGGCGTACGCCGATGGGTTGCGGACGGAAGTAGACCGACGGCGGCGCGAAGCGAACGAAGACGAGGGTGAACGCGAGGCTGACGAGGGCCGCGACCTCCAGGGCCCACCGCCACGTGGACAGGTCGAGTGTGAGGGAGGCGACCACCCGCCCGGCGAGCCCGCCGACCGTCGTCCCCGCGATGTAGCGACCCATGGCCGCGCCGAGGTCCTGCGCGTGCACCTCTTCGGCGAGATAGGCCATCGCCGTGGCCGGCACCCCGGCCAGCGCGATCCCCTGCACCCCGCGCAGTGCCACCAGCAGCCCGAACGATCCCACCCACGGCAACACGATGCCGACCGCAGCCGTCAGCAGCGCGGAGGTCACCATCACCCGGGTGCGCCCGAACCGCTCCGACAGCGCGCTCGCCGGGATGATGGCCAGCGCGAGCATGCCGGTGGTCGCCGACACCGCGAGGGCCGAACCGGCGGGCGAGACGTCGAAGGCGTCGGAAAGTGCGGGCAGGACCGCTTGCGCGGCGTACATCGCCACGAAGGTCGTCATGCCGGCAGCGAAGAGCGACAGCGTGATCCGCCGGTAGCCCGCATCCCCACGCCGGTAACCGGCGGGTGCGGGAGCCGTCGTCTGAGCCATCCCCGTCATCGTCTCGTAGTGCGATCGGAGCTCTGCGCGGAGCCCCGCACCGAGATGTCGGTTCGGGACGGTCGCAGACGCCTGCAACCCTCCGGAATCGACATCTCGGCGAGTTGCGACAGACCTGGGTGCGCTAGCAGGCGCAGGAGGGTCCGTCGGCGGCCGCGCGGGGGCCGGGGCGCCGATGGACGGCATACCGAGGGTCACCGTGGGTTTGGCCGTCGCGCCCGGCGTGGCGCCGTCCTGCAACGCGGCCCACGCGTCTCCGCCCGGGGTGCGCCTCACGGAGTAGGCCCCGCCCTGGATGCCGGAGTCGGCCACCAGGTGATGCGGAGCGCCGTACGTGACACCGACTGTCACCATGTCACCGGGCCTCGCACGCTCGGCGCCGTCCGGCACTGCGAAGTGCACCAGGCGGTTGTCTCGGGCGCGGCCGGACATCCGGCCACTGGCGGCGTCCTTACGACCTTCACCGGGAGCGACGAGCACCTCGACCTCACGGCCCTCCAGCGTGCGGTTCTCGGCCCAGGAGACCTCTTCCTGCGCCGCGACCAGCCGCTCGAAGCGTTCCTGCACCACGGCTTTCGGCAACTGGGCGGGCAGGTCGGCGGCCGGGGTGCCGGGGCGGATCGAGTACTGGAAGGTGAACGCCGAGGAGAAGCGAGACTCGCGCACGACGCGCAGGGTCTCGACGAAGTCGGCCTCGGTCTCGCCGGGGAAGCCCACGATGATGTCGGTCGTGATCGCCGCCTCGGGCATCGCCGCGCGCACCCGCTCGATGATCCCGAGGAACTTGGCCGACCGGTAGGACCGGCGCATCTCCTTCAGCACCCGGTCGGACCCGGATTGCAGCGGCATGTGCAGCGACGGCATGACGTTGGGTGTCTGGGCCATCGCGTCGATCACGTCGTCGGTGAACGCGGCCGGGTGGGGCGAAGTGAAGCGCACCCGCTCCAGGCCCTCGATCTCCCCGCAGGCGCGCAGCAGCTTGCCGAACGCGAGGCGGTCGCCGAACTCCACGCCGTACGTGTTGACGTTCTGGCCCAGCAGGGTCACCTCGACGACGCCCTGCTCGACGAGCGCCTTCACCTCGGCGAGCACGTCGCCGGGCCGCCGGTCCTTCTCCTTGCCGCGCAGCGCCGGGACGATGCAGAACGTGCAGGTGTTGTTGCAGCCGACCGAGATCGACACCCAGCCGCTGTACGCCGAGTCGCGTCGGGTGGGCAGCGTCGAGGGGAAGGTCTCCAGCGACTCCAGGATCTCGACCTGCGCCTCTGCGTTGTGGCGCGCCCGCTCCAGCAGCACCGGCAGGGATCCGACGTTGTGGGTGCCAAAGACCACGTCGACCCAGGGCGCGCGCTGCACGATCGCGCCCTGGTCCTTCTGGGCGAGACATCCGCCGACGGCGATCTGCATACCGGGGTGGGCGTCCTTGACGGGCTTCAGCGCACCGAGGTTGCCGTAGAGCTTGTCGGCGGCGTTCTCCCGCACGGCGCAGGTGTTGTAGACGACCACGTCGGCCGCGTCAGGGCGACCGTCGGTCGCCAGCGTCAGCCGGTCGACGTACCCGGCATGCTCGAGCAGCCCACTGATCCGCTCGGAGTCGTGGACGTTCATCTGGCACCCGTGGGTGCGGACCTCGTACGTGCGCATAACGCGGTCCAGGGTACGGCGTGCGGAGGTCGCTCAGATCGCCTTGCCCGGGTTGAGGATGCCGTGCGGGTCGAGCGCAGCTTTGACGGCGCGCTGCATGGCCACGACCTGCGGCCCGAGCTCGCGCTCCATCCCCGCTCGCTTCAACAGACCCACCCCGTGCTCCCCGGTGACGGTGCCGCCCGCGGCCAGCGCCGCGTCGATGATCGCGGTGAACGCGTCCTGGGCGCGTGCCTTCGCTGCCTCGTCGCCGCGTTCGGTGATCATCAGCGGATGCAGGTTGCCGTCGCCGGCGTGCGCGATGTTGGCGATGGTGGTGTCGTAGCGGGCGGCGATCGCGGCGATCTGTTCGAGCATCTGTGGGACGGCCGCCTTGGGCACGCACACGTCCTCGGTCAACACGTCGCCGAGCCGCTCGAGGGCGGGGTAGGCCAACCGCCGCGCGGCCATCATCGCGTCGGCCTCCTCAGCGTCGGCCGCCTCCGCGGTGAAGGTCGCCCCCGCTCCGCTGAACGCCTTCTGCATCGCTGCGGCGCCGGCGACTCCCGCCTCGCCGGCGTCGTCGAACCGGCCGATGAGCACGACGTTCGCCTCGCCGCCGATCCCCAGATGCGCGTAGTCGTCCACGGCCTGCAGCGACACCCGGTCGACGAGCTCGAGCGCGGCGGGCGTCAGCCCCTGCGCCGCGACGTCGCGGACGGCCTGACCGGCGCCGGCCAGATCGTCGAAGTAGCCGATGACGGTGTGGCCCGGGTCCGGCAACGGTAGGAGGCGCACCGTGACCTCGGTGACGATGCCGAGCGTGCCCTCCGACCCGACGTACAGACCCATCAGGTCCAGCCCCGTCACGCCCTTCGCGGTGCGCCGACCGAGGCGGACGACCTCTCCGGTGCCGGTGACCACCTCCAGCGCGCGGATGTAGTCGCGGGTGACGCCGTACTTCACACAGCACATGCCCCCTGCGTTGGTCGCGACGTTGCCGCCGATCGTCGACCAGGGCGAACTGGCCGGATCCGGCGGATACCAGAGGCCGTGCTCAGCGACCGCCTTGCGAAGGTCGTCGTTGATGACGCCTGGCTCCACGACCGCGAGCCGCTCGAGCGGGTCGATCTCGCGGACGGCGTTCATCCGGTCCAGCGAAACGACCACGCAACCCTCGAGCGAGTTCGCGCCTCCCGACAGGCCGGTCCCGGCGCCGCGTGGCACCACCGGAGTGTCGTGCTCGATCGCCCAGTGGACGAGCGCCTGCACCTCGGCGGTGGAGCGGGCGCGTACGACCGCCAGTGGCGTGCCGTAGGGCGCCCACTCGGCCTCGTCGTGCAGGTAGCTCGCCATGAGATCCGGGTCGCTGACGACGGCGGAGGCGTCGAGGACGTCGTGCAGTGAGCTCAGAGCATCGGCTGTGACAGTCACCCGTGCGACGTTACGCCGCGAGCGTCAGTTGCGCGGGACGAGCGCGATGCCGGTGATCGCGAAGACCGTGCCTGCGACGAGGTCGATGGCACGGCCCGCTCGTCGGTACGCAGCCACCACCAGGGCGGACGACGCAGCGGACGCGACGACGACGTACCAGGCGAGCCCGATGGCCAGGATCGCGCCGAGCACGCCGACCCGGCCACCGACGCTCAGCCCGTGCGGCAGCAGCGAGGCGAAGAGCGCGCCGAAGAAGACGACCGCCTTGGGATTCGCCAGGTTGGTGAAGAGGCCGAGCCGCCAGAAGGAATGGCTCCCGCCCTGGTCAGGGGTCGGCACGCCGTGTCCGGTCTCGGGACGGGGACCCCGGAAGGCACCGATGAGCACCCGCGCGCCGTAGAGGAACAGGAGCACGGCGCCGACCGTGCGGATCACCAGGTAGAGGTGCTCGTAGCGGGCGATGACGGCGCTCAGCCCCACGAGCGCGCACGTGGCCCAGCAGGCCATCCCGCCGACGACGCCGACGGCCACCGACAGACCCGCCCGACGGCCGTGGGCGGCCGAGGTGCGCAACACCGCGACGAAGTCCGGCCCGGGGATCGCCACGGCGACGAACCAGGCCACGAGCAGGGGAAGCGTCGACGACATCGAACGATTCTCGCGCATCCGCCTCAGTCGCGCTGGTGCTCCGGGGCGTCCGAGACGGCCGCCCGGATGACCGACCAGGAGAGGGCCGACGGGTACCCCTTGCGCGCCAGCATCCCCGCGAGGCGGCGGGTCTGCACGGCGGCATCGAGTCCGTGCATGGAGCGCAGCTTCTTGGTGACCAGCGCCTGCGCCCGGTCCCGCTCGCTCTCGTCGTCGATCTGCTCCAGCGCCTCCTGGGCGGTCTCGTCGTCGACACCCTTGCGCCGCAGCTCCTGCGCCAACGACCGGCGGGCCAGCCCGCGCCCGGCCTGCTGGGAGCGCACGACCATGCCGGCATACGCCTCGTCGTCGACCAGACCGACCTCCTGCATCCGGTCGAGGACGACCCGCGCCACCTCGTCGTCACACCCCTTGGCGCGCAGCTTGTCCTCCAGCTGCCGACGACTGCGCGGGGCCATCGTGAGCTGACGCAACACGATGGCCCGCGCGATGTCGTGCGGGTTCGGCTCCGGATCGGTCTCGGGCGCCGGCGAGGTCTTTCCCCGCGTCGTCATCTCAGAAGTCGACCGGCACCTCGGCGGGTGTCGCCGCCGCGACCACGTCGGCGGGCTTGTCGACCTGCGGGCCGATGCCCAGCTTCTCCTTGATCTTCTTCTCGATCTCATCCCCCAGGTCGGGGTTGTCCTTCAAGAAGGTGCGGACGTTCTCCTTGCCCTGACCGAGCTGGTCGCCCTCATAGGTGTACCAGGCACCGGACTTGCGCACGAAGCCCTGCTCGACGCCCATGTCGATCAGGCCGCCTTCGCGGGAGATGCCCTGCCCGTAGAGGATGTCGAACTCCGCCTGCTTGAACGGCGGCGCGACCTTGTTCTTGACGACCTTGACGCGGGTGCGGTTGCCGACCGGGTCGGTGCCGTCCTTCAGCGTCTCGATGCGGCGCACGTCCAGGCGCACCGACGCGTAGAACTTCAGCGCCTTGCCACCGGTGGTGGTCTCCGGCGAGCCGAACATCACCCCGATCTTCTCGCGCAGCTGGTTGATGAAGATCGCGGTGGTGCCGGTGTTGTTGAGCGCGCCGGTGATCTTGCGCAGCGCCTGGGACATCAACCGGGCCTGCAGGCCGACGTGGCTGTCGCCCATCTCCCCCTCGATCTCCGCACGCGGCACGAGCGCCGCGACGGAGTCGATCACGATGATGTCGATCGAACCGGAGCGGATCAGCATGTCGGCGATCTCCAGCGCCTGCTCACCGGTGTCGGGCTGGCTGACCAGCAACGAGTCGATGTCGACGCCCAGCTTCTTGGCGTACTCCGGGTCGAGCGCGTGCTCGGCGTCGATGAACGCCGCGATGCCGCCTCCCCGCTGCGCGCTGGCCACGGCGTGCAGCGCGACGGTGGTCTTACCGCTGCTCTCCGGGCCGTAGATCTCCACCACGCGACCGCGCGGCAGGCCGCCGATCCCAAGGGCCACGTCGAGCGCGATCGCACCCGTCGGGATGACGTCGATCGGCGGGCGCACGTCGTCGCCGAGCCGCATCACCGATCCCTTGCCGTGCGCCTTCTCGATCTGCGCCATGACGGCATCGAGGGCCTTGACCTTCTCGCCGGGCTTGGGGCCGGCCGGTGCTGGACTCATCGGGTGCTTCTTTCTGCTCGAGGTGGTCGCGCCTGCCGTCGACCTTCTCCCTGCGTCAACGTGCGATGACGTGAGATCTGGTCAGACGCTAGGCACCCCCACCGACAGCCACCGGGCTCGGTCCGGCACGTGTGGACAAGCAGCTCCCCGGGAGGGCACCTGTGGAAAGCGTAGACCAGTGACCGAACACGCGTACGAAGCGACACGCCGTACGTCGGCACTCCCCCGGCGCCGACTCAACCGGCCGGCCCCACCACGTGCGCGTTCTGCGTCCGCGGCCAGTGCTGCAGCCCTGGCCACCGAGGCAAAACCCCCACCGCAATGCGAAACGTGGGACGGATCCCTACCGGTTCATCATTTCGAGCCGCTTCCTCACACTCCGCTGCGGGCGCACCTCGCTGCGGGCGCACCTCGCTGCGCTCGGCACACCCTGCGCTGCGCGCTTCGTCAGCGACTCAACCTTTCGAGCCGCTTCCTCACACTCCGCTGCGGGCGCACCTCGCTGCGCTCGGCACACCCTGCGCTGCGCGCTTCGTCAGCGACTCAGCCTGACCAGGCCCGTGTGGTTGTCCTGCGGCAGCTGTCCGTCGATGACCGCGCCCACGCTGATGGCGTCGAGCGTCACCAGCCCGCCGAAACTGGTCATGAACGAGGTGTCCGCGGCATCTCGCCCGGTCGCCACCCGCAGCAGGGACTGCCGCGGTGCGAGGCCGGTGGCATCCACCGTGTGCCACGCCCCCTCGACATAGACCTCGACGACCGCGTGAAAGTCCATCGGATCCAGACCGGGCGCGTAGACCGCGATCAGCCGCGCCGGCACGCCACGGGCGCGCAGGATCGCGATGGCCAGGTGCGCGAAGTCGCGGCACACGCCGTTGCCGAGCAGGAAGGTGTCGAGTGCGCCGTCGGTCGGCCGCGAGGAGCCCGCGACGTACGCCGTGCGCCGCTGCACCCACTGCCGCACCGCGAGCACCAGCTCGACACCGTCCAGGTCTCCGAAGAGCTCTGCAGCCACTCCGAAGAGCCGGTCGGACTCGGCGTACCGGCTCGGGACCTGGTTGCCCAGCTGCGCACCGGTGCCTTCGTCGCCATCTTCCTCGTATCCGGAAACCGTTGCCTCGTAGCGCATCTGATACGCGCCGGGGGTGGCATCAAGCACGTGCAGGACGCCGTCGTGGGTGTCCTGCACCTCCTGCACCTCGTCGTCGCCGATCTCGTCGCCGTCACGGGTGATCCGCATCGACTCCTCGATCTGCAGCCCGGTGCACCGGGCCACGGCGACCGCCAGGACGATGCGCGCGGGCCCGTCCACCTGGAAGTCAAGGGCGGAGTTCACCAGGCGTCTCATGGTCACGGCTCCTTCGTCTCGGTGCCCGGCAGATCGCGGCCCAGCCACCGCTCAGGCGGCACCTCGAGGTCCACGCAGAGCGCGCGCCACACCTCGCGCGGGCCCACGCCGTCCTCCAGGGCCTCGTCCGCGCTGCGATCCTGCAGCGCGTGGATCGCGTGCGACCGCGCGAGCACCCGGCTGTATCCCGAGCCGAACTCGTCGTCCATCAGCCGCCAGAACTCGCTCAATCGCACGCCGCCAGTCTGACAGCCGTCGGCGTGCCCGAACGACGCTGCGCAAAGCAGCCCACTCGGCGCGGCCCACCCGAGCCACGCGCGATACTTCAGCCATGCGCCTCATCACCGCTCCCGCCGTCCCTGACTCCCCCGCCCGGGTGCACGCTCCGCAGGACGCTCCAGTGCGCGTCGGACTGGTGCAGCACGCGTGGGATCCCGACGCCGCGCGCCTGACACAGACGCTGCACGAAGGCGTCGGTCAGGCCGCGGATGCCGGCGCCCGATTCGTCTTCCTGCCCGAGCTGACCCTGTCGCGGTATCCGGCCGACACCCTCCCTTCGAGCGTGGCATCCGAGGCGGCCGAGGATCTCTTAGACGGCCCGACGATGCGCTTCGCCCGCGACGCCGCGCGCGAGCACGGCGTCTACGTGCACGCCTCCCTCTACGAACGCGCCGACGCCGAGGACGGCCGCGGCCTCAACACCGCGATCCTGGTCTCGCCCGACGGCGACCTCGTGCAGCGCACCCGCAAGACCCACATCCCCGTGACCGCCGGCTACTACGAGGACAAGTACTTCCGCCCGGGTCCGGCGGATGACGCCTATCCCGTCGCGATTGTGGAGGATCCGGCGATCAAGCTGGGGATGCCGACGTGCTGGGACGAGTGGTTCCCCGAGGTCGCGCGGTCGTACGCGCTCGCCGGTGCCGACGTCCTCGTCTACCCCACGGCCATCGGCTCGGAGCCGGACCACCCGGAGTTCGACACCCAGCCGCTGTGGCAGCACACGATCGTCGCGCACGCCATCGCCAACGGGCTCTTCGTGATCGCTCCCAACCGCTGCGGCAGCGAGGGACTCATCACGTTCTACGGCACCTCGTTCGTGGCCGATCCGTACGGCCGCGTCCTGGTGCAGGCACCCCGCGACGAACAGTGTGTGCTGGTGGCCGACCTCGACATCGCCCAGCGACGCGACTGGCTCGACCTCTTCCCGTTCCTCGCCACCCGTCGTCCAGACACCTACGCGTCGCTCTCCGCGCCGATCCGTCCGGAGCACCGGCGCACGGTCGACCAGTGACGGCGCCGATGGCCGGCGACTGGCGGATGCCGCCGGAGTGGGCGCCGCACGCGCGCACCTGGATGGCGTTCCCGACGAAGGGCTACACGCTCGGTGACACACCTGCGGAGGCCGAGGCGGCGCGGCGTACCTGGGCATCGGTCGCCAACGCCGTCGCCCGCTTCGAGCCGGTCTCGATGGTGGTCGCGCCGGCGGACGCCGACCACGCGCGCGGCCTGCTCGACCCCGCCGTCGAGCTGCACCAGACCGATCTAGACGACGCCTGGATGCGCGACATGGGCCCGTCGTTCGTGCTGTCGGCCGACGGCTCGCGTCTCGGCGCGGTCGACTGGGTCTTCAACGGGTGGGGTGCGCAGGCCTGGGCCAGCTGGGGACACGACGCGCAGATCGGCCGGTACGTCGCAGGGCTCGCCGGTGCCGAGGTCGTCACGTCGCCGATCGTCAACGAGGGCGGGGGTTTCCACGTCGACGGTGAGGGGACCGTGCTGCTGACCGAGACGGTGCAGCTCGACCCCGGGCGCAACGCGGGCGCCACGAAGGCGTCCATCGAGGCCGAGTTCGCGCGGTGCCTCGGGGTCAACACCTTGGTCTGGCTGCCGCGCGGACTCACCCGTGATTACGACGAGTTCGGCACCCGGGGTCACGTCGACATCGTGGCGACCTTCCCCTCCCCTGGTGTGGTGCTCGTGCACTCCCAGGAGGATCCGGACCACCCCGACCACGCGGTCAGTAGGTCCCTCATCGACGGCCTGCGCGGCACGGTCGATGCGGTCGGGCGCACGCTGGAGATCGTCGAGATCCCCGCTCCCGCAACGTTGTTCGACGACGAAGGGCCGGTCGACTACAGCTACGTCAACCACCTGGTCGTGAACGGCGGCGTCATCGCCTGCACCTTCGACGACGCCCACGACGACCGTGCGCTGGACGTGCTGCGGCAGGTCTATCCCGGCCGTGAGGTGGTCGGGGTCGACGCCCGCGAGATCTTCGCTCGCGGCGGTGGCATCCACTGCATCACGCAACAGCAGCCCGCCCTTCCCTGATCTCGCGGGACGTACCCCGCTGACCCGCGAAGTGGTTGTCGGTGGCTGATGGCAGGCTGGCAGCAACATGAGCACCGGCGTCGACGTTCTCGATCGCTTCTCCCCCATCACCCGGGCATGGTTCACGGGCACCTTCAGCGAGCCCACGGCCGCTCAGGTCGGGGCTTGGGACGCGATCTCCAGCGGTTCGCACACCCTGGTCGTCGCACCGACCGGCTCCGGGAAGACGTTGTCGGCGTTCCTGTGGGCCTTGGACCGGATGACCACGGAGACGACACCGGAGGATCCGCAGAAACGCTGCCGGGTCCTCTACATCTCCCCGATGAAGGCGCTCGCGGTCGACGTCGAGCGCAACCTTCGTGCTCCCCTGGTGGGGCTGCGTCACGCGGCGACCCGGCTCGGCGCCGAGCCGCCCGACGTGACCGTCGCCGTCCGGTCCGGCGACACCCCGGCGCAGGAGCGGCGCGCGTTCACGCGAAGCCCCAGCGACGTACTCATCACGACCCCTGAGTCGCTCTTCCTGCTGCTCACCTCGGCCGCCCGGGAGAGCCTGACCGGCATCGAGACGGTGATCCTCGACGAGGTCCACGCACTGGCCGGCACCAAGCGCGGCGCCCACCTGGCGGTCTCGCTGGAGCGACTCGACGCGCTGCTCGACAAGCCGGCCCAGCGCGTCGGACTGTCGGCGACCGTGCGCCCGGTCGACGAGGTCGCGCGGTTCCTCGCCGGCGGCCGCCCGGTCACCTGCGTCCAGCCGCCTTCGACCAAGGAGTGGGACCTCGACGTCGTCGTGCCGGTGCCCGACCTTTCCGAGCTCGGGCAGCCCACCGACGACCTCACCGGCGCCGCGGCCGGACCGCGCGAACGCAGCTCGATCTGGCCGCACGTCGAGGAACGCATCGTCGACCTGATCACGCAGCACCGCTCGACCCTGGTCTTCGCCAACTCCCGTCGTCTCGCCGAACGACTCACGACCCGACTCAACGAGATCTGGCAGGAGCGCGCGGCCGAGGCGGACGAGGCTGTCTCTGAGAGCGATTCGAGGCCGCCTGCGGAGGTGATGGCGCAGGCGGGAAGCGCCCGGGGTGCGCCGGCTGTTCTCGCTCGCGCTCACCACGGGTCGGTCAGCAAGGAGCAGCGAGGCGAGATCGAGGACGCCCTCAAGACCGGCACGCTGCCGGCCGTCGTCGCGACCAGCTCCCTCGAGCTGGGCATCGACATGGGCGCGGTCGACCTGGTCATCCAGGTCGAGTCGCCACCGAGCGTGGCCAGCGGGCTGCAGCGCGTCGGCCGCGCCGGTCACCAGGTCGGCGCCGTCAGCCACGGCGTGGTCTTCCCCAAGTTCCGTGGCGACCTCGTGCAGACCGCCGTCGTCGTGGAGCGGATGCGCGACGGCGGGATCGAAGCCCTGCGGGTGCCGGCCAACCCCATCGACGTCCTCGCCCAGCAGATCGTGGCGATGTGCGCGATGGACGACTGGGACGTCGACGAGCTCTTCGCGCTGATGCAGCGGTCGGCCTCGTTCGGCACCCTCGCCCGTACGGTGCTGGAGTCGGTGCTCGACATGCTCTCGGGCCGTTACCCGAGCGAGGAGTTCGCCGAGCTGCGGCCGCGGATCGTCTGGGACCGGGTCGGCGGCAGCCTGTCGGGCCGCCCGGGCGCGCAACGCCTGGCGGTGACCAGCGGGGGCACGATCCCCGACCGCGGGCTGTACGCCGTCTTCCTTGCTTCCGGCGACGGCCCCGGGCGCCGCGTGGGCGAGCTTGACGAGGAGATGGTCTACGAGTCGCGTGTCGGCGACCTGTTCACCCTCGGCACCAGCACGTGGCGGATCGAGGACATCACCCACGACCGGGTGCTGGTGACCCCGGCGCCGGGTCAGCCCGGCAAACTTCCGTTCTGGAAGGGCGACTCGCTCGGTCGGCCGGCCGAGCTGGGCGCCGCCGTGGGCGCGTTCGTCCGCGAGGTCGGCGCGTTGCCCGACGACAAGGCGCATGAGCGCGTCAAGGCCGCCGGCCTGGATCAATGGGCCGCCGACAACCTGATCGCCTATCTGCGCGAGCAGCAGGAGGCGACCGGCCAGCTCTCCCACGACCGGCAGATCGTCGTCGAACGCTTCCGCGACGAGCTCGGCGACTGGCGCATCGTCATCCATTCGCCGTACGGCGCCGGGGTGCACGCGCCCTGGGCGCTCGCCATCGCCGCCCGGATGCGGGAGCGCTTCGGTCTCGAGGTGCAGGCCATGCACGGCGACGACGGCATCGTGCTGCGGCTGCTCGACCTGGATCTCGACGAGGGCGAGCAGTCGCTGGGCAGCGCGCTGATGGAGATCGTGGCCCTCGATCCCGACGAGGTGCACCAGTTGGTCACCGAGCAGATCGGTGGATCTGCCCTGTTCGCAGCGCGTTTCCGTGAGTGTGCGGCTCGCGCGCTGTTGTTGCCGCGACGACAGCCGGGCAAACGGCAGGCCCTGTGGCAGCAGCGGCAGCGCGCGTCCCAGCTGCTCGAGGTCGCCAGCCGCTACCCGTCGTTCCCCATCGTCCTCGAAGCGGTCCGTGAGTGCATCCAGGACGTCTTCGACGTGCCGGGGCTCACCCAGCTGATGCGTGACATCGGCGCCCGTCGCATCCGGATGGTGCAGGTCGACACGCAGCGCCCGTCGCCGTTCGCGGCCAGCCTGCTCTTCGGCTACGTCGCCCAGTTCCTCTACGAGGGCGACTCGCCGCTGGCCGAACGCCGCGCCGCAGCGCTCGCGCTCGACCCGTCGTTGCTGTCCGATCTGCTCGGCACGAGTGAGGGCGCCTCCCTGCGCGATCTGCTCGATCCCCAGGTCGTGACCGACACCGGCCTGGAGCTGCAGCGGCTCGCCGAGGGTCGGCGCGCGCGTAACGCCGAGGAGGTCGCCGACCTGGTGCGCGTGCTCGGCCCCCTGACGCTGGAGGAGATCACTCAGCGCAGCGACAGCGAGCAGGACGCCGTCCGCGGCTGGCTCACCGACCTGATCGGCACCCGGCGGCTCATCGAACCGTCCTGGGGCGGGACCGTGCGGTACGCCGCGATCGAGGACTCCTCACGGTTGCGCGACGCGCTCGGGGTCGCCCTCCCGCCGGGCGTGCCGGGCGCGTTCCTGGAGCCGGTCGACGACCCGCTCGGTGAGCTGCTCTCCCGCTACGCACGCACCCACATCCCGTTCACCGTCATGGAGGCCGCTGAGTCGTTCGGCCTCGGGCGGGCCGTCGTCCACGACGGCCTGCGGCGCCTGGTCGGCGCCGGTCGCCTGGTCGAGGGCGAGTTCCGCCCTGGCGTGCAGTCCGGCGAGGGTGCCGCCCTGGAGTTCTGCGACCGCGAGGTGCTGCGCATCCTCAAGCGCCGCTCGCTGGCGTCGCTGCGTGCCGAGGTCGAGCCGGTGCCGGCGGTCGAACTCGCCAGGTTCATGCCCTCGTGGCAGGGCGTGCAGGGCCGAGCCCGCGGGGCCGACGGACTGCTGCGGGCCGTGGAGCAGTTGGCCGGTGCCCGCGTGCCGGCCAGCGCGCTGGAGACCCTGGTGCTCCCTGCGCGGGTCGTCGGATACACCCCCGGGCTGCTGGACGAGCTGACGACCAGTGGCGAGGTGCTCTGGCAGGGCCATGCCGCTCTACCTGGGGACGACGGGTGGGTCTCGCTGCACCTGACCGAGACCGCGCACCTGACGCTCGCGCCGGCCGACGACACCCTGGAGTTCACCGAGACGCACACCGCGTTGATGGACGCCCTCGGTGCCGGCGGCGCGTACTTCTTCCGCACGCTGTCCGACGCCGCCCACTCCACCAACGACACCGAGCTCGTCGGTGCGCTGTGGGATCTGGTCTGGGCGGGGCGGGTCACCGGCGACACCCTGGCGCCGCTGCGCGCGCTCCTCGCCGGCGGCCGCACCGCCCACAAGGCGAAGACCTCCGGCCCTCGACGTACTCGATATGCCCGTCCCGGATCCGGCCTGCGCGCGATGGGCGCCACCAGGCCGGCCATGCCCACTCGCGGCGGGCCACCCACGTCTGCCGGTCGCTGGTCGGCGCTACCGGCCGCGGACAGCGATGCCACCCTCCGGGCGCTGGCGACCACCGAGGTGCTGCTCGACCGCTACGGAGTGGTGACCCGCGGTTCGGTGGCGGCCGAGGGGGTTCCCGGTGGGTTCTCGGTCATCTACAAGGTGCTGGCGTCGGCAGAGGAGACCGGCCGAGTACGTCGCGGTTACTTCGTAGAGGGACTCGGCGCCGCTCAGTTCGCCACCTCCGGCGCGATCGACCGGCTGCGCGCGGGTGCGAAACCCATCACCAGTCACCGCAACCCGTGGGATGCTCCCGCACCCACCGAGGCGGCACGGGCGGTCGTACTCGCCGCCGCGGACCCCGCCAACCCGTACGGTGCTGCGTTGTCCTGGCCGGGGGCCGAAGGCGGCCACAAGCCCGGCCGCAAGGCCGGTGCCCTCGTCGTCCTGGTCGACGGCGTGCTCGCGCTCTACATCGAGCGGGGCGGCAAGTCGCTGCTCAGCTGGTCCACCGAGGAGTCGGAGTTGGAGGCCGCGGCAGACGCCCTCGTGCTCGCCGTACGCGAGGGGGCACTGGGGCAGCTCACCGTGCACACCGCCGACGGCGACGCGGTCCTCGGTGCACAGTCGCCACTCACCGACGCTCTGCAGAAGGCCGGGTTCCACACCACCCCGCGCGGCCTGCGCCTGCGCCGCTGACCCGGTCGAGTGCCCGGTTGTCAGCGAAAAAGTGGCGCCGACACCACAGATCCGCTGACCACCACCGCACGGTCCTTGCGGTTGTCAGCGGGAAAGTGGCGCCGACACCACAGATCCGCTGACAACCGCGCCCGGACCCTGTGGGACCCGACGGTTACGGTGGCGACGTGCCCGAAGGCGACGTGGTCTGGAAGGCGGCCGACCGACTCAACGCCGCGCTGCGCGACCGACCGCTCGTCGGAGCCGAGTTGCGCTGGCCCGGCATCCCCGACCGCCCGCTACACGGCATGGTCACCACCGGCGTGCACAGCCGCGGCAAGCACCTGCTGCACCGCCTCGACTCGGGCCTGACGATCCACTCCCATCTGCGGATGGAGGGCTCGTGGCGGGTGCGCCCGACACCGCAGGTGACGCCGCGTTTCGCCAGAGCCGCCGACATCCGCGCTCTGCTCGCGACGCAGGAGTGGGCGGCGATCGGCTGGCGCCTCGGCATGCTCGACCTCATCGCGACCGGGGACGAGCACCGGCTGGTCGGCCACCTCGGTCCGGACATCCTCGGCGCGGACTGGGACCCGGAGGAGGCGGTACGCCGGCTGCTGCGAGCTCCCGATCTGACCATCGGCGAAGCACTGCTCGACCAGCGCAACCTCGCCGGCATCGGCACCTTCTTCGCGGCCGAGGCGCTCTTCGCCCGGCGTCTGAACCCGTGGACCGCCGTGGGCCATCTGGGGCCGGACGAGGTCAGCGCGCTGATCGACGTCGCCCAGAAACAGCTGGCGCAGTCGGCACACGACCCGTCACGCTCGCTCACCCAGCGCACGGGCCTGCTCGACGACAACTACGTGCACGGCCGCAGCGGACTGCCGTGCGAGCGGTGCGGCACGCTCATCCGCGTCGCAATGATCGGCAAGGCCCCCCAGGACCGCACGATGTTCTACTGCCCGCACTGCCAGGGCGGGCTCGGACCGACCGACGACGGGAAGCGGCAGCGCCCCATCGGTCGTTGAGGACCACCGCCGAGCAGATGTGGAACAGACGCGCGCCATACAGCGCGTTCGCTGACACGAGATCCAGCTGAAGTCGCTGTGGGGCGTAGCGCGCCCTATCGAGCGCGCCGGGACTCCCACTGTGCGTGGGAGGGGGTCAGGCTGCGGAGACGACCGGCGTGCGCGCGGTGTGCACGGGAAGCGGCACCGGCGCGCTCACGGCCTCGGCGGCAGCGACGCGTTGGGACACCTGGGAGAGCGCCGTCGAGAGTGGGATGCCGAGGGCGGAGCAGACGGAGGACAACAGCTCCGAGGAGGCTTCCTTCTCACCGCGCTCGATCTCGCTGAGGTAGCCCAGCGACACCTTGGCCGCGGCAGAGACCTCGCGCAACGTGCGGCCCTGGTCCTGGCGCTGGTCGCGAAGGACGTCACCGAGTTCGCGTCGTAACAAGATCATGAACGCCTCCCAGTGTCCTCATGTCGTCGGCCGGTGCGGCCCGGGGATCGTGGGCGGATGCCCTCATCCAGTGCACCCACACTACTCATTGATGCCGACAGGAGTGTGGGGCACCACCTGCAGGCAATGTGCGAGCTTCCACGGATATGAACGCGCTCGTCGAGTCGATTAATCCAGCCGGCCCGTCGATGCAAGGCCAGAGGCCAGCAGTCGCAGCACCGCCACCGTGCACGCCTCGCGCACGGACTCACGGTTGCCCGACAGGTCCAGCTGCCGCACCTGCACCCCTTCCGGACCGGCCACCGCCACGAACGCGCGCCCGACGGGCTGCCCGTCCTGCTCGGTCGGGCCGGCCACCCCCGTCGTCCCGAGGCCGTACGTCGACCCCAGCACCCGGCGTACCCCGGTCGCCATCTGCTCGGCGACCTCGGCCTGCACCGCACCACCGGCGGCCAGCAGGTCGGCGTCCACGCCCAGCACGCTGTGCTTGAGATCGGTGGCGTAGGCCACCACGCCCCCGCGCACGACGGCGCTCGCCCCGGGGACCTGCACCAGCCGGGCCACCACGAGGCCACCGGTGAGCGACTCGGCCACCCCGACCGTGGCGCCCGCGGAGCGCAGGGCAGCGACCACGTCGGCCGGATCGAGAACGGACATCGAGCTTCAGCGCACCGGCCGGGCCCGGAGCCGCAGCGCGCGGAAGACGTAGTCGACGCCGGTTACGACCGTGATGACCAGCGCGACGAGCAGCACGCACCAGGCCGCGACGTGCACGATCCCGCCGAGCGGCATCACGAACAACCCGATCCCGAGCGCCTGCAGAGCGGTCTTGGCCTTGCCGCCGCGGCTCGCGGGGAGCACGCCGTGCCGCAGGACCCACAGCCGCAGCACCGTCACACCGAACTCGCGAATGAGGATGAGCACGGTGATCCACCACGGGACCTCGTGGATCAGTGACAGCCCCACGAGCGCCATCCCCATCAGCGCCTTGTCGGCGATCGGGTCCACGATCTTGCCGAAGTCGGTCACCAGACCCCGCGATCGGGCGAGGTCCCCGTCGATGCGGTCGGTCACGGACGCGACGAAGAACACCCCCAGCGCGCCCCAGCGGTACGCCGTGTCATGACCGCCGTGGGTGAGCAGCAGCCACCCGAAGAGCGGCACCAGCAGGATGCGCAGGACGGTCAGGGCGTTGGCGATGTTCCAGTTGCTCACCCCGGTGCTCGGGGCGGTCGCCGGATCCGGCACGAGGGGCGGGGGCACCAGACGGTGCTCTCCGCTCACAGCGGGCTCGCGATCCAGTCGATCCCGAGGGTGTCCTCGACGCGGGCCGTCACGATGTCGCCGACGGCCGGGCGGACCCGGTCGCCGTAGGTCAGGATCGTCTCGCCGTCGACGTCGGGTCCCTGCTGGCCGGCGCGCCCGCGGACCTCCCACTCACCGGAGTCCTCGTCCAACTCCGAGGACTCCACGAGCACCTCGACCTCTTCGCCGATGCGCTCGGCGGCGCGCTGCTCGTTGAGCTCGGTCGCCAGGGTGCGGATGTGCTCCACCCGCGCGTCGATCTCGTCGGCGGGCAGCTTCGCGGCGTACGACTCGGCCTCGGTGCCGTCCTCGTCGGAGTAGCCGAACACACCGACCACGTCGAGCCGGGCGTTCAGCAGGAACTCCTCCAGCTCGGCGACGTCGTCCTCCGTCTCGCCCGGGAAACCGACGATGACGTTGGAGCGGATGCCGGCGTACGGCGATCGCGCGCGCACCTGCTCCAGCAGTCCCAGGAACGACTCGCGGTCGCCGAACCGGCGCATCGTGCGCAGCAGCGGACCGCTCGCGTGCTGGAAGGAGATGTCGAAGTACGGCGCCACGCCCGGGGTGGAGGTCATCACGTCGAGCAGGTCGGGGCGGATCTCGGCCGGCTGCAGATAGGACACCCGCACCCGCGAGATCCCCTCCACGGCAACCAGTTCCGGCAGCATCGTGTCGAGCAGCCGCAGGTCGCCGAGGTCCTTGCCGTAGGACGTGGAGTTCTCGCTGACCAGGAAGATCTCGCGCGCGTCGTGCTGCCCGAGCCAGCGCGCCTCGTCCAGGACGTCGGAAGGGCGGCGCGAGACGAAGGCGCCACGGAACATCGGGATCGCGCAGAACGCGCACCGACGGTCGCACCCGCTGGCGATCTTCAACGGCGCCCACGGCCGTCCGTCCAACCGGGCGCGGATGATGCGCGGCGATCCGGCCGGCGACTCGATGGTGACGTCCTGCGGGGGCCCGGCGATCTCGCCCGCGCTCAGCGGGGCGTCAGCGGTGTGACCGCCATCGCTCTCGTTGCCGCCATGGCTGCCATGTCCAGGCTGAGCCACTCCCTGTCCCTGCCGCGCGACGGGCGACAGCGGCAGCAGCTTGCGGCGATCTCCCGGCGTGTGCGACTCCGGCCGCTCACCGTCGAGGATCGCGGTCAGCGACGCCGACATGTCCTCGTAGGAGTCGAATCCGAGCACGGCGTCGGCCTCGGGCAACTCCTCGGCCAGCTTCTTGCCGTAGCGCTGGGCGAGGCATCCGACGGCTACGACGGCCTTCGTACGCCCGTGCTGTTTGAGGTCGTTGGCCTCCAGGAGCGCGTCGATCGAGTCCTTCTTGGCCTGCTCGACGAACCCGCAGGTGTTGACGACGGCGACGTCGGCATCGGCGGCGTCGTCGACCAGGGACCAGCCTCCGGCGGCCAGTCGGCCGGCCAACTCCTCCGAATCCACCTCGTTGCGCGCGCACCCGAGTGTGACGAGCGCAACGCTGCGCGAAGGGGAGGACATGACCCCCAGGGTAGTTGGCATCGCGGCCCCTTCCCGCCGGGCGGCCCGCGGGGTGATGGGATGGTCCGATGTCCCGTGACCTCACCGACCTTCTGCACGAGCATCCCCTCATCGACGGTCACAACGACCTGCCGTGGGCCGCGCGAGACCTGACGGGCTACGACTTCGACCGGCTCGACCTGGCCGCCGGCACCGTCGGACGCACCCACACCGATCTGCCGCGGTTGGCCGCGGGCCTGGTCGGCGGGCAGTTCTGGTCGGTCTGGGTGCCGGCGACGCTCGCGGGTGATGCCGCCGTGACCGCGACCCTCGAACAGATCGACGGCGTCCACCAGATGATCGGCCGGTACGCCGACCGGCTGGGTCTCGCGCGCACCGCCGACGAGGCGCGGCGCGTCTTCGCCTCCGGTCGGATCGCGTCCTTCCTCGGCGCGGAGGGCGGTCACAGCATCGGCTGCTCGCTCGGCGCGCTGCGCATGCTGCAGGTGCTCGGGGTGCGCTACATGACGCTGACGCACAACGAGAACGTGCCGTGGGCCGACTCGGCCACCGACACCCCCGTGCTCAAGGGCCTCAGCCGATTCGGCGTCGAGGTGGTGCGGGAGATGAACCGGATCGGCATGCTGGTCGACCTGTCCCACGTGAGCGCCGACACCATGCGCGACGCGCTGGCCGAGTCGGTGGCGCCGGTCATCTTCTCCCACTCCAGCGCCCGCGCCGTGTGCGACAGCCCCCGCAACGCGCCCGACGACGTGCTGGAGATCCTGCGGGACGAGAACGGCGTCATCATGGCGACCTTCGTGCCGGACTTCGTCTCGCAGGAGTGCGCCGACTGGCGCGCGGGCGCCCGCGAGGCGGCGCGTACCGAGGACATCGACCCCAACGATCACGAGGCCTTCGAGGCGTTCGGGGCCCGGCATTCCGTCGCGCACCCGAAGCCGAAGGCCACCATCGAGCACGTCCTCGCGCACTTCGAGCACCTTCGCGAGGTCGTCGGCGTCGACCACATCGGCGTCGGCGGCGACTACGACGGGGTGCGGGAGCTGCCCGAGGGGCTGCAGGACGTCAGCTGCTACCCGCGGTTGTTCGGTGCCCTCCGCGATCGCGGGTGGTCCGATGCGGACCTCGTGAAGGTCGCCGGCGCCAACGTGCTGCGGGTGCTCGGTGATGCCGAGGACGTGGCTCGTGAGCTGCAGACCACGCGCGGACCCAGCCTCGCGACGTACGCCGACCTCGACGGCTGATCGGCGTGCCTCCGGGCCGCGCAGCGCTCTTTGGTGCCCCTCAGACCTCGAGGCGGTCGGGACGACGCAGCACGTGCCCGAGGGCGGCGATCACACCGACGACCCACCCGACCCGGATGCCCCAGTCGGCGCCACTGCTCACCGCCAGGGTGAACAGCCGGCCCAACGGCCCGTGGTGGGAGATGGCGAGGTACTCGACCCCGAGCGCCACCGCCCCGGCCACCATGGTCGCTCCCCATCCGGCGAGCAGGACGGTCAGGAATCCGCGGCGCCCGGGGGTCGACGCGAGTGCCGCCCACAGCAGCAGGAGCAGGACCACACCGGCGACCGCGAACGCCAGGACGAAGTGCCCGGTCCCGGCGTTCAGGTTGATGTCCGACGCGGCCCGCAGGCCCGAGGACGGCCAGGGCGCCAGGCCCCCGATCAGCAGGTTGGTCCGGGGATAGATCGACATCGAGTGCCGGTGGTCGGCGACGTAGCTGGCGACCAGCGAGACGGCCAGCCCGATCAGGGTGGCGATGAGCGCGACGAGGAACGCCGATCCGGCGCCCGCTCGGCGACGCACGACCGGTATGCCGCCCTGATTCTGGCCGGGCTGCGCCCAGGGCGCCGCACTACCGGGGGCGCCGCCTTCCGGGTGCTCGCGTCGCTGTGTCGCCGACTGCCACTGCGGATCCTGCCGGGGGTCTCGCGCTGCGGATCTCCCGCAGCGCCGTAGGGCCCGCGCTCGCCACTCGCAGCGTCGTAGGGACGGGCCTCGCGGCCGGGCTCGACACCTGGCTCGCCAGCCGGCCCACGGCGGGGCTGTCCGTAGGGATTGGTCGGATCGGGTCCGTCACCACGGGGTCGGTCGTCACTCATGCGCGCACCCTTCGCTCACGGTTCCTTGCGAAACCTCGTCAAGGTCATCCCTAGCAGTCGAGCGACCACCAGGCCTAGATAGTTGACTCCGGCAAGTTGCTCCAACATCGCCACGGACCGGGCGTGGTCGCCGACGGGGTAGATGTCGGAGAGCCCCGTCCCGGTCATCGTGGTGAAGGACAGGAAGACCAGCTCGATCCAGGTCAGCGGCCCGTGGTGTGTCGTGCCGGTCGTGAACTGGCCGGACCACACGGTCTGCACCAGCCCGTAGAGATAGGCGAACGCCCACGCCACCACGGTGAAGCACGCGCCGGTCGCGTAGATCTCGTCGGCGCCGACCTCGTTGTCGCCGAACATGTAACGGATCAGCGCGTACGCCGTGTAGAGGTAGAAGATCGCGTGCGTCACGTCGAGCCCCACCGTGACCCAGTACGCGTCGTGCAGCGGCACGTCCAGCACGCTGAAGATCAGCGCCGGCGCTCCGATCGTGGCCGAGATCCAGGTGAGGGCCGGCGTCATCCGCACGGCTGCCACCGCGGTGACCAGTACGAGCAGCTGCACCACGGAGTACGCCGTGCGGCCGGGCGTGCTGTCGCCGGTGAACGGATAGATCAGCAGGCCGCCGAGCTGGATGATCAGCAGCACGGCGCTGGGGTAGGTGCCGAGGATGCCCCGCAGGCCGGTACGCCGCCGCGGGGCCGCGACGGTCATGTCCGGCCGTTCTCCGTCAGTGACCAGGCGTCCTCGCCGGGGTCGTCGTCATCGTCGGCCACGCCGAGCGGCGTCTGCGCAGCACCGTCGAACGGCGCCCCGACATCGTCGCCGCGCAAGAGGGACAGGGTGGCCGGCAGGTCGTCGCCCTTGACCAGGACGTCGCGCGCCTTGGAACCCTCCGACGGGCCGACGATCCCGCGCGACTCCATCAGGTCCATCAGCCGGCCGGCCTTGGCGAAGCCGACCCGCAGCTTGCGCTGCAGCATCGAGGTCGATCCGAACTGGGTCGTGACGACCAGCTCGGTCGCCTGCAGCAGCAGGTCGAGGTCGTCGCCGATGTCCTCGTCGACCTCCTTCTTGGCCGCCACCACCGTGACGTCGTCGCGGTAGTGCGGTTTGAGCTGACCCTTGACGTGCTGGACGACCTCGGTGATCTCGGTCTCGGTGACCCAGGCGCCCTGCACGCGCATCGTCTTGGACGCGCCCATCGGCAGGAAGAGCGCGTCACCCTGGCCGATCAGCTTCTCGGCACCGGGCTGGTCGAGGACGACGCGGGAGTCGGCCAGCGACGAGGTCGCAAACGCCATCCGGGAGGGCACGTTGGCCTTGATCAGACCGGTGACCACGTCGACCGACGGGCGCTGGGTGGCCAGCACCAGGTGGATGCCGGCGGCGCGCGCCAGCTGGGTGATGCGGACGATCGACTCCTCGACGTCGCGCGGCGCGACCATCATCAGGTCGGCCAACTCGTCCACGATCACCAGCAGGTACGGGTAGGGGTGGATGACGCGCTCGGACCCCGGCGGCGGGGTCACCTTGCCGGCACGGACGGCCTTGTTGAAGTCGTCGATGTGCTTGTACCCGAAGGCGGCCAGGTCGTCGTAGCGCGTGTCCATCTCGCGCACGACCCACTGCAGCGCCTCGGCGGCCTTCTTGGGGTTGGTGATGATCGGGGTGATCAGGTGCGGAATGCCTTCGTACCCGGTCAGTTCCACCCGCTTGGGGTCGACCAGGACCATCCGGACCTCGTCGGGGGTGGACCGCATCAGGATCGAGGTGATCATCGAGTTCACGAAGCTGGACTTGCCGGCGCCGGTCGCACCGGCGACCAGCAGGTGCGGCATCTTGGCGAGGTTGGCGATGACGTAGCCGCCCTCGACGTCCTTGCCGACACCCATCACCATCGGGTGCTCGTTGGAGCGCGCCGCCTGGCTGCGTAGGACGTCGCCGAGGCTGACCTTCTCGCGGTCGGCGTTCGGGATCTCGATGCCGATCGCGGACTTGCCCGGGATCGGGGACAAAATGCGCACGTCGGCCGACGCCACGGCGTAGGCGATGTTCTTCGACAGCGCGGTGACCCGCTCCACCTTGGTGCCGTGGCCGAGCTCGACCTCATATCGCGTGACGGTCGGGCCGCGGCTGAACCCGCTGACCTGGGCGTTGATGTCGAACTGCTCGAACACCTGGGTCAGCGACTCCACGACCCGGTCGTTGGCGGCCGAGCGGGTCTTGTGCGGCGTCCCCGGTGCGAGCAGGTCGCTGTTCGGAAGGGTGTAGGTGACGTCGCCGGCCAGCGCGAGCTGTTCGACGCGCTGCGGCAGCGGCCGGGTGGGCGGCGCCTGCAGCTCCTCCTTCACCCGCATCGGAGCCGGCGTCCTCGTGCCGGGCAGTGCGACCGCGTCCGGCGTCGGCGCGGGGGTGGGCGCAGCAGTGGCCGGTGCGTCGAGCAGTTCCTCGCCGACCACCTCGTCGCCCTCCGGGACCTTCTGACCCGGGCGCAGGCGGCGGCCGTTCTTGGTCGTACGCGCCACGATGGCGGCCTGCTCGAACGGTTCGTCACCGTCGCGGCGGGCGTCCTCCTCGGCGGCACGCCGCGCGCTGCGACTCGACCGGCGCTTGCGGCCCGGTCCGTCGATCTCGTCGCCGTGCAGGTCGTGCTCGACGGCGTCGACCGGGCCGTCGTCCTCATCGGTCGCGCGCTCGCCGAACAACCGGTCCTGCAGATGGCCCAGCCGCTCCGGGATCTGCTGCACCGGCGTACCGGTGAGGACCAGGACGGCGAAGAACCCCACGAGCAGCAGGATCGGCACGGTCCCCCAGGTGTGCACCGCGGCGACGAGCGGACTGGAGGCCAGGAAACCGATCATGCCGCCGGCTCCGCTCACTCCCCCGCGGTAGGTCGGGGAGGGCGTGCCGTGCGCGACGCTCGCCAGGCCGCAGGCCGAGACGGCGAGGATCCCGAGTCCGGTGATGACCCGGTTGGTGCCCTGGTGGCCGCGTGGCGAGCGCAGCATGTGCACACCGAGCAGCAGGAGCACCAGCGGAAGTGCGAGGCCGACCAGGCCGAAGGTGCCGGCCACGACGGCGTGGACGACGTCGCCGGCAGCGCCCTGCAGTCCCCACCATTCACGCGCGGCGACCACGATGGCGATGGCGATCAGGGCGAATCCGATGCCGTCGCGGCGCAGCTCCGGCTCGACGTCGTGGGTGGTGTGCCCGACCCTGCGGGCCGCTCCCCCGGCGACATGGGCCACGCCCATCCAGGTGCCGCGGACAGCGCGCAGCGGCAGCGGGAGACCGCCGTCCTTGGCGCCCTTGGTCGGGCGGGCGGCGGGCGTCTTGCGTGGTGCCGGAGGGCGCCGGGACGCCGGACGCTTGCCACCGGACGCGCGCTGGCGCGACGTGGTGCTGCTCGGGGCTTGACGGGTCGGCACGGGCACAGGCTAGCCGTCAGTCACACCTGTCACAGGCGCCCCACGCGGAGAACCGCCCGGAATCCTCAGCCCCCGTCGCTGCGCGGACGGCCGCGCCGAGGCAGGGGCCGGGCCGCCTTGGGCAGCCGGCCGCGCTTGCGCAACGCCTCCCGGATCAGCATCTCCACCTCGGCGTTGACGCTGCGCAGCTCATCCTGGGCGAGCCTGGTCAACGCCTCGTGGACCGCCGGATCCAGACGCAGCAGCAACGACCGGCGCGCGGGCGGACGCTGCGCGCCGGGGTCGCCGGGGTCGCCGGGGTCGCCGGAATCGGCGGTGGCGCCTTCGCTCGGCGGATCGGAGTCGCTCATCGACCGATCCGTCAGTGGTAGAGGCTGCCGGCGTTGACCACCGGTGTGGCGCGCTGGTCACCGCACAGGACGACCAGCAGGTTGGACACCATCGCCGCCTTGCGCTCCTCATCGAGGTCGACGATGTTCTCGCCCTCCAACCGGGTGATGGCCATCTCCACGATGCTCACCGCACCCTCGACGATGCGTTCACGGGCGGCGATGATCGCGGCGGCCTGCTGCCGCTGCAGCATCGCCTGGGCGATCTCCTGGGCATAGGCGAGGTGGCTGATCCGAACCTCGAGCACCTCGCACCCGGCGACCGCGATACGCGCCGCGACCTCGTGGGCGAGCTGCTCGGACACCTCGTCGGTGGAGCCGCGCAGCTACGTGCCCGTGCCGCTGGGGTTGTCGTACGGATGCGTCGTCGCGACGTGCCGCAGGGCCGACTCGGACTGCACCCGGACGAAGTCGCCGTACGACTCGACCGAGAACGTGGCCTTGGCCGTGTCGGCCACCTGCCACACGACGATGGCGGCGATCTCGACCGGGTTGCCGTCTGCGTCGTTGACCTTGAGGCCGTTGGTCTCGAAGTTGCGCACCCGCACGGAGATGTTGCGGCGGGTGGTGAGGGGCAGCACCCAGGTCAGGCCCGCGTGCCGCGCCGTCCCGATGTAGCGGCCGAAGAACTGCACCACCCTGGTCTGACCCGGCTGGATCACGACCAGCGGGGTGGCGACCAGCACGGTCAGCACCGCCAGGACCACGCCGACCGCCGGCAGCCCCGCGACGAAGCTCCGGACGGCCACCGCCGCCAGGACGAGCGCGACCGCCAGCGCGAGGAAGCCGTTGACCGACCAGGCACGTCGCTCGGCGACATCGACCCGCCGCCCCTCGTGGCCCACCGGTCGCGTCGACGGCGGTTGCACGGTCGGATCGGCACTGTTCGACGCGGGGTCCTCGGGCCGCAGTTGCTGTGACATCACGTCCTCCTCGGTTTAAGTGATATCACTTTAATAGCACTTAAACCAGGCGGGCGGAAGCCCTTCGCCCAGGTCAGAGGACCGCAGCGCATCCTCCGCGGTGCGACCGGTCCACGATGCGGATCGCGACATGACGACCGGACACCGCATCCGTTAGCCTCGTCGCAGGTCAAGAGTCTCAGCGTCAAGCCTCGGCTAGCTGAGCGGCAACCCTCCTCCGCGGTGGGGTGCTCCGAGTGACGACCCGGCCACGCCGCATCCGCCGCGTGGCAAGCGCGGACCGACGTATCGGCATGCTGCCGGCGACCGCTGGTCCCACGGCGAGAGGCTGCCCGTGACCGTCCAGGCAACACATACCCAGCACGACACCGCGACCCCTTCCAGCACCGAGAGCGGCACGGCCGTACCCCGCGAGCCCCGCGCCGCACTACGCGTCGTCCGCGACCTTCCGCCCCACCGCGTGCCCCAGGTGCAGGCCCACCTGCCGCTCACCGTGGCGCACGAACTCGGGGTGCCCACCGTGCACCGAACTGTCGTGGACGCCGCGAACTTCGACCACGGGGCGACCACCCCCGCGCTGGTCAGCGTGCGCGATGCCGTCGATGCCGCACTGCCGACGTACGGCTCGGTGCACCGGGGCGCCGGCCTGCCGAGCCGGGTGACCACCGGCTGGTTCGAGCAGGCGCGGGCGACCGTGGGCGAGTTCGTCGGAGCGCGCCCCGACGACGAGGTCGTCTTCACCCGCAACACCACCGACGCCCTGGCCCTGCTGGCGCACTGCGTGCCCCGCGGCACCCAGGTCTTCGCCTGGGAGTCGGCCCACCACGCCGCACTGCTGCCTTGGGGGCGGCGCAACTGCACCCGCCTCGCGGTCCCGAACAGCGCCTCCGACGCCGTGCAACTGTTGCGCTCGGCGCTGGCCGCGAGCGACGCGCGCGGCCAGCTGGTCGTCGTCACCGGCGCGTGCAACGTCACCGGTGAGGTGTGGCCGGTGCGCGAACTCGTCGCCACCGCCAAGGAGTACGGCGCGCGCACGGTCATCGACGCCGCGCAGCTGGCCCCGCACCGCGAGATCGACCTCGCCGACCTCGGCGCCGACTGGGTCGCGTTCTCCGGTCACAAGCTCTACGCGCCCTACGGCGCCGGGGTCCTCGTCGGCCGACGCGACTGGCTGGACCTCGCATCGCCCTACCTGCCCGGAGGCGGCGCCACGGCGCGCGTGCGTCATCAGCGCATCACGTGGCATTCCGGCGCGGCCCGTCACGAGGGCGGCACGCCCAACGCCGTGGGTGCCATCGCGCTCGCCGCCGCGTGCGCGACGCTGCGCCGCCACCACGAGGAGATCGAGCGCCACGAGGCCGCCCTCGCCGATCAATTGCGGACCGGGCTGCGCTCCATCCCGGGCGTCCGCCTGGTCAGCGTGCTCGGCGAGGACTGCCCCAACGTGGGTGTGGTGACCTTCACGGTCGACGGGTACGACCCGGCGCTGGTGTCGTTGGTGCTCTCCGACGAGTACGGCATCTCGGTGCGCGACGGTCGCTTCTGCGCCCACCTCTTGTGCGACAGCATCCTGGGCGACGGCTCCACCGCGGTGCGGGCGAGCATCGGCCTCGCGACCCGCGCCCACCACGTGGGCCGCCTCGTCGACGGCGTACGCCGCCTGGTGGAGGCCGGACCCACGCTGGACTACACCTACGACGAGTCCACGGGCTGGACCGCAGCCGACGACCCTCGCGACCTGTCGGTCCCCTGCCCCTGGTGACGGGCCCGGGACCCTCCCCGGCGTCCTAGCGCAGTCGGACGCGTGCCCAGACGGCCCGGTGGTCGGTATCGGCGACCGTGACCCTCCCGGAGGTCACGACGTCGAAATCGCGGACGAGGATGTGGTCCAGCGCTATGAACGGCGGGAACGACCGCCCGTTCGGCCAGGTGCGGACCCAGCCGCTGCCGGTGGCCCGTTGAGCGTCGGTCATCCCTGCGATGGCCCGGCGGAAGGCGGGCATCGCGGTCGAGGCGTTGAAGTCGCCTGCGATCACCAAGGGCACGTCCGTCGGCTGACGGGCGCGCCAGCGACGCACCTCGTCGAGACCGGCGCGCCATCGGGTCGTGAGATTCGGCAGCGGAGCGTAGGTGTGCACGCCCCTCAGGAGGTAGGCGCCTTGCGGGGTCTGCACGCGCGCCACCGGCATCCCCGCACCGTCGTACGGCACGAAGGAGCTCTCCTCGGTGAGCGGATGGGCGCTGGCGATCACGGTTCCGCGGAAGTCGGTGCGCGTCCGACCGACCCGGTGCGGCAGGAGGGTGCGCAGACCCGCAGCATCGAGCCGCTCGAGCGCATCCGGTGTGACCTCCTCCAGCACCAGCGTGTCGACGTGGTGGGCCCGGATCGCGGCCATGATGGGGGCCGCCGACGCCTGACCGAACTCCATGTTCGAGGTCATGATCACCTCGTCGCCGGGCCGGCTGTGCACTGTGTGGGGCACCAGGGTCGGGACCGCGAGCGCCACAGGGACCGCGGCGATGAGCAGCAGACCCACCAGGGCGATCAGCATGGGCCGCGTCGGGCCGACCACGGCGGTCACGCCGACGCCGGCGACGAACGCGGCTATCGCGAGGATGCCGAAGAGCGGGAAGATCGACTGCACGATCGGGGCGACCCCGTCGGCGTCGATCCAGCGGGCCGCCATGCCGCACGCTGCGACCAGCGCCATCAGGCAGAGCACGACGAGGGCGGCGTACTTCAAGAACTTTCCTTCATCTTGACATTATGAAGCTATGATCTTCATATGCAGGACGTGAAGCCCGCTGAGCGCGCAGACCCGTGCGCCACCCTGATCGGCGACATCGTGGACTCCCGGGGCGCCCCAGACCGCCATGCGTTGCACACCCGCCTCGTCTCCACCTTGCGCCGCACCGACCACCTGGTGGCCGCGACCACCGCACTGCGGATCACGGTAGGTGATGAATTCCAGGCCAGCTACGAAACCCTGGGCAATGCGCTGGAGGCGGCCTTCCGGATCAGGCTGGGCCTGATGCCCGAGACGCTGGTGCGATTCGGGCTGAGCTGGGGAGGCGCCACCGTCCTGGACGCCCGCGCCGGCACCCAGGACGGACCGGCGTGGTGGGCCGCCCGCAAGGCGATCGAAGCGGCGCAGGCGGCCGAACGACGACCGGCGACGCACGCCGTACGCACCGTCTACACCCCCGCGCAGGACGACGGCCCCAGCGCGGGAGCGGTCAACGCCGCCCTGGTGTGTCAGGACCAACTGCTTTCATCGCTGGATGAACGAGCCATGCGCATCCTGCAACGCCTCGTGGCAGGCGAGTCCCGCACGGAGATCGCACGTGCCGAGGACGTCTCCCCGTCGGCGATCTCCCAGCGCATCCGCGCCGCGGGCCTGGAAGTCATCGTGAACGCCGCCCGCGACCTCGCCTCCGTCCGATGAGCATCCTCGGCGCACTACTGCTCGCCGTCGGCGTCGGCGACCTGGTGCGGGTCCGGTCCGTCGTGGCGTCGTACGCCGTGGGGCCGCTCGTTCTCCTTGTGGCCGCCCTGTTGGCCGACCTGCACGACGCCGCCGACATCGTGCTGCTGGTCTTCGCTGCCGCGGTCGCCGCCGCGTGGCGCTGGCTGGCCGGTCGCGCCGCGCGCAGCAGACACGGCGAGACGCTGGCGCTGTGCCTGCTCGGAGCGGGCGTCCTGGTCGTGATGATCGCCGCGGGCAGCGCGAGTCACGCCGACGGCGCGCTCGGCCACTGGATGCGGCACAGCGCGTTCGCCACGCTGCACGACCTGTCGCCCGACCGCTTCCTGCTGGTGCTCGGCCTCGGCGCGGTGCAGCTGGCCACCGGCAACGAGCTGGTGCGCCTGGTGCTGACCGCGATCGGCGCGGTGAAGCCGGAGGGCCAGCCGCAGCCCTCCGACGAGCTGCGCGGCGGTCGGCTGCTCGGTCCGATGGAGCGCCTGTTCATCCTCGGGCTCGGCATGGCCGGGCAGATCACCGCGGCCGGGCTCGTGATCGCCGCGAAGGGCCTCATCCGCTTCCCCGAGCTGCAGGCCCGCCGATCGGCGCGCCAGGAGATCTCCGGCCTCGGCATCGATGCCGTCACCGAGTACTTCCTGGTCGGCAGCTTCGTCAGCTGGCTGGTCGCGCTCGGCGCCCTCGGCATCGTCGGCCTGCGCTGAGGACGGGCGTGACATCGGTCACCCGGTTCCCAGGCCCCGCTCAGCACACCGCGGTCCGGAATGTGCGACGGGGATCCGGTGAATGTCCGTCTCACCCGCACCAGGGCATGACCACAGGGTCATAGCGTCGACACGTGACCGCGGGCGGACTGCGCAGGCGCCCAGTGCCGGTCCGTTGCAAGCAGATTGCACCCATCCGGCACGAGCTCGGCCGCCGCTGCCACCACCTGCTGGACCTCGGCGCACACTGCCGCCGGGTCCATGCGTTTCGGACATAGCCTTCCTAACTATCACATCTCAACCCTCAGATGCGCTTCCGCTTGCTCACAGGACCGCCACAGACACGACCGGGGGGTCGACCAGGCGGGTTTGGCAGGGGCGGCATCGGCACGTACGGTGGTCCACATCGGGTCGTCAGCACTAGATGTGCTAACGGCCCACTTTCGGGGCGTGCCACACCACGGCACGATTCAGCCCTCGTGGCACCGCGCCTAACCTCGCCCGGTGTCACCATCTGCCGGGAACGTCCCGGGAACGGCGAGGACGGGGGACCCAACCGGGTCTCCATGCATGGAGACCCACTGGGGTTAAGCAGAGAACTTCTGCAGGGCACCTGACCGCCCGACCCGACAGCTAACTCCGTAGGCGCGCGTCAGGAAAGGGACATTGGTTCATACATGAAGAACATCTCCACGAAGACCCGCATGATCACCGTCGGTGCCGTCGGCACCGCGATGCTCGGCACCGGCCTTGCGGCCGCCGGCACCGCCCACGCTGCTTCCGGTTCCGTCTGGGACCGCGTCGCTGCTTGTGAGAGCGGCGGCAACTGGGCCATCAACACCGGAAACGGCTTCTACGGCGGCCTGCAGTTCACCCAGCAGACCTGGGCCGGCTACGGCGGCACCGCGTACGCCGCCCGTGCGGACCTCGCCAGCCGTTCGGCTCAGATCGCGGTCGCCCAGAAGGTGCTCGCCTCCCAGGGTCCCGGCGCATGGCCGGTCTGCTCCAAGAAGGCCGGCCTGACCTCCGGCAACGGCGCGGGCAGCGGTGGTGGCGTCGCCACCCCGACCCCCCGCACCGTCGTCAAGCACCCCGGCCGCAGCGCCTCGCGCCCCGTGGTCAAGCAGCGTCACGCGGTCGCCCCCCAGGTGCGCACCCACCGTTACGTTGCCGCTGCCCCCCAGGTGCGTACTCACCTGCACCACGCCGCTGCGCCGCAGCTGCGTACGCAGCCCACCGGCCGTGTCATCACGGTGCACGCCGGCGACACACTCAGCAAGCTCGCTGAGCGGTACCACGTCAAGGGTGGCTGGCAGGCCCTGTTCGCCATGAACAAGGGCACTGTGAACAACGCCAACCTGATCTTCGTCGGACAGCACCTGTCCATCTGAGATCTCTCATGAAGAAGGCCCGGACCGCTCGTCGGTCCGGGCCTTCTTCTCCCCACGAAGTTCTCCGCTACGTAGCGGAGAACTTCGTGGGGAGAGGTTCGGGGTCCCCGCGAAGTATCGGAGCGAAGCGGAGAACTTCGTGGGGTGACGTTCGGGGTCCCCGCGAAGTATCGGAGCGAAGCGGAGAACTTCGTGGGGTGACGTTCGGGGTCCCCGCGAAGTATCGGAGCGAAGCTTCGGGCCCCGACGAGGTATTCGGAGGAGCGAAGCGGAGGAGAAACCTCGTTGGGTGAAGCGAAGCGGAGAACTTCATGGGCTGACTCAGGCGTCGATGACGACAGGGATGATCATGGGACGCCGGCGCAGCTTGCCGCCCATGAACGAGCCCACGGTGCGGCGGATGACCTGCTGCAACTGGTAGGAGTCGGTGACGCCCTTGCGGCGGGCCTCCTCCAGGGCGGCTTCGAGCTTCGGCAGCACTTCGTCGAGGACCGCCTCTCCCTCGGCGAAGCCGCGGGCCTGGATCTGCGGTCCGGCCGCGATCTGCCCGGTGTCGGCGTCGCGTACGACGATGACGGTCACGAAACCCTCGTCGCGCAGGATCCGGCGGTCCTTCAACAGGGTCTCGTCGGTGGTTCCCACCAGCGAGCCGTCGACGTAGATGTAGCCGCACGGCACCGCGCCGGTGATGGAGGCCTTGCCCTTGACGAGGTCGACGACCACGCCGTCCTCGGCGAGCACGACGTTGCTGCGCGGCACCCCGGTCTTCACGGCGAGGTTGCCATTGGCGATCAGGTGGCGCCATTCGCCGTGCACCGGCATCACGTTGCGCGGCTTGACGATGTTGTAGCAGTAGAGCAACTCCCCCGCGCTGGCGTGCCCGGAGACATGCACCATGGCGTTGCCCTTGTGCACGACATTCGCGCCGAGGCGCATCAGGCCGTTGATCACCCGGTAGACGGCGTTCTCGTTGCCCGGGATCAGGGAACTGGCCATCAGCACGGTGTCGCCCTGGCCGACATCGATGCGGTGATCGCGGTTGGCCATGCGGGACAGCGCAGCCATCGGCTCGCCCTGCGAACCGGTGCAGACCAGCACGATCTTGTTGTCCTGCAGGTCGTCGAGCTTCTTGACGTCGACGAGCACCCCGTCGGGGATGGTGAGGTAGCCGAGGTCGGCGGCGATGCCCATGTTGCGCACCATCGAGCGACCGACGAGTGCGACCTTGCGCTTGTGCTTGTACGCCGTGTCGATCACCTGCTGCACGCGGTGCACGTGCGAGCTGAAGCACGCCACGATGATCCGGCGGGACGCCTCGGAGAAGACGCGCTCGATGGCGGGTGTGATGTCGCGCTCCGGAGTGGTGAAGCCCGGCACCTCGGCGTTGGTGGAGTCGGTCAGGAAGAGGTCGACGCCCTCCTCGCCGAGCCGCGCGAACGCCCGCAGGTCGGTGATCCGCCCGTCCAGCGGCAGCTGGTCCATCTTGAAGTCGCCGGTGTGCAGCAGGGTGCCGGCGGGCGTGCGGATGAAGACCGCGAGCGCGTCGGGGATGGAGTGGTTGACCGCGATGAACTCGCAGTCGAACGGGCCGAGCTTCTCCCGGTCGCCCTCCTTGACGCCGAGGGTGTAGGGCGTGATCCGGTGCTCCTTGAGCTTGGCCTCGATCAGGGCCAGCGTCAGCGTCGAACCGACGAGGGGGATGTCGGGCTTGAGCTTCAGCAGGTAGGGCACCGCGCCGATGTGGTCCTCGTGCCCATGGGTGAGGACGATCGCGTCGATGTCGTCGAGGCGCTCCCGGATGTACTGGAAGTCCGGCAGGATCAGGTCCACGCCGGGGTGGTCCTCGGGGAAGAGGACGCCGCAGTCGACGATGAGCAGCCGACCGGCGTACTCGATGACGGTCATGTTGCGACCGACCTCGCCCAGGCCGCCCAGGGCGACGACGCGTACGCCGTCCTTGGGCAGGCGCGGGGGCGCGCTCAGTTCGGGGTGGGGATGGCTCACAGAACTCCTGATCGGCGAAGGCCCTCGCGCAGAATGTCGAGGTGCTCGGGTGCCGCCGGCAACAGGGGCAGGCGGCAGAAATCGGACTCGATCACGCCGAGCATCCTCATGGCGGCCTTGGCCATGATCGCGCCCTGCGTGGTGTTCATGACCGCCTCGATGGCGGGTATCAGCGTGGTGTGGATCTCGCGGGCGCGCTGCAGGTCGCCGCGGTCGACAGCGGCGACCATCTCGGCGTACTGACTCCCGGCGACATGGCCGACGACGCTGACGACCCCCACGGCGCCGAGGGCGAGCCAGGGAAGGTTGAGCACGTCGTCACCGGAGTACCACAGAAGGTCGGTCTCGTGCATGAGCCGACTGGCCGCGAACAGGTCGCCCTTGGCGTCCTTGACGGCGACCAGCTCCGGGATCTGGGCCAGGCTGCGGATCGTGTCGCTCGCGAGGGCCGTGCCGGTGCGGCCGGGGATGTCGTAGGCCATCGCGGGGAGCCCGGTGGCCCCGACGACCGCGCGGAAGTGCTCGACGATGCCGGCCTGGGTCGGTTTGTTGTAGTACGGCGTGACGATCAGGACCGCGTCGGCCCCGACCGCGGCGAGCGCCTCGGCGGCACGGCACGAGTGGGCGGTGTCGTTGGTGCCGACACCCGCGGTGACCGCCACCCGGTCGCCGACGGCCTCCACGACGGCGCGTACGACGGCGACGTTCTCCTCGTCGGTGGTGGTCGCGGACTCCCCGGTCGTGCCGTTGACCACCAGGCCGTCGTTGCCATGGTCGGCCAGGTACGCCGCAAGGCGTTGGGTGCCGTCCAGGTCCAGTGCGCCGTCCTCGCGCATGGGGGTCACCATCGCGGTGACGGTGCGGCCGAACGGAGTGGACGTCATAGGGCGAAGGCTATCGGGCGCAGGCGCTGCCCCGATCCTGCGGTGGGCCCGGCCCGAGAGCTGCCCAGGAGCTACCCGGGAGATGAAAGATCGCGTCGCTACCCGCTCGGGGGTCCGGGTAGCGACGCGATCACCCGGTACATCGGCCCACTCCCGGAGTCGTTACAGGACGGCGATGTGACCTGCGTCACACTAACGCTCACACGCCGATGTCCGTGGCGAGCGATCCGTCGCTGTCGCCCCCCGGCACTACCATCGGGGCCGTGGATCAGTACCTGGCGCTGCTGCGGCGCACCCTGCACGACGGCGCCCGCAAGGACGACCGCACCGGCACCGGCACCTTGTCGGTCTTCGGCCACCAGATGCGGTTCGACCTGGGCGCCGGCTTCCCCGTCACGACCACCAAGAAGCTGCACCTGCGCTCGATCTTCGGTGAGCTGCTGTGGTTCCTGCGCGGCGACACCAACGTCGAGTGGCTCCACAAGCGCAAGATCTCGATCTGGGACGAATGGGCCGACGAGAACGGCGACCTCGGGCCGATCTACGGGCACCAGTGGCGCTCGTGGCCGACCCCCGACGGCGGACACATCGACCAGCTGGCGCGGGTCATCGACGCGATCCGCACCACCCCCGACTCCCGCCGCCTCGTGATCTCGGCATGGAACGTCGCCGACGTCGACGATATGGCCCTGCCCCCGTGCCACACCCTCTTCCAATTCTACGTCGCGCCGCCGGATGCAGGCGGCGTACGCCGGTTGTCGTGCCAGCTCTACCAGCGCTCGGCCGACGTCTTCCTCGGCGTTCCCTTCAACATCGCCTCCTACGCGCTGCTGACCTCGATGGTCGCCCAGGTCACCGGACTCGGGGTCGGCGACTTCGTGCACACCATCGGCGACGCACACCTCTACCTCAACCACGTCGACCAGGCCCGTGAACAGCTGGGCCGCACGCCCGGCCCGCTGCCGACCCTGCGCCTCAACCCGGCACGCACCCAGATCGACACGTTCGAGCTGGAGGACATCGAGCTCGACGGCTACGTCGCCGCGCCCTCCATCAAGGCCCCGATCGCCGTATGACGATCACCCTCATCGCCGCCGTCGCCCGCAACGGCGTGATCGGCCGGGACGGTGACATGCCCTGGCACGTCCCCGGCGAGCAGCGCGGCTTCAAGGCCGCGACCATGGGCCACCCGATGCTGATGGGCCGCAAGACCTTCGCGGCCATGGGCGCCCTGCCCGGGCGGCGGTCGATCGTGCTGACCCGCGATCCGGACTTCCGGGCCGACGGCGTGGAGGTGGCGCGCAGCCTGGACGAGGCCCTCCTACTCACGCAGGACGAGGACTTCTTCGTCGTGGGCGGAGCCCAGATCTACGCACTCGCACTTCCCTACGCCGACCGGCTGCTGCTCTCCCTCATCCCGCAGGAGCCGGCCGGTGACGCGCACTTCCCCGGCTGGCCCTACGACGACTCACCGGCCTGGCGCGAAAGTGCCCGCGAGGACCACGACGGGTGGACCGTCCTGACCTACGACCGGGTCACGCCGCGCACCCAGGTCGTGCACGGTCCCCGGATCGCCCGCGGGGCGCGGCAGAAGATCGGCGCCAGCGTCGCGGTCATGCACGAGGGCCGGCTGCTCGTCACGCGCCGCGAGGACAACGGCCTGTGGTGCCTGCCCGGTGGCGGCGTCGACGCCGGCGAGACCTGGTCGGAGGCCGCCCTCCGCGAGGCCCGTGAGGAGACCGGTCTCGAGGTCGCGATCGACGGGGTGCTGGCCGCGTACGCCGACCCGAACGTCGTGGTCGCCTACCCCGACGGGCACCACACCCAGATCTTCGGCGTCTGCTTCCGCGCCCACCCGGTCTCAGGCGAGGCGGGCATCTCCGACGAAGTGACCGAAACCCGTTGGGTGACCCGTGAAGAGGCCGCCGGGCTGCCCTTGATCCCCACGGCGCGGCGGCTCGTGCCGCAGGCGTTCGACACAGGCGATGTGACCTATGACTGACCTCACCCCCACCCCCCGACGCGGCGGTCCGCACCGCCCGCGCCCCCGATGCCGACGCTGTCGGCGCCGTGCAGGCGCAGCTGTGGCGCGAGGCGTACGGCATGTTCCTGTCGCCTGAGTTGCTCGAGCAGTTCACGCCCGAGGCCTTCGCGCAGGTGTGGGCCGAGTCGCTCACCAGTCCCCCGAGCCCGCTGCACCGACTGCTGGTGGCCACGCAGGGCGCCGACCTCGTCGGGTTCGTGGCCATCGGGCCCGGCGAGCACGAGGGCACCGGCGAGATCCTCGTCGGCGGCGTGCTGGCGAGCCACCGGCGCTCCGGGCACGGCTCACGACTGCTCAACGCCGCGGTCGACACTCTGCGAGCCGGCGACTTCGGGCAGGTCGAGGGATGGGTGCTCGCCCTCGACGAGCAGACGCGCGGGTTCGCCGAGCAGGCAGGGCTGTCCGCGGACGGCGCCTGGCGCGAGCGGGCGCTGCCCGGCGACAGCGCGGCCCGCGAGGTGCGCCTGCGCGCCTGGATCGGCCCCGTCGAGGACTGAGCCCGCTCAGCTGCCGGGCTGCTCCAACTGGATGTTCACCAGCCACGGCACGCCGAACTTGTCGGTCAGCTGGCCGAACTTGGCGCCCCACGGCGCCTTCTCCAGCGGCATGTCGATCTTGGCGCCCTCGGACAGGCCCTTCCAGTACGCCGTGAGCTCGTCGTCATCGTCGGCCTCACCGGACAGCGAGATGGTCATCCCGCCGACAGGATTCACCTGCATCGTGCTCGGCACGTCTGCCCCCATCAGCTCCAGACCCTTCTCGGTCCGCAGGTAGCCGTGCATGATGTTCTCCTCCTCCCCCGCCGGCACCGGCATCTTGAACTGCGCGAAGGTGACGAGGTCGGGCGTGCCGCCCAGGACGGAGGCGTAGAAGGTCATCGCCTCGCGGGCGCGGCCTTTGAAGTTCAGGTAGGGGTTGAGGCTGATGGCCATGGCGGCTCCTCCGGGGGCGAGAGCGTGATGTGAACGGGGTTCACATCGTAGCGACGCCGCTCGTGCCCGCGCCAGGGATCGGCTGACCTCACAAGTCGAGAAGGTGCTCCAGTCCGACGGTCAGACCCGGCCGATCGCCGATCGCGCGCGCCGCGGCCAGCACGCCGGGCATGAAGCTCACCCGGTCGAAGGAGTCGTGCCGGATCGTGAGGGCCTCCCCCGCCGCACCGAAGGCGACCTCCTGGTGCGCCACCCGTCCGCGCATCCGCAGCGCGTGCACGGGAATGCCGTCGATGCGGGCACCGCGAGCGCCGTCCGGATCGGCACGGGTCGCGTCCGGTACATCGGCCAGTCCGGCGCTCGCACGGGCCGCCGCGACCAGCGACGCGGTGCGCGCCGCCGTACCCGAGGGTGCGTCGACCTTGTCCGGGTGGTGGGTCTCGATGATCTCCACCGACTCGTAGAACCGGGCGGCGCGCTGCGCGAACGCCATCATCAGCAGCGCGCCGATCGCGAAGTTGGGCGCGATGAGCACGCCGACCCGCGGGTGGTCGACCAGCTGCGCCTCGAGCGCCTGCAGCCGCTGCGGCGACCAGCCCGTCGTGCCGACGACGCAGTGCACGCCGGCAGCCACGCAGTGCGCGACGTTGTCCGGCGAGGCATCGGGCGTCGTCAACTCCACCGCGACACTGGCGCCGCCCAGGTCGCCGAGCGGATCGCCGTGATCGAAGCGCCCCACCAGGTCCAGATCCGTTGCGTCGTCGATCGCTTGCACGGCAGCCGACCCCATCCGACCGGAGGATCCGATGACGGCTACGGGGATGCGTTCGCTCACGTCGCCCAGGGTAGGTGGTGGGGCTATTCCCAGGGCATGAATAGTGGAGGTATATTCGTTACCTAAGTTAACGGTCGCGGGCGCATGCCGCGCGACGCCCTGTTCGATCTTCGAGGAGACTCATGTCCGAGGCCGCTTCGCCCCGCGAGCAGCGCACCCGTGGAGTACGCCGTCGCTACGAGGCCGAGCACCCGCGCTACAAGTGGGTGGCACTGTCGAACACGACGCTCGGCGTGCTGATGGCGACGATCAACTCCTCGATCGTGATCATCTCGCTGCCGGCGATCTTCCGCGGGATCGGGCTGAACCCGCTCGGCGCCGGGAACATCAGCTACCTGTTGTGGACGCTCATGGGGTTCCTGGTCGTCTCCGCGGTGCTGGTCGTCACGCTCGGGCGCCTGGGCGACATGTTCGGCCGGGTGAAGATCTACAACCTCGGCTTCGTGGTCTTCACCATCTCCTCCCTCTTCCTCACGGTCGATCCGTTGCACCAGGGCGGGGGCGCGATGTGGATCATCCTGGGACGCCTCGTGCAGGGCGTCGGCGGCGCGATGCTGATGGCGAACTCGACGGCGATCCTCACCGACGCCTTCCCGTCCCACCAGCGCGGGATGGCCCTGGGTATCAACCAGGTCGCGGCCATCGCGGGATCGTTCCTCGGCCTGATCATCGGCGGTGTGCTGTCCGAATGGCACTGGCGCGCCATCTTCCTGGTGAGCGTCCCGATCGGCCTGCTCGGCACCGTGTGGTCCTACACCTCGCTGCGCGAGCTCGGTGTGAAGCGCCGCGGCACCCTCGACATCCCCGGCAACATCACCTTCGCCGGCGGCGTGACCGCGATCCTCGTCGCGATCACCTACGGGATCCAGCCGTACGGCGGCCACTCGATGGGGTGGACCAACCCCTGGGTGCTCGCCGGACTGATCGGCGGCCTGGCGCTCCTCGTGGCGTTCACCGTCATCGAGTCAAAGGTGAAGGACCCGATGTTCTCGATGGGTCTGTTCAAGATCAAGGCGTTCGCGGCCGGCAACTTCGCCGGGCTGCTCGCCTCGATCGGCCGGGGCGGCATGCAGTTCATGCTGATCATCTGGCTGCAGGGCATCTGGCTCCCGCTGCACGGATACGACTACCAGAGCACCCCTCTGTGGGCCGGCATCTACCTGCTGCCGCTCACCGTGGGCTTCCTGATCGCCGGACCGGCGTCCGGTTTCATGTCCGACCGGGTCGGTGCTCGCGCGTTCGCCAGCGGCGGCCTGGTGCTGACGGCCGCGACGTTCGTCGGGCTCATCCTCATTCCGGTCAACTTCAGCTACCCGGTCTTCGCGCTGCTGCTCTTCCTCAACGGCATCGGGTCCGGGATGTTCTCCGCTCCCAACACCACGGCCATCATGAACAGCGTGCCGGCCAACCAACGCGGAGCGGCGTCCGGGATGCGCGCGACGTTCTTCAACTCCGGCACATCACTGTCGATCGGGATCTTCTTCTCATTGATGATCGTCGGACTGGCCTCGCACCTGCCCGACCAGCTGCGCACCGGCCTGGCCGCCCAGCACGTGCCGGCAGGGGTGGCCGATCAGGTCGCCGGACTGCCGCCGGTCGGGTCGCTCTTCGCGGCGTTCCTCGGCTTCAACCCGATCCAGTCGCTGCTCGGCCCGACCGGGGTGCTGAAGCAGGTGCCGGCCGGGAACGCCAAGACCCTGACCGGTCGGGAGTTCTTCCCCCACCTGTTGAGCGGCCCCTTCCACGACGGCCTGGTGATCGTGTTCCTCACCGCCGCGGCGATGATGCTCATCGCGGCGGTGGCCAGCCTGCTGCGGGGCGGTCACTACGTGCACGACGACGATGACGACGAGTCCCCCGCCGCGTCCGACGCCGTGCGCGACACCGAGGTCAACCAGCCGGCCTGATCTCCGCTTCCGGACATGCACGGCGGGGCGCCTGCGCCCCGCCGTGCATCTGCGATGTCAGCTCTTGCGGCGCACGAGGCCCGCAACGATGGCGCCGACACCCAGGACACCGACGGTCCGGCCGACCACCCGATACGCCTGGTGCCGCCATCCCGCCGGGTCGAAGCCCGCGGTCGCGGCCTCGATCGCGTCGGCATACGACATCCGCCCGCCCGGGGGTGGGCCGATGACGTCGAGGATGTCGTCCTCGTGGCAGATGGCCTCGTGCACCAGGCTGCCGACGAGCGGCCGGGCGATACCCGCCGACACCGGGGTCACCGCCCCCACCCAGTGACTGGCGAGTTCGGGGGTGAGTACGGGGACCGTCGCGATGAGCGGCGATCCGAGACCGGTCACCCGCGCGTACTCCCGCATCATCTCCGCATAGGTCAGCACGTCCGGGCCGCCGACGTCGAAGGTGCGGTTGACCTCGGGCGCGAGGTCGGCGGCGCCGACGAGGTAATGCATCACGTCGTCGACCGCGACCGGCTGGATGCGGTTGCGCAGCCAGCGCGGCGCGACCACCGCGGGCAGCCGCTCGGTCAGGTGGCGCAGCATGTCGAAGGAGGCTGATCCGTCCCCGAGGACGACCCCTGCCTGGAGCACCGCGGTCGGCACGCCACTGGCCAGGAGGATCTCACCGACCTCGACGCGTGAACCGAGGTGGGGCGACAGATGACCCGTCGGGTGCAGCCCGGACAGGTAGACCATCCGGCGGACGCCGGCAGCCGTGGCCGCGTCGGCGACCACCTGCGCCATCTCCCGGTCCCGCCGCACGAAGTCACCGCCGCCGTCCATCGAGTGCAGCAGGTAGTAGGCGACCTCCACACCGTCGAGCGCGCGCGCCATGTCGGCGGGGTCGGAGGCGTTGCCCTCCGTCACGTCGACCCGGTCCCCCCACTCCCGGGTCCGCAGCGTCTCCGGGTGGCGGCTCAGCACCCTTACCTGCCAACCGTTCTCGAGCAGTTGCGGCACCAGGAGGCCACCGATGTAACCGGTAGCCCCTGTGACCAGGGCGATGCGTGACGTCATACGGGACACAGTAGGCGCGTACCCAGGGGCGTCAGAGAGGATGGGTGGGTGCCCGCCTTCACTCCTGCCTCCTGGTTGACGGCCTGGACGTGGTCGTGGCCGGGCGTCGTCGTGGCGCTGCTGTTGGCCGCGCCGTACCTCGCCCTGGTCGCCCTCGTGTCGCGACACGGTGAGCGGTGGCCGTGGTGGCGCACCGCGGTGTATCTGGTGGCAGGTGTCGGGTCGCTGATCTACGTGACCTGCGGGGCGATCGGCGCCTACCGGACCAGCCTGCTCTGGTGCTTCGGCGGCCAGGTGGGCGTGGTGGCTTCGGTGACGCCGCTGGCCCTGGCGATCGGCGACCCGGTCGGGCTCGTACGCCGTGTCCGTCCCGGCGCGGTCACTGTGCTGCAGGGGCGCGTCGCGCGGGTGCTGATGTTCCCCCTGCTGGCATCCGTCCTGGCGGCCGTCAGCATCGTGCTGATCTTCTTCACCGGCTACGCGCAGTGGGCGATCACCTCCGGGATCGGCGAGTTGGTGCTCCTGGCGCACCTGCTCGCGGTGGGGGTCCTCGTCGTGCTGCCGCTCCTCACCGAGGAGTTGCTGCCCGCATGGGCGACCGCACCGGTCCGCGCGCTGTTCGCCTTCGTCGACGGGTTGCTCGACGCCATCCCCGGCATCCTGGTGATGACCGCGTCCTCGCTGCTGGTGCCGAACTTCCCGGGGTGGGACACTCCAGCGCACGCGCACTTCAGCAAGACGCTGGATCAGAAGTTCACGGGCGGGGCCCTGCTCGGCGTCGCCGAGGCCATCGGCGTGCCGCTCCTGGCGGCGGTGTTCGTGCAGTGGATGCGCAGCGACGCGGTGGAGGCCGCCCAGGTGGACGCGCGACTGGATGCCGAGGAACGGGTGGAGCCCGCCCGGACGACGGATGCGGCGACCGAGCAGGACGGGGTTACCGCGGACCGCCCCTGGTGGCTGGACGACCCCCGGCTGGCCGATCGCTTCCATCAGCGCGGCGAGTCCGGCGACTGACCTGCCGGATGTCTCCCGCCACGCTGTCCGCACGCCGGGCCGTCGAGCAGGTCAGTGAGCCTGGAACTCCACGTCGATCGCGATGCTCACCGCGATCCTGCGGGGAGCGAAGCGCAGCTCCGCGGAATGCCCGCCGACGACGGCCGCCATCGCCTCCATGCGCGGTTCGTACCCGCCGGCGGACGATTCGCTGTCGGCGATGCTGACCGCTTCGACCGCCTGTTTGCCGGCGGCGCGCGCGTACTGGTGGGCGTGTTCGTCCGCGGACCGCACCGCCTGCGCGCGCAACGCCTTGCTCGCCTCGTTACGGGTGGCGGTCGTCAGCTCCCACTGCACGTGCTCGAGCCGCACCTCGTCGATCTCGCACCACTGCTCGACGGCATGGCCGAGCTGCCCGAAGTCCGCGAAACGAGCCTGTACGTCGGCCGAGGTCCGGTGCGTCAGCGTCAGCCGCTCCCCGTCGTGGCCGTAGGGGCGCTCGGACCAGGTGGTCATCTGCTCGTTGCTCCACCGGCCCACGGCTCCGTTGCGTTCCAGGTCCGCGAGTTGGTCGGTGATCAGGCGCAGCACCGCCCGCACCCGCTCGGCGACCGCGTGCTTGTCGGCGCCCTCCGCCTCGATGCGCAGCTGCAGGTCGGCTCGCTCGGCAGGGCAGTGCTTGGTCGCGGTCTCGTGCACTCGGATGGTCAGGGCCATCCCCGAAACCTACTGGCTCGCCCGTCGCATCAGCCCGTTCCGCGCTGCTGCGTCCGCCTGCGCGGGCGTCCGCCGGGCCCGAGACCGCGCACCGCGTCGGCGTCGGGTGGGTCAGGCGGCGCGGTGGCGCTGGCAGCGCGGGCACCAGAAGAGATTGCGTCCGCCCATCACCTGGGTGCGCACCTTCGTGCCGCACCTCGGGCACGGCTCGTCAGTGCGTTTGTAGACAGCGTGCTTCGGGCGGCGTACGACGGCCCCACCGGTGGTCGCGATCGCCGCCTCCGCCTTCTCCACCTGAGCCTCGTCCGTCACGATCCGACCGGTCGCGACACCGACCTTCATCAACCGCACGAGGTCGGCCCACAGCGCGTCCCACACCGCTGAGCGCACCTTGTTGCCCGGTTTGAACGGGTCGACCCGGTGGCGCCACAGCAGCTCGCAGCGATAGAGGTTGCCGATGCCCGCCACCACGTCCTGGTCCATCAGCAACTGTCCGATCGCCTTGCGACTTCGGTGGATCCGATCCCACGCGCGTCCCGGGTCGGCGTCCGCGCGCAGCGGGTCCGGGCCGGTGCGCGCGATGACCTCCGCCACCTCCGCGGGAGTGCGCAGCGCACAGATGATGGGCCCGCGCAGATCGGCCACCGTGGTGTCGGTCGCCAGCCGGAGCCGCACGGCGCCGCGCGGAGGCGGCAGCATGTCGTCGTACGACAGGACACTGAACTTGCCGATCAGGCCGAGGTGCACGTGCAGCACCCGCTCAGCGGAGAACTCCACGAACAGGTGCTTGCCCCAGGCGTCTGCGCTGTCGAGATAAGTACCGTCGAGCAGGGCCGCGCTCTCGGCGAAGCGGCCCTGCGGGCTGCTCACCGCCGGCCGACTCCCACCGAATGCGTCGTCGATCGCGGAGGCGAGCCGGTGAATCGTATGTCCTTCTGGCACAGCCTCACTCAGCCGATCAACACGGTGGAGACGCGGTCCAGCCGCGGCTGGTCGTACTTCTCGTCGGACACCAGGCCGCGTGCCCAGGTGAAGAGGAGCCGGTCCCCCAGCACCTCGACACCGCCCATGTTGTTGTCGAACCACGGCCCATGGGTGAGGTCCCACTCGTACGCCGGAAGTCGCACCTGCGGCAGGCGCCGTGCGAGCCGGCGCATCGGCGATCTCGTCCAGTTCGCCAACGTGCCCTGCAGCATCCGCACGTGCGGCGGCAGCGGGTTGCGGATGGGCGAGCAGACGACCTGGAGGATCCGCGAGTCCAGCTCGTACCGCTCGTGCTGCACCTGGGTGATGTAGGAGTTGTGCACGTCGCCGGACAGGAAGGTGATCGTCGAGGGCGCCGCCCCGTGCTCTCCGCGCGCCACCTCCACGACGCGCTGCAGCACGTGCGCGAACGACCGCTCGAACGCCGCCCAGTGCTCCAGGTCGACGGCCTCCCGCAGTTTCTCTCCCAGTCGGGCCATTCGTCGCCCGCCCCACGCGCCCCCGGCCATCGTCTCGTCGATGGACTCCAGGTCGTGGATGGCCGGCGGCAGGAAGAACGGCAGCGACGTGCCGATGAACAGGTGCGAGGTGTCGCCGTGCAACTGCTCGTCGAACCAGTCGCTCTCCGTCGGGTCGAGCATCGCGCGCTCCCCCGGCCGCAGCACCCGCGCGTTGCGGGAGTCGATGACCACCAGCCGGCTCTCGCCCAGTTCGCGGGTGAAGGAGAAACGGTACGTCTGCGGGTCGCGGTCGACCCGGTCGGCGAACGCATCGATGACCCCGGTGACGTCCAGTTCACCGTCGGCGGGGTCGTGGGCGGCGATCTGCTGCCAGATCTCGTCCTCCTGCAACTCTTCCGGCGCCAGGTTGCCCGCGTGCTGGTAGATCCAGTACGACGCGAGCGCACCGGTGATCCGATCGCGCCACCACGGCAGCTCGTTCATCTCCTCGTGCCAGGCCTGCGAGGTGTTCCAGTCGTCGCGTACGTCGTGGTCGTCGAAGATCATCGCGCTGGACAACGTCGAGAGCAGCCATCGGTTCGCCGGGTCGGACCATGCCAGCCGGTAGAGCTCGGCGTACTCCACGAAGTCCTTCACCTCCGACCCCGGCGGGGCATCCAATCCCCTTCTACGCTCGATGAACTCGCGCATCGCACGCGATGTCTCGTCGGCATAGAGCTGGTCGCCGAGGAAGAGCACGAAGTCGGGCCAGTGGTCGGGGTCGCGCACCATCTCCAGCGCGTACGCGCGCAACGCGTCGACCCCGTGCGCCTGGGTGCCCTCCTTGTCGTGCGGCACGCTCGTGCGGCACGACCCGTAGATGAAGCGCGACGGCCTGCTGCGATCGAGGGTGGCGATGCGGCACGGCGGGTAGACGTCATCGGGCGTCGGCCACACCACGTCGCCGTCCACGGCCACCTGGTAGTCCTGGACCGACCCGGGGGCCAGGTCCTCGACCAGCAGGATCGCGTAGTAGTGGCCGTGCGCGGAGAAGGTCGGCGCGGAGGTGGTGTGGCCCCGATCTGTGCGCACCTCGACCTGCCCGGCGGCAGCCGTCTCGACCCAGATCGTGGCCGTCGTCTCCCCACATGGCGCAGCAGCGGACCGAGGACGAGCGGTGGAGGCATAGGACAGTCCTAGCAAACGGCGCCTCAGCGGGCGCGGCGGCCCGGTGCGCGGCTGCGCGTCACGACGTACGCCGAGGGGTTGACGCCGTGGTAGCGCACCACCTGCTCGCGCACGATCTTCAGCCCGCGGGTGCGTGCCAGAGCGTCCTTGAAGACCCGCTTGTCGTCGGTGAGCAGGACGCACCGGCCGCTCGGCGTCAGCACACGCTCGATCTCGCGCAGCACCCTCGGGTAGAGCTCGATGTTGTTGCTATTGCTGCCGATCCGCTTCCCGAACGGCAGGTCTGTGACGACGCGGTCCACACTGCGGTCGGCCAGATCCAGTCGGGCGGCGTCCCCCGCGGCGATGTCGACGCGTCGGTCCAAGCCGCGCACGGCAAGGTTGCGACGCGCCAGGTCGACGGCCTCGACGTCCTGGTCCAGCCCGATCCCTCGGCCGTCCGGCCGCTCGATCGCATCGACGACCGGGACGGTCGCCACCCCCGCGCAGGGATCGAGCAGGAGGTCGTGGGGAGCGCACTTGGCGAGCCGCAGCAGACCCGCGACCACCGACACGGGTGTCGCGGCCGGCAGACGGCGCAGCGTGCCGAACCGGGCCGCCCACGCCAGGGGTCCCAGCTGGGCGACACCGCGCTCGAGATCCAGGTTCACCTGCCAGTCGGAGGGGGCGTTCACCCAACCCTCTCCGTCGCAGAACCGTGCGATCAGCTCCTCGCGGACGTCGGGAGCGGCCTGCACCCGGAACCGCACCGGCTGCTCGATCCCAACGCGGTCTGCGAGCCGTCGTACGACGTCCGCGGTGACTTCGGACGGTGCACTCGGATCCCAGGGCAGGGCCACCCGGTCCAGCGCGGTGGCGGACGTCAGGAACCCCAGGTCCTCCACGTCCTGCAGCAGGATTTCCCCCGGCTCGAGCGACCGGCTCCGGATGCCGTGCTCCTGCAGCAGGTCGCCACGGAACAGATCCTCGAACCCGACCGCGCACGTCACGATCAGGTCCACCCGCATACCGGTGATCCTCTCAGGCCGCCGCTTCCGGTTGTCAGCGGATTCCTGGCGCCGGCACCACCACGACGCTGACGACCGCCGAGACCGCTTCCGGTTGTCAGCGGATTCCTGGCGCCGGCACCACTACGACGCTGACAACCGCGGCAGGGGCCTGGACGCACGGACGCCCGGCACCCCCAACGGGGCACCGGGCGTCCGGGTACGGCGTGTCTGACTCAGGCGTCGGCCGGGGTCGCGCCGGCGGGCTGGTTCGACTCGTTCGAGCCGCCCTGTCCGCCACCGTTGTTGCCACGGCCGCGACCGCCACGACGACGGTTGCGCGGGCGGCGTTCGCCACCCTCACCCTGGCCACCGGTGTCCTCGGATCCGGTGCCCTGCGCGGAACCGTCGTCCTCGGCGGCGACGGCCGTGGTGTCGTCCGCAGCGGTCTCGGGAACGGTGCTGACCGGAGCGGCGTCGGCCACGGGGGCCGGCTCCGCGGCGGCGGGGGCGGCCTCGGCAGCAGCCGACGCGTCCTCGACGACGGCCAGCGACAGCTTGCCGCGCGGGTCGACCTCCTTGAGCTCGACCTGCACCTTCTGACCGATCTTCAGGACGTCCTCGACGTTGTCGATCCGCTTGCCGCCGACGAGCTTGCGCACCTCGGAGATGTGCAGCAGACCGTCCTTGCCGGGCAGCAGGGAGACGAACGCGCCGAACGTCGTGGTCTTGACCACGGTGCCCAGGAAACGCTCGCCGACCTCCGGCATCTGCGGGTTGGCGATCGCGTTGACCGCGGCCCGTGCGGCCTCGGCCGACGCACCGTCGGTCGCGCCGATGTAGACCGTGCCGTCGTCCTCGATCGACAGGTCCGCGCCGGTGTCCTCCTGGATCTGGTTGATCATCTTGCCCTTCGGGCCGATGACCTCACCGATCTTGTCGACGGGCACCTTCACCGTGATGACACGCGGTGCGAAGGGGCTCATCTCGTCGGGGCCGTCGATGGCCTCGTGCATGACGTCCAGGATGTAGAGCCGGGCGTCGCGTGCCTGGGTGAGCGCACGGCCGAGCACGTCGGCGGGGATGCCGTCGAGCTTGGTGTCCAGCTGGATCGCGGTGACGAACTCGCGGGTGCCGGCGACCTTGAAGTCCATGTCGCCGAAGGCGTCCTCGGCTCCCAGGATGTCGGTCAGCGCGGCGTACTGGGTCTGTCCGTCGACCTCGGCGGAGACCAGGCCCATCGCGATGCCGGCGACCGGGGCGCGCAGCGGCACACCGGCGTTCAGCAGGGCCAGGGTGGACGCGCAGACCGAGCCCATCGAGGTGGAGCCGTTGGAGCTCAGCGCCTCGGAGACCTGGCGGATCGCGTACGGGAACTCCTCGCGGGTCGGCAGCACCGGCATCAGGGCGCGCTCGGCGAGTGCTCCGTGGCCGATCTCGCGACGCTTCGGCGAACCGACGCGACCGGTCTCACCGGTGCTGTACGGCGGGAAGTTGTAGTTGTGCATGTAGCGCTTGCGCGACACCGGGCCGAGCGTGTCGAGCTGCTGCTCCATGCGCAGCATGTTGAGGGTGGTAACGCCCATGATCTGGGTCTCGCCACGCTCGAAGATCGCCGAGCCGTGCACCCGCGGGAGCACCTCGACCTCGGCGGACAGCGCACGGATGTCGGCCAGACCGCGACCGTCGATGCGCACCTTGTCGCGCAGGATCCGCTGCCGGACCTGAGCCTTCTGCAAGGCGCGGTAGGCGGCGGACACCTCCTTCTCGCGACCCTCGAAGCGCTTGCCCTCGCCGGCCAGTTCGGCCTTCAGGGCGCCCTTGAGCTCCTCGATCTTGTCCTCGCGGTCCTGCTTGTCCACGATCGTGAACGCGGCGGCGACCTGCTCGGAGGCGTCCTTCTCGACGGCCTCGTAGACGTCGTCCTGGTAGTCCAGGAAGATCGGGAAGTCCTGCACGGGCTTCGCCGCCTGCGAGGCGAGCTCGGACTGCGCGTCGCACAGGACGCGGATGAACTTCTTGGCCGCTTCCAAACCCTCGGCGACGATCTCCTCGGTCGGAGCGGTCTTGCCCTGGTTCTTCACCAGGTCCCAGGTCGCTTCGGTGGACTCGGCCTCGACCATCATGATCGCGACGTCGTCACCGGCGACGCGGCCGGCGACGACCATGTCGAAGGTCGAGCGCTGCGCGTCGGAGAAGTTGGGGAAGGCGACCCACTGGCCGTCGATGAGGGAGACGCGGGTGGCGCCGACCGGGCCGGAGAACGGCAGGCCGGAGATCTGCGTGGAGGCGGACGCACCGTTGATGGCGAGCACGTCGTACTGGTGGTCGGGGTTGAGCGACAGCACCGTGATGACGACCTGGACCTCATTGCGCAGACCCTTCTTGAAGGTCGGGCGCAGCGGGCGGTCGATGAGGCGACAGGTCAAAATGGCATCCGTCGAGGGCCGTCCCTCGCGGCGGAAGAAGCTGCCGGGGATCTTGCCCGCGGCGTACATCCGCTCCTCGACGTCGACCGTCAGGGGAAGAAGTCGAACTGGTCCTTCGGCTGCTTGCCTGCGGCCGTGGTGGACAGCAGGGTGGTCTCGTCGTCGAGGTAGCACAGCACGGAGCCGCCTGCCTGCTTGGCGAGGCGTCCGGTCTCGAACCGGACGGTGCGGGTGCCGAAGCTGCCGTTGTCGATCGTGGCTTCGGCGAAAGTGATCTCTGGACCCTCCATTGGGTCTCCTCTTCTGTTCTCTTCTGACCGGCCGGCGGATCGTCGTTGCCCGCGGCCGTTTTCTTCATTTCGGGGCGTACGGCGATGTTGGCCGCGGGCGGCAGCGCAGCGGCTGCGGCCGGCGGGGTCGCCATACCCCCGAACACGCCAGAAGGCGGCCACCGCGAAGGTGACCGCCTGCTGGCGTGAAGTGGGTGATCAGCGACGTAGACCCAGTCGCTTGATGAGCGAGCGGTAACGCTCGACGTCGATGTCCTCGAGGTAGCGCAGCAGACGCTTGCGCTGGCCGACCAGGAGGAGCAGCCCGCGGCGGCTGTGGTGGTCGTGCGGGTGCTGACGCGAGTGTTCGGTGAGGTCCTTGATGCGCTGGGTCAGCATCGCGACCTGCACCTCGGGGGACCCGGTGTCACCCTCGGACGTTGCGTACTCGGACATGATCTGTGCCTTGACGGCGGTTTCCAGGGGCATCGTGAGGATGACTCCATTTCTGTGACTCGTTGCGCGGTGCTCCTGGGCATGTCCACCAGGGCGCTGTCGATCCGCGGCCGGTATACGGCGATCCCCAGAATAGCAGCGCGACAGGAGGCGCCCTAATCGGCAGAGGGCGCCACTACGCCTTCGCCGGGCCGCGTGCGAGCCGCGTCTTTCAGGTGATCGCGGCGGTGATGACGGCTGCGATGGCCAGGTGGCTGGCCGCAGTGACCCACACCGCGGGGTGCCGCTCGGTGGCGACCATCATCGCGCCGAGCTTTCCGGGCGTCAGGATGTCGAGGATGACGAAGAACACCGCCATGATCAGCATCCCGAGGATGCTGAAGACCGCGGTGCGGATGAGGCCGTCCGTGAGGTCGCCGTGGGCGCTGCGGATCGCCGCCACGATGATCGCGGCGACCGAGACCACGTTGACCGACACCAGGATGCAGGCGTTGGTGTTGCGCTGCTCCCAGATGAGCTCGTGCAGCTTGCCCGGGGTGAGCATGTCGATCAGGGCGTAGCCGACGAGCATCATCCCGACGCCCACCCCGGCGTACGCGGCGATCGCACCGACGTCGTTCCATAGATCCGAACTGGTCATCGCATCTCTCTCACTGGTCTGACGGCGGGCGACTCCTGCTGGGCGGCTCCTGCTGAGGGTAGACGTGTCGGGCGTTCCCCTGCCTCGCCCACCGCGCGGCCGCTGAGCCGAGTCCCAGGTCACAGGTGAGCTGCCGCCACGCCGCGACCATGAGCGGTCCGCCGTGGCCCTCGGTGCTCTCGATGACCAACCGCGACCTCGGGAGCACGCGGTGCAGCTCGTACGCCGTCACCGCCGGTCCGCTGATGTCCCTGCGTCCGTGGACCAGCCCGACCGGTATCTCGCGCAGGGCGCCGGGGTCGGTGAGCAGCGGCGGGTCGACGAAGCCGTCATTACTCCAGTAGTGGGCGGTCAGCCGGGTGAACGCCACCTGGTAGTCGATCGGCCGCTCGCTGTGGTTGGTGGTCGGCTGCAGCAGCCCGACGTGCGCGTCCTCCCAGCGCATCCAGGCCTCGGCCGCCGGGCGGTGTACGAGCGGGTCGCGGTCGGCCAGCAGACCTGCGTACGCCGTGACGAGTCGTCCCTGCCCGCGGCGGTAGCCGACGCCCGCGCGCTCGGCGTACCCGGCGTACTCATCCCACGCCTCGGGAAAGATCCGCCCGACGTGCTCGGTGATCCAGTCCACCTCCGCTCGGCCGGTGGTGGTGACCGCCATGACGCTGACCGCGAGGGTGCGTTCGGGATGGGCGCGGCCGTAGGCGAGCCCCAGGGTCGAGCCCGACGACACCCCGGTCACGACCCAGCGCTCGATGCCGAGGTGGGTGCGCAGCGCTTCCAGGTCGGCGATTAGGTGCGCCGTCGTGTTGGCGCCCAGGTCGTACGTCGGGTCGGACGCGTGCGGCGTCGACCGGCCGCAGCCGCGCTGGTCCAGGCCGATGACCCGGAAGCGGTCGTTGTCGAACCAGCCCCGGTAGCTGCCCTTGTTGAGACCGCCGCCCGGGCCGCCGTGCAGATAGACCAGAGGTACGCCGTCGGGGGCGCCGGAGTCCTCCCAGTAGACGCGGTGTCCGTCGCCGACCTCGAGCAGGCCGGTGGCTATGGGGTCCGTGTGCATGCGGTCATCGTGGCAGGCCGGCAGTGGCAGACTTGTCGCTCATGAGCCGATCCGTGCCGACTGATCGACCCAGTGAACGCGCCCGCTACGAGGCGGAGGTCGCGGCGTACGTCGCGGCCGGGGGGAACGAACAGGTCCAGCGCGTCATCACCGCGGTGCACGGGATGTCCCGTCGCCTCGCCCAGTGGTACACCCGCCAGCTGCAGGATGTCGGCCTCTCCTCCGGCGAGTGGTCGGTCATCTCCATCCTCGCCACGGCGCCCGACGGTCAGCTGACGACGCCGTCGTACCTGGCGCACGCGACCGCCATCGCGCCGTCGTCGATGACCCACCGGCTGGACCGGATGAGCGAGCGGGGGCTGCTCGAGCGCACCCCCGACAAGGAGAACCGGACCAGGATCCTCGTCGCGCTGACCGAGACGGGCTGGGAGCTGTTCAAACAGGTCATCCAGGAGTCGGACGTGATGGAGTCGGACGTGCTGGACCGGCTCGACACCACCGAGCGCGCCCGGCTGGCGACGCTGCTGGAGCAGGCGATCACCGGACTGGACGAGGCTCTCGGCGCCCGCTGACCGGGGGCACGACCACGCTCATTCTGCGTTCGGGCCGCTCGGCCCCGAACGCACGCCGCCGACCCGCGCACACCCTGCGTTTCGGCCCGCTCGGCCCCGAACGCACGCCGCCGACCCGCGCGCACCGTGCATCTCGGCCCGCTCGGCCGATGAAGGAACGTCGTAAAGGGAAACCCGGGTCCCCGCGAAGTATCGGAGCGCAGCGGAGAACTTCGTGGGGTGATTTTCGTGGCGGGGTCCCCGCGAAGTATCGGAGCGCAGCGGAGAACTTCGTGGGGTGACTAGAACCAGATGGAGATCTCGCGGGCGGCCGACTCCGGTGAGTCCGAGCCGTGCACGATGTTCGCCTGCACCTTCTCGCCCCAGTCGCGCCCGAGGTCGCCGCGGATGGTGCCGGGCAGCGCCTTGGTCGGGTCGGTGGCGCCGGCCAGGGCGCGGAAGCCCTCGATGCAGCGGTGGCCCTCGACCACGACGAACGTGGCCGGCCCTGAGGACATGAAGTCCACGAGCGGCTCGTAGAACGGCTTGCCCTGGTGCTCCTCGTAGTGCCGGGCGAGGCGTTCGCGATCGGGGGTCGTGATGTGCAGGTCGGCCAGGACGTAGCCCTTGGACTCGATACGGCGCAGCACCTCCCCCGTCAGGCCGCGGCGGAAGCCGTCGGGTTTGACGATCACCAGGGTGCGTTCGATCTGCTCGCTCACGGGCGAAACCCTAACGGGTACGGGTCAGGTGGCCTGCAGCGCGCCGACCGACAGCAGCACGAAGAGCAGCACGGCCAGTCCGAGTCGGTAGAAGACGAACGGCCGCAGCGTATGCGTGGTGAGGTAGCGCATCAGCCAGGCGATGACGGCGTACCCGATGACGAACGCGAGCACCGTCGCGACGGCCACCTGGCCCCAGCCGTCCGGGTTGGGTTTGGACACCTCGCCGGCGAGCTCGAACAGGCCGGAGGACCACACCGCGGGGATCGCGAGCAGGAAGGAGTAGCGAGCAGCCGACTCCCGGCGGTAGCCCATCAGCATCCCGCCGCTCATCGTGCCGCCGGACCGGGAGACACCCGGGATCAGGGCCAGCGCCTGCCAGAGGCCGAAGAAGATGCCGTCGCGGGTGGTGAGGTCCTGCACCTGCTTGGTCTGCCGCGCGGTGCTGTCGGCATAGGCGATGACCAGCGCGAAGAGCAGCAGCATGCTGGCGGTGATCCAGAGGTTGCGCGCCGGGCCTTCGATGGCGTTCTTGAAGATCAGCCCGAGGATGCCGATGGGCAGCGTGCCGATGATGACCAGCAGGAACTCCCGGGCGTCCGGGTCCGACCACGGCAGCCTGCGCCGCAGCGCGAGGACGCCGGCGCGGATGAGCCGCACGATGTCCCGCCAGAAGTAGACGAGCACCGCCGTCTCGGTGCCGAGCTGGTTGATGGCGGTGAACGCCGATCCGCCGCCGTCGTTGTCGAAGAAGAGCCGACCCACGATCAGCTGATGTGCCGAGGACGAGACGGGGATGAACTCGGTCAGGCCCTGCACGATGCCGAGCAGGACCGCTTCGAGCCAACTCATGCGGTCACCGGGACCCGGACGGTCTGGACGATCGGGGTCGGGACGATCACGGTTGTCGCTCCAAGTAGTCGGCGGTCAACTGGTCCATCTTGCGGCCCTGCACCAGTGCCGTGATCCACAGCGCGAGGAAGATCACCCCCACCACGAACATCAGCGGTACCACGAAAACCGCGGCCAGCGTAGCGATCTGGACCACCCAACCCAGCGCGACACCCCAGGGGCGACGCATCGTTCCCGCCGTGACGATGCACAGCACCGCCAGCACGCCACCCACCCAGAGGTACGCCGGGTGGCCGACGCCGTCACGCGACTTGGCGATCGCGTACGCCACCAGTCCACCGAGCAGGACCACTACGACCTGGAAGGCGACCACGACGGCGGCCAGCCGACGGGTCATCCGGTCGCCCACGCCGTAGAGCAGCACGCCGCCGGGTGCGACCCGGTGGCCGGACGTGTCCGTGCCGCTCACGTGTCGGTCGACCCGAGCAGCGCGCGAACCTCGGCCGCCGTGACCACGGATCCGGTCGCGAGCACTCCGCCCGCGACGCCGCCCTCGTCGGCGAGCTCGGCGGCCCGGTCCAGGGCCTCGGGAAGGCTCGGCACGACGAAGACTCGGTCCTCGCCGAAGATCTCGGTGGCCAGCTCCCCCAACCGGTCGGGGTTCGTCGCCCGCTCGGACCGCGTACGGGTCACGACGATCTCGTCGAGCACCGGTTCGAGCGTCTGGAGGATGGCGTCGGCGTCCTTGTCCTGCAGGATCGCCACGACGCCGACGAGCTTGGCGAAGTTGAACGAGTCCTCGAGCGCGTCGCGCAGCGCCCGAGCGCCGGCGGGGTTGTGCGCGGCGTCGACGAGCACGGTGGGTGAACGCCGCACGATCTCCAGGCGACCCGGCGAGGTGACCCGCTCGAGCGCCTCGCGCAGCACGTCGATGTCGAGCGGCTGCTCCCCACCGCCGACGAACGCCTCGACCGCCGCGATCGCAGTGACGACGTTGTGCGCCTGATGGTCGCCGAAGAGCGGCAGGAACAGGTCGTTGTAGTCGCCGGCGAGACCGCGGACCGACACCTGCTGACCGCCGACCGCCTGGTCCCTGGCCAGCACGAAGAACTGCTCGTCCTCGCTGACGACGGTGGCGCCGACCTCCTGGGCGCGCTCGGCGATCAGCTCGTGCACGTCGGGCTCCTGGCGACCGACGACGGCGATAGCGCCCGCCTTGACGATGTCGCGCTTCTCGAGGGTGATCTCCTCGATGGTGTTGCCGAGCAGCCGCTGGTGGTCGATGTCGATCGGGGTGATGACCGCGACCTGGCCGTCGGCGACGTTCGTGGCGTCCCACCGGCCGCCGAGCCCGACCTCGACGATGGCGACGTCGACGGGCGCGTCGGCGAACGCGGCGTACGCCATCACCACCAGCAGCTCGAAGTACGTCGTGCGCGGCTCGCCGGCCTCGGCCGCCCGCTGGTCGACCAGCTGTACGTACGGCAGCACGTCGTCGTACGTCGCGATGAAGCGTTCGGGGTCGATCGGTTTGCCGTTCAACGCGATCCGCTCGCGGATGTCGTGCAGGTGCGGTGAGGTGAACCGCCCCGTCGACAGGCCCATCTCGCGCAGGATGCGCTCGATGAAGCGCGTCGTGCTCGTCTTGCCGTTGGTGCCGGTCAGGTGGATCACCGGGAAGGTGCGCTGCGGCTCGCCGAGCAGCTCCATGACCTGCACGACGCGTTGCAGCGACGGCTCCGGCGTGCTCTCGGGGGTACGGGCCAGGATCTCCCTCTCGACCTCGTGCAGCCGCTTGCGCGACTCCAGCTGGGCCTCGGCCTCGCGCGCCGCTGCGTCGGGACGCCCGCTGCTCATGCGTCCTCCCTCAGCACGCGGCGCACCCAGATGCTGTCCGGCACACCGGAACCCGCTGTCTCCCGCTCGTAGAAGTCGAAGCCGAAGTGCGCGTAGAAGCCCGCGGCGTTCTCGTTGCCGTCCAGGTAGGACAGGACCATGCTCTTCCATCCGTCGTCGGTCGCACGGCTGATCGCCGTGCGCAGCAGCCGCGAACCCACGCCGCTGCCCTGGTGCTCGGGGAGCACGTAGAGCTTCCAGAGGGCGATCTCGTCTCCGAGGGGCCCGACCACGGACACCCCGATGATCTGATCCCCGACCGCGGCGACCGTCGCCCGACCGGACCGGATGGCCGGGATGGTGGCGTCCGCGGTCCACCACTTCGCCAGGCCCATCGCCACGTAGTCGTCGCCCGCGATGGGGCCGTACGTGATGGGCCAGGTCTGCCGGCCCACCTCGATGACCCCGAGGAGATCGTCGCCGACCGCCTCGCGGATCTGGACGCGCTGCGACACCTCCGCCGCGGTCATCGCGGACCTCCCGGCCGGCTCGGCACGCTGACGGCGATGGTGACCTTCTTGCCGTCGCCGAGCTGCACGACGGTGCCGCCGGGCAGCTCGTGCCCCGCACCGGCAGCGCCGAACTGCACGGCCAAAGTCTCGCCCATGATCAGCGACTGGTGGGCGACCACGGCCTGCCACACGTCGTCGTCACCGGCGACCGACAGGCTGATCCGGTCGCTCACGTCCAGGCCCGCCTCACGGCGTTCCTGCTGCACTGCGCGGATCACGTCGCGGGCCAGCCCTTCGGCGCGCAGCTCGTCGGTGACGGCGGTGTCGAGGACGATGAAGCCGCCGCCGGGGAGCATGGAGGGCACCTGGGTCGATGCCGCGTCGCCGGACACGACCGTCTCCAGGGTGTACTCACCCTCGAGCAGGGCGAGGCCGCCACTGGTCACGGAGCCGTCCTCGGCCACCGACCAGTCGCCGGACTTGCTGCCCTTGATGGCCTGCTGCACTGCCCGGCCGAGACGCGGACCAGCGGCTCGGGCGTTCACCGAGAGTCGCTGCGTGACGCCGTACTCCTCCTGGGTGGCGTCCGCCAGGTCGGCGAGGCGCACGTCGCGCACGTTGACCTCGTCGGCGATGACCCCGGTGAAGTCGGCCAGCGCCTCCGGGTTGGGCACGACGACAGTGACGCTCGGCAGCGGCAGCCGTACGCGCAGCTGGTGGGCCTTGCGCAGGCTGGAGGTGGTCGAGCAGATCGCTCGCGCCCGGTCCATCGCCTCGACCAGCGCTTCGTCCCGGGGCAGGTCGTCCGCGGTCGGCCAGTCGGTCAGGTGCACCGACCGGCCACCGGTGAGCCCGCGCCAGATCTGCTCGGCCTCGAAGGGCAGCAGCGGCGCCGCGACCCGGGTCAGCACCTCCAGCGCGGTGTAGAGCGTGTCGAACGCCGCATGCGTGGCGTCCGAGCCGCGGGATTCTGCATCCCAGAAGCGTTCCCGGGACCGGCGGATGTACCAGTTGGTGAGGACGTCGAGGAATCCGCCGACGCTCTCGCAGGCTCCCGCGATGTCGTAGACGTCGAGCTGGGCCTGGGTCGTGTCGACCAGGTCGCGCAGCTTGGCCAGCAGGTAGCGGTCCAGCACGTCGGTGCTGGCGGTCGACCACTTCGCCTCGTAGCCGGCCGCATTCGCGTAGAGGCTGAAGAAGTACCAGCTACTCCACAGCGGCATCATCACCTGGCGCACACCGTCGCGGATTCCCTGCTCGGTCACGACCAGGTTGCCGCCGCGCAGGATCGGGCTGGCCATGAGGAACCAGCGCATCGCGTCGGCGCCGTCGCGGTCGAAGACCTCGGACACGTCGGGGTAGTTGCCGATCGACTTCGACATCTTGGCGCCGTCGGAGCCGAGGACGATGCCATGGCAGATGACCGACTTGAACGCCGGCCGGTCGAAGAGCCCGGTCGCCAGCACGTGCAACGTGTAGAACCAGCCGCGGGTCTGGCCGATGTACTCCACGATGAAGTCGCCGGGGAAGTGGTGCTCGAACCACTCGGCGTTCTCGAACGGGTAGTGCACCTGGCCGTAGGGCATCGACCCGGAGTCGAACCACACGTCCAGCACGTCGCTCACCCGGCGCATCGTCGAATTCCCGCTGGGGTCATCGGGATTGGGCCTGGTCAGCTCGTCGATGTACGGGCGGTGCAGGTCCGGCACGCGCTCACCGGTGGTCGGGTCGATCCGCCCCGGCAGCACGCCGAAGTCGCGCTCGAGCTCCTCGAACGATCCGTAGACGTCGATGCGCGGGTGCGCCGGGTCGTCGGACTTCCACACCGGCACCGGACTGCCCCAGAAGCGGTTGCGGGTGATCGACCAGTCGCGCGCGCCCTCCAGCCACTTGCCGAACTGGCCGTCCCGCACGCCGCCGGGCACCCAGGTGATCTCCTGGTTGTGCGCGAGCATCCGCTCCTTGATCGCGGTGACCTGCACGAACCAGGACGACACCGCCATGTAGATGAGCGGGTTGCGGCAGCGCCAGCAATGCGGGTAGCTGTGGTCGTAGGTCTCACGGCGCAGCAGCACCGTGCCGGGGGTGACCCGGCCGTGCTCGTCCGGCCCACGGGTCGCGGCCTTGAGATCGTCGATGATGTGGGAGTTGGCGTCGAAGACCTGCATGCCCTCGTACTCGTCGACCGGCGCGGTGAATCGACCGTCGGGGCCGACCGGGATCACCGGCTGCATGCCCTCGCGGTCGGTGACGACCATGTCCTCCTCACCGAAGGCGCCCGCGCTGTGCACGAGCCCGGTGCCGTCCTCGGTGGTGACGAAGTCGGCCTCGACGACCCGGAAGGCGTTCTCGTGGCCCAGGTAGTAGCCGAAGGGCGGGGTGTAGGTGCGCCCGAGCAGGTCGGCGCCGGTCAGGCGCTGCACGACGTGGGACTCCCAGTCGGCGTCCGCGGCGCCGAAGAGGTCCCTGGCGTACGACGCCGCGCGGGCCGCCGCGAGGATGTAGCGCTCGGTGGTGCCGGTGACGTCCGACTCCAGCACGACGTAGTCGATGTCGGGGCGCACCATGATCGCCAGGTTGGACGGCAGCGTCCACGGCGTGGTCGTCCAGATGAGGGCCAGCTCCCCTGTCTCCAGACGCAACCCGACGGTGACGGCCGGGTCCTGGCGCATCTGGTAGACGTCGTCGTCCATCCGCAGCTCGTGGTTGGACAGCGGCGTCTCGTCGTTCCAGCAGTAGGGCAGCACGCGGAAGCCCTCGTAGATGAGGCCCTTGTCGTAGAGCGTCTTGAACGCCCACGTGACCGACTCCATGTACTGCGGGTTGAGGGTCTTGTAGTCGTTCTCGAAGTCCACCCACCGGCCCATCCGGTGCACGTAGGACTCCCACTCCCCCGTGTAGCGCAGCACCGAGGCGCGCGCCGCGTCGTTGAACTTCTCGACGCCCATGTCGAGGATCTCGTCCTTGGTCTTCAGGCCGAGCTGCTTCATCGCCTCCAGCTCCGCCGGGAGCCCGTGGGTGTCCCAGCCGAAGCGTCGTTCGACCCGCTTGCCGCGCATCGTCTGGTAGCGCGGGATGAGGTCCTTGACGTAGCCGGTCAGCAGGTGGCCGTAGTGCGGCCGCCCGTTGGCGAAGGGCGGGCCGTCGTAGAAGACGAACTCGTTGCTGCCGTCCTGGCCGGCGTCGCGCTGCTGCACGGAGGCCTGGAAGGTGTCGTCCTTGGCCCAGTAGTCCAGCACCGCGCCCTCGATGGCCGGGAAGTCCGGGCTGGGTGCGACGCCTGAGCCGGTCGTCGCGGGGGTGCCGTCGGCGGTGGGATCGACCTTCGGGTAGGTCATGCGGGTGCGTCCTTCGGTCTGCGAATCGTCCTCTGCGCTGCCCGAGGACGACGTACGCCGGTCTGTCACCGGCGACACCGCGGTACCACCCCGCTTGCCGCACGTCTTCCGCGCTGAACGCGAACGGCGTGCGGCCGCTTGTTCCTGAGCTGTGACGGGCTCGTCCCGTCCGGGTCTACTGGGCGCCGTCGACGCTGTTCTTCCGGAAGCTCGCCGCTGATGACGGCTCGAACGCTGTGTGGACCAGTGTACGGCGTCTGCGCGGGGTCGCCCTCGCGCGGCGCACGGGCGATCCGAGGGACGGTTCTCGACGCGGTGGGGGTTCTGCGTTCTCGGCCAGTGCTGCAGTCCTGGTCGAGAACGCAAACCGCGCACACCGACTCGGCCGCCCCGCACCGCGGCCATACTTCCTGCATGAGGCGCGGGGCGGGGGCGGCAGCCATGGCAGCGGCGATGTCCGTGACGCTCGCCGCCTGCAGCGTCAGCTTCCACGTCGGTGGCACTGGCTCCGGCACGGCCCGGGCCACGGTCCCGCCGTCGATCGTGCACGACGGTCGCGTCTCGCTCGACTTCCGCCAGACGCCGACCCGTGCCGCCTTCGGGTTGCCAGCCGACCAGAGCTGGCGCGGGTACGAGGCCCGGTACAAGCACACCTACGACCTGTCGATCACCCTTCCCGGGGGCGTGCTGCGGCTGCCCGCCCACTCGATCGACGGTGACACCGACGACGCGGGCGGTGCCGTCGACACCGACCACGGCCATCGGCCGAAGTACTTCACGGTCGACGTGCTCTACCCCTCCGAGGACGCAGCGGACACGGCCCTGGCCCAGCAGTCGGCGCTGCTCGGCATCTCTCACCGCCCGTCCGCCTCGGACGCGCTGGTCGACGGATCGCCGTCGCGCGACCTCTTCGTCGAGGTGCAGCGCCAGTCGAACCTGTCCGCCACGCTGTCGGCTCCCGGAGAGCGCTACTACTACTTCAGCTTCGACCGGTACGACAACGCTGCCGTCGCCGCGGTCCTGCACGACGGTCGGATGGACCTGGACGCGCGCACGCGACCCAGCCGGGCGCAGCTGGGCTTCCTCGACGACTACGCCCGGGCGGACATCCAGACGTCTCCCCCGTCCAAGGCCCCGGTGGCGCTGACCCTGCGTACGCCGCACGGCACGGTGACGCTCGCCGTCGATTCGCTGACCTCGACCTCGGGGCGCGATGCCGACCCGCAGCTCGTCCGCCAGCGCGCGGCCCCCTCCCGCACCAGCACCACGTGGGTCGGGACCGTGGCCGAAGCACGCGCCCAACTGGTGCGGGCCGCACCGGCGCTGGGCCTGGCACCGTCCGCGATCTCTGCTCTGTTCGCCGGTCCCGCCGACACCGCGCACACGGTCCGGACGACGACGTCGGCGTACGACCTGGAGGTGAGCGTGCAGGCCGATCCGTCCGAGCCCGGCCCGTACGCGGCGAGCATCGGCTACCGCTTCACCTGGCGGGATCCCGCAGGCTGAGCCCGCAGGTCAGCGGCGCTGTTGGCCGACCCGCTCGTGAATCAGGTCGAGGTGGCGTACGCCGTCGCCGCGGTCGAGGTTGTCCGGGTGCACCTTGCCGCCGAGCGCCAGGATCGGGGTGAAGAAGTAGATCTCCCCCTCGCGCAGCTCGCCCTTGCGCTGCCGGGCGCCCTTGTGCGGCCCGGCGAGGTCGCGCGGGTGCGAGGTCGGACCGGGCAGGTGCTCGCCCAGGAACGCGGCCATGTCGCCGTCGATGACCGTGTTGGTCTGGAAGTGCGGGTCGAGGCAGGAGATCACGTCGCGCCCGTCGACCCGTTCGTAGTGGTAGACGTGCCCGAAGCTGGTGACTGCGAACGGGACGCTGGCGACCTGATCGCCGAGCCACACCTGCAGCGTCGACACCCAGTGGCCCGGATCGACGATGGCGAGCGCCTGGTCGCCGTAGAAACCGAGCCCGTACGCGCGCCACAGCTCCACGAGCGCGTCCGGCAGCCGCCCCTCGGCGTACTCCAGGAACTGCGGACTCGGGACCCGCACGTCCACACCCGGGGGGAAGGCCTGCACGAAACGGCGTACGGCGGCGCCGATGTCGCTCGCGCGCTGGTCGGACGTCTGGGTCATGGCGCGGTGTCTCCTTCGGGGGTCGGGCGGGTACGTCGACCGACGGTAGTCGATCCGGGCGAGAGCGGGCGGCGTCACCGCGAGGCTCGCCCCGGCCGGTTGTCCGCGGATTCGCGGTGCCGGCGTCACTCCTGCGCTGACAACCACGCTCGGCGGCCCGCGGAAAACCCCGGTGAGGGCATCGGCGCACGTCTGGGATCATTGCGGCCATGACCGAACGCCCCGCCGCAGCCCACTCCTCCGTCCCCGACCGGCCCACGGTCGACGGCCTCGAGGAGCGGTGGGGCGCGGTATGGGCGCGTGAGCAGACCTACGCGTTCGACCGCGAGCGCGCGCTGACCCTGCCGCGCGAGCAGGTCTACTCCATCGACACCCCGCCGCCGACGGCCAGCGGCAGCCTGCACGTAGGGCACGTCTTCGGCTACACCCACACCGACTGCATGGCGCGCTACCAGCGGATGCGCGGCCGCGAGGTGTTCTACCCGATCGGGTGGGACGACAACGGCCTTCCGACCGAGCGCCGCGTCCAGAACTACTACGGCGTGCGCGGGGATCACGCCGCGGCGTACGACGCCGACTTCGTGCCGCCGTTGCAGGGCGCCGAGGGCAAGTCCGTCAAGGCGGCCGACCAGGTGCCGATCAGCCGCGCGAACTTCATCCCGCTGTGCGAGGAGCTGACCGCGCGCGACGAGGAGTCGTTCGAGCAGCTCTTCCGCACGCTCGGCGTCTCCATCGACTGGCAGCACTCCTACCGCACCATCGACGACCGCTCCCGTGCCGTGGCCCAGCAGGCGTTCCTGCGCAACCTCGCCCGCGGCGAGGCCTACCAGGCCGAGGCGCCGGGACTGTGGGACGTCACCTTCCAGTCCGCGGTCGCACAGGCCGAGGTCGAGGCGCGCGACTACCCCGGCGCGTACCACCGGATCGCCTTCCACCGCACCGACGCCGACCCGGTCTACGTCGAGACCACCCGCCCGGAGCTGCTGCCCGCCGTGGTCGCGCTCATCGCTCACCCGGACGACGACCGGTACGCCGACCTGTTCGGTACGACGGTCACCTCGCCCCTCTTCGGGGTCGAGATCCCCGTGCTGGCCCACCCGGCCGCCGAGCCGGACAAGGGCGCCGGCATCGCGATGTGCTGCACCTTCGGCGATCTCACCGACGTGCAGTGGTGGCGCGAGCTGCAGCTGCCGATCCGCTCGGTCATCACCCGCAACGGCCGCATCCAGGGCGAGACGCCGGAGTGGATCGCGGGCGGCCCCGGGGAGGCCCTCTACGTCGACGAGCTGGCCACCAAGACGGTCTTCTCCGCCCGCAAGGCCGTGGTCGACGCGCTGATCGCGAGCGGCGACCTCGACGGCGAGCCGAAGAACACCCAGCGCAAGGCGAACTTCTTCGAGAAGGGCGACAAGCCGCTGGAGATCGTGACCAGTCGTCAGTGGTACATCCGCAACGGCGGCCGCAGCGAGGAGCTGCGCAAGGAGCTGGTGGACCGCGGGGGCGAGATCGACTTCCACCCGGGCTTCATGCGCAGCCGCTACACCAACTGGGTGGAGGGGCTGAACGGCGACTGGCTGATCAGCCGGCAGCGGTTCTTCGGCGTTCCGTTCCCCATCTGGTACCCCATCGACGCCGATGGCGAGATCGACCACACGCGACCGATCGCGGCCGACGAGAGCCAGCTGCCGCTCGACCCGCAGGTCGACGTGCCGTCGGGCTACACCGCCGAACAGCGCGGCGTGCCTGGTGGTTTCGCCGCCGACCCCGACATCATGGACACCTGGGCGACGTCGTCGCTCACCCCGCAGATCGCTGCAGGGTGGCCTGTGACCAGCGACCCGGAGTCCCGTAACGACCCGGCGCTCTTCGACGCGATCTTCCCGATGGACCTGCGTCCGCAGGGCCACGACATCATCCGCACCTGGCTCTTCTCCTCGGTGGTGCGCAGCCACTACGAGCATGGTGAGGCGCCCTGGCGCGGCGCGGCGATCAACGGCTGGATCCTCGACCCGGACCGCAAGAAGATGTCCAAGTCCAAGGGCAACGCCGAGACTCCCCTCGACGTCGTGCTGCAGTTCGGCGCGGACGCGGTGCGCTACTGGGCGGCGTCCGCGCGGATGGGCGCCGACTCGGCGTACGACACGGGGCAGATGAAGGTCGGCCGGCGCCTGGCGATGAAACTGCTCAACGCCAGCAAGCTCGCGCTGACCATCGGCGAGTCCGACGGCGACCCGGCCGCGGTGACGCACCCCCTGGATCGCGCGATGCTCGCCGGGCTGCGCGACGTCGTCGAGGTCGCGACCCGTGGGTGGGAGAACTTCGACTACACCCGGTCGCTGGAGGTCACCGAGAGCTTCTTCTGGACCTTCTGCGACGACTACATCGAGCTGATCAAGGACCGCGCGTACGGCGCGCAGGGCGACGAGGGTGCCGCGAGCGCCCGGGCGGCCCTGCGGGTCGCGCTGTCGGTGCTGCTGCGGCTCTTCGCTCCGTTCCTGCCCTACGCCACCGAAGAGGTGTGGTCGTGGTGGCAGGAGGGTTCGGTGCACCGCGCGTCCTGGCCGACGGTCGCCGAATGCGGTGCGGCCGAGGGAGATTCACGTGCACTGCGGGTGGTCGGAGACGCCCTGGCCGGGATCCGCAAGGCCAAGTCGGACGCGAAGCTCGGCATGCGCGCGCAGGTCACCTCGATGACACTGACCGCGCCCGCGGATGTGCAGGAGCTCATCCGCGCCGGTGAGGACGACCTGCGGGCCGCCGGCAAGGTGACCGGCATGACGTACGCCGACGGGCCGGCCCTCGCCGTGCAGGACGTCGAACTGGTGCCGCCGCCCCCGCGGGGCGCCTGACCTCGCTCCGCCCGCCGGTTGTCAGCGGTTTGGTGACGTATTCGCCACAGATCCGCTGACAACCGCGGTGGCAGATTACAGTCACGGCATGGTCAGCGGGGGACGCGCGACGCACCTGCAGCGACGGGTCACCCTGATTGCTGTAGGCGTCGCCGTGCTGGTCCTGGCCCTGCTGGCCGCGACGACCCGTCGTCCCGCGATCGTGCACAGCTCCTCGAGGACGACGTCCTCGACGCACCTCCCCACACTCACGACGAGATCGGCGTCGTCGTCCCCGGCCGCGACCGGCCACCGGACGTCGGGAGGCTCCGGGCTGACCGTGCTCGCGGTGCTGGTCGTGCTGCTCGCCGTGCTGCTCCTGGTCCTGGTGATCGCAGTTCTGGCGATGGGGGCCGGCCCGCTGTCGGAGGCGCTGCGCCGTCGCTGGGACCAGCGCCGATCCTCGTCGGCGAGCCGACAGCACGTCGGGTCCGCCCGGTCGGAGGTCCTGACGGAGTCCCTTCCGGATCTGCTGCGGGCTGTCGAGCAGGGGTCACCGCGGGCCGGCATCATCGCGGCCTGGGTGCGGCTGGAGGGCATCGCCGCCGACGCCGGGGTGCCGCCGCATCGCAGTGAGACGCCCGCGGAGCTGACGATCCGGGTCCTCGACGGCATGGACGTCCCCGGGCGGTGGATCCTGCGCCTCGCCGACCTCTACCGCGAAGCCCGCTTCAGCGACCATCCGATGAGCGAGGACGACCGCGCCGAGGCCGTCCACTGCCTCAACGCGCTGACCGCCGGCGAGACGGCCCGAAGCACGGACGGGAGCCCCAGTGGCCGTCAGTAGAGGTCGGTGGGCGACCCGCGTGCTGCTCGCCGTGGCTGCCGTGGCGGTCGTGGTCATCGGGGTCAGGTTGAGCAACGAGGACATCGCCGTCCTGCCGCTCGGCGCCGGGATCCTCGCCGCATGCGCGGTGTGGTGGTTCGCGGTGGACGCGGGCGCAGCGGCATCCACCGTTCGGTGGACCGAGCCGGCGGAGTACCCCGCGCACTACACCCGGGGCGACCCCGCCGCGAGCTATCTGCGCCGGCTCTGTGAAGAGGCCACGTCGAACGGCCGCCGCACCTCGCCCACGGCCGCCGCGGCGTTGCAGGACTCCGTCCGCCAACTCGTGCAGGACCGCCTGGAGCAGCGCCCGCTGCGGGGCCTCCCGGCACTCGAGACCTTGCCCCCGCCGCTGGAGCGCTATCTGCGGACCGATCCCGCGCCGCGACTTCGCCCCGAGGACCTGCACCACATCGTCACATCGATCGAGGAGCTATGACCGCACCGATGACCCCCTCCGACGCCACCCGCAGGGCCGGGGAGGTGCTGGATCAGGTCGAACTCGCCGTGATCGGCAAGCGCAAGCAGCTGGAGGTCGTCCTGGCGACGATCCTGGCTGGCGGCCACGTGCTGATCGAGGACAACCCCGGCCTCGGCAAGACCCTCGCCGCACGGTCCTTCGCGCAGTCCCTGGGGCTGTCGTTCGCGCGCGCCCAGTTCACCCCCGACCTGCTCCCGTCGGACCTGACTGGGTCGTTCGTCTACGACCAGGGACGCGCGGAGTTCGTCTTCCGGGAGGGACCCGTCTTCACCGGGCTGCTCCTCGCCGACGAGATCAACCGGACGCCGCCGAAGACCCAGGCCGCGCTGCTGGAGTCGATGCAGGAGCGACAGGTGACCATCGAGGGGCAGACCTTCGCGCTCCCCCGACCGTTCCACGTCGTCGCGACGGCCAACCCGGTCGAGTACGAAGGCACCTACCCGCTTCCCGAGGCCCAGCTCGACCGCTTCCTCAGCCGCATCGCGTTCGGCTACCCGGAAGAGGCCGAGGAGATCGACGTCCTCGAACGCCGGATGGCGCGCCGCGAGGAGGCCATCACCCTCTCCCCGGTGATCGACGCGAGCGAGCTCATCGCGATGCAGGATGCCGTGGAACAGGTGCGGGTCGACCCGTCGGTGACCCAGTACTGCGTACGCCTCGCCGCAGCCACCCGGTCCCACGGCCAGCTGGCGATGGGCTCGTCGCCGCGAGGCTCGCTCGCCCTGGTCCTCCTGGCACGCTCGGTGGCCGTCGTCCGCGGTCGCGACTTCGTCACGCCGGAGGACGTCAAGAGCGTGGCGACCGCCGTGCTCGCCCACCGGGTGAGCGTCCTGCCGGAGCTGTGGATGACCTCGGTGTCCGGAGTCGACGTCGTCCGGGAGCTGCTGCAGACGGTGGCCGCCCCCTCGTCCAGGGTGCGGTCGTGACGGTCCCGTGAACGGCTGGCGTCCCACCCCGGCTCTGCTCACCGCGGCCGCGGCCACGGCAGGTCTGCTCGTCATCGCCGTCCTGTCGCAGAACTCCGGCCTGGTCGTGGTGGCCGCTCCCCTGCTGATCATCTCCGTCTGGTCGCTCCTGGACCGCCCGGAAGGACGACCGCGGGTGATCGACGCGACGACGGTGCCGCGTACCCATGAAGGGGCGACCCAGACATGGTCCCTGCGGGTCACCGATCTGGCGGGCGCCGAGATCGTCGACGCCACCACCTCCTGCACCGCGCACGTCGACACCGACCCGGCGTCCGGCCTGCTGCGCGCCGTACCGTCCGGTGAATCCGCCGAGTTGTCGATGCGGTGGGCCGCCCGGCGATGGGGGCCCGCAGAGGTAGGCAGCGGCAGCTGCGTCGCGTTCAGCACCTGGTCCGGTTTCCGGGCCGGTCCGCTGCCGTTCCGTCCGAGCCGCGTCCAGGTCAGCCCCGCCATTCCCGCCTTCACCGCAACGGGCGGTGCGCCCCGGCCCGCCGGTCTGGTCGGCCAGAACCGCAGCCAGCGTCGCGGTGACGGTTCGGAGTTCGCGGACATCCGGGGCTTTCAGAGCGGCGATCGACTGCGCCGCATCCACTGGCCGATCTCCGCGCGGACCGGACAGTTGCACGTCCGCACGACGTACGCCGAGTTGGACAGCGAGATCCTGCTCGTGCTGGACGCCGAGGAGGAGTACGGCGATTCGAGTACGCACGCCGAGACCTCGCTCGACATCGGGGTCCGATCCTGCGCGGCCATGGCGGCGCACCTGCTGCAGCGTGGGGAACGCGTGGGGCTGCAGGTCCTCAGCAGCGTCCGCCCGGAACGCGTGCGCAGCAGGGGTGGGTCGGGACAGCTGCGACGGATCCTGCACGAACTGTCGGGGGTGCGGCCCGGAGCGCTCGGCGCCGGCATGGGCGCCCGCAACCGGATCCGTGCATCGCGCGGCACGCTCGTCGTCGTGGTGACCCCGCTGGTCGGCACCGCCGCCACCACGCTCGCCGCCGAAGCGGCCCAGCGCGGCCTTCCGACCGTGCTGGTCGACTCGTTGCCGGCGGTCACCGCATCCGGAGACCCGCGCAGCGGCTGAGCATGCTGCAGCGACAGGTGCGCATCCAACGGCTGCAGGCCCACGGTCTCGCCGTGGTGCCGTGGCGGGGGCCCGGCTCGCTGGATCCGGTGCTGCGCCGGATGGGCGCGGCCGGGGTGGGGGGACGCGTCCGATGACCGTCGCACGACGCGTGGACTCCGCGACTGTCCTCGACCTGCATCCGCATCGGCTGCTGCTGCTGGTCGCGGCGGTGCTGAGCGCGGTCCTGGTGCAGGTGATGATCCCGGTCGCGGCTCACGCCAACGCGTTGGAGATCGTGCTCTTCGCTGTGGCCCTGGCCCTCGTCCTGCTCGACTCGACCGGGGTCGGAGCGAACCTGCTGACGGTGGTCACCGCCCTGGGGTGGGTCTGGGCGGGCTCCCGCGGCGTGGACGGCTACACGCTCATCGTCGCGACCGCGTTGCTGGTGAACCACGGTTGTCTGACGCTGGTGGCGCACGGCCATCCGGGATCGCCGGTCGGGCGCGCGGTGACCGCCCTCTGGGGTGCGCGGATCTCCGTCGTCGGCGTCCTGACAGCACTGACGTGGTGTGCGGCTCTGGCGTGGAGCACCCGACACCTCCCCGCCACCGGCGTCTTCACCGTGGCTGCGCTGCTGCTGCTCGCCGGTGTGCTCCTGTGGGTGCGACGGGAGCTGACCCGGCCCGACGGCGACGGGTGAGCCGGGCGCCGCACCGCTCCTGCGGGTACGACGAAGGCCCTGCGCACCGTCGGTGCTGTGGGGCCTTCGCGAAAGTGGATCGGGTCAGGCGGATTCCTTGCGCGGCGCGCGCTTGCGGGCCGGCGGGGTGGCCTCGCGGCGCACGATCGTCGGGTTGACGTTGTCGAGCACGACCTCGCGGGTGATCACGACGCGCGCGATGTCGTCGTCGCTCGGCACATCGAACATCACGGGCAGGAGCACCTCTTCGAGGATCGCGCGCAGTCCGCGGGCACCGGTGCCGCGCAGCATCGCCTGCTCGGCGACGGCCTCGATGGCGTCCTCGCTGAATTCCAGCTCCACGCCGTCGATCTCGAACATCTTCTCGTACTGACGCACGAGCGCGTTGCGCGGCTCGGTGAGGATCGAGACCAGGCCCGCACGGTCCAGCGGCTCGACGGTGGTGATGACCGGGAGGCGGCCGATGAACTCCGGGATCAGCCCGAACTTCATCAGGTCCTCCGGCAGCACGTCGGAGAAGCTCTCCAACGCACCGGTGTTGAGCTTCAGCTCGGAGCCGAAGCCTAGGCCCTGCTTGCCCGCACGGGACTCGATGATCTTCTCCAGCCCGGCGAACGCTCCGCCGACGATGAAGAGCACGTTGGTGGTGTCGATCTGGATGAACTCCTGGTGCGGGTGCTTGCGGCCGCCCTGCGGCGGCACGCTGGCCGTCGTACCTTCCAGGATCTTCAGCAGCGCCTGCTGCACACCCTCGCCGGAGACGTCACGGGTGATCGAGGGGTTCTCGCTCTTGCGGGCGACCTTGTCGATCTCGTCGATGTAGATGATGCCCGTCTCGGCCTTCTTCACGTCGAAGTCGGCGGCCTGGATCAGCTTCAGCAGGATGTTCTCGACGTCCTCGCCGACGTAGCCCGCCTCGGTGAGCGCGGTCGCATCGGCGATCGCGAAGGGCACGTTGAGCATCCGTGCGAGCGTCTGCGCCAGATAGGTCTTGCCGCAGCCGGTCGGGCCGATCAGCAGGATGTTGGACTTGGCGATCTCGACGGCCGTGGCGTCCTTCTTGGTGATCTGCTCGGCGGCCTGGATGCGCTTGTAGTGGTTGTAGACGGCGACGGCGAGCGCGCGCTTGGCGGCGTCCTGACCGACGACGTACTGCTGCAGGAACTCGAAGATCTCACGCGGTTTGGGCAGTTTGTCCAGCCCGACCTCGGAGGTCTCGGCGAGCTCCTCCTCGATGATCTCGTTGCACAGATCGATGCACTCGTCGCAGATGTAGACCCCGGGCCCGGCGATCAGCTTCTTGACCTGCTTCTGGCTCTTCCCGCAGAAGGAGCACTTGAGCAGGTCACCGCCCTCTCCGATGCGTGCCACGTGGCGATCCTTTCCGGCGGTCCTACGAGAACTTCGTGCGACGGGTGTCGAGGTCCCGACGCTACCCGTCGGCGACTTGCGCCCACGTCATTGAAACCTGGTGTCGCGGCACAAGTCACGCCTGTCCGCTGTCGGCGCAACGCCCCTCGTACGCCCGGTTGACGGCCTCGCCGCGCGCGTGGAGCCACGGCGCGCCGTACAGGGCGCGCGGCGACCCTGCGCGGTGGCCGTCAGGCCTGTTCGACCTCGCTGCGCAGCTTCAGCACCTTCGTCCCGTCGTCCTGCTCGATCTCGTATGCCGGGTCGTCGTCACTGCCGTTGCGAGTGATCTCGCTCCCCTTGATGGTGCGGGTGACCTTGTCGTGGTGCACAGCGGTAACCGTCCCGTCAGCTGTGCCCTGACCCCACTTCCACGTGACCGTGCTGCCCTTGCGGATGCTCATCGCCCCACCGTACGCGCTGCGAAATCCGTTGACATTCAAACCCGATCACCCGCCACACTCACAGCCGTGAACCAGATGCAGACCACGTTGCGCCACCACTTCAGGTGGCACTCCGACCCACCGCGGTGGCCCGCGCACCGCGTGAGCTACGCCGATGTGAGCGGGTGGTGGCGCGATCCCGATCTGCTCGCGCGGCTCGGTCCGATGCTGGGTGGCCTGTTCCCGAAGGGCGACCCGACGGTGGTCATGGGCGTTCAGTCCCGCGGCCTGCTGCTTGGTCCTCTGGTCGCCATCCATCTCGGCGTGGGCTTCGTCGAGGTACGCAAGGGGGCGGAACGGGCCGCGCACACCGACCAGTGGTTCGTGCGCACCACGGCGCCGGACTACTGCGATGAACAACAGGAGCTCGCGGTGCGGCGTGCAGTCCTCCGCAGCACCGATCGCGCGCTCTTCGTGGATGAGTGGATCGCCACCGGCGCCCAGGCGACCGCCTGCCGGCGCTGCTTCGGGGCGGCCGCGGTGACATCCCGATTTCACACGGTATGGCGCGGTCGACACCCTCCCGAAGCCGGATGTCAGCGTGCACGACCGGACCCGGAACGCACGGACGCCGCCCACCCTGGTCGGGTGAGCGGCGTACGACGTGCTGTGCGGTCAGGCTTGTTCAGTCCTGACCGGAGGCCTTGCGGCTTGTCAGAACCTGGTCGATCAGGCCGTACTCCTTGGCCTGGGCCGACGTGAGGATCTTGTCGCGCTCGATGTCCTTGCGGATCTGCTCGGCGGTCGCGCCGGTGTGGAACGCCAGTGTGTCCTCGAGCCACTCGCGCATCCGGAAGATCTCGTTGGCGGTGACCTCGAGGTCGGACGCCGTGCCACCGGTGCCCTCCATCGCGGGCTGGTGGATCAGGATCCGCGCGTTCGGCAGGGCGTAGCGCTTGCCAGCGGCACCCGCACCGAGCAGGACGGCGGCGGCCGAGGCGGCCTGACCGACCACGAACGTCTGCACGTCGGGGCGGATGTACTGCATCGTGTCGTAGATCGCGGTCAGCGCGGTGAAGGAGCCGCCGGGAGAGTTGATGTACATCAGGATGTCCCGGTCGGGGTCCTGGCTCTCCAGCACGATCAGCTGAGCGATGATGTCGTCCGCCGACGCGTCGTCGACCTGCACGCCGAGGAAGATGATGCGGTCCTCGAAGAGCTTGTTGTAGGGGTCCGAACGCTTCATCCCGTAGGAGGTGCGCTCCTCGAACTGCGGCAGGATGTAGCGGCTCGATGGCGCTGGCACAGAGAGACCAGCGTGACCGACGTATGGCGAATTCATCTGTGCTCCACTCGAATCGGTCCAGTTGCTCATGCCTTCACCTGCCCGGGTGCGTCCTCGGCACGCTCGAAGACGTGGTCGACGAAGCCGTACTCCTTGGCCTCCTGCGCGGAGAACCAACGGTCCCGGTCGGAGTCGGCGGTGATCTGCTCGACGGTCTGCCCCGTGTGCTGGGCGATCAGCTCGGCCATCTTGTTCTTGATGAAGATCATCTGCTCGGCCTGGATCTTGATGTCGGAGGCCGTGCCGCCGAGACCGCCCGACGGCTGGTGCATCATCACGCGAGCGTTGGGCGTCGCGTAGCGCTTGCCGGGGGTGCCGGCCGAGAGCAGGAACTGCCCCATGCTGGCCGCCATTCCCATCGCGACCGTGGCCACGTCGTTGGGGATCCAGTTCATCGTGTCGAAGATGGCCATGCCCGCGGAGATCGAGCCGCCCGGGCTGTTGATGTAGAGCCAGATGTCGGCGTTCGGGTCCTCGGCCGTCAGCAGCAGCAGCTGCGCGGCGATCACGTTGGCGTTGTCGTCACGGACGTCGGAGCCGAGGAAGATGATGCGTTCCTTCAGCAGCCGGTTGTAGATCTGGTCGTCGAGTCCCCCGGCCGGTGCCTGGGTCGCCATCGAGACCTTCTGGATGTCACTCAAGGTCGTCTCTTCTCTCATCGCGTCGGACTGCTCCGGACGGCCCCGCCTGCGCGGGGTCGCGAAGCGGTCGAATCAGCTTCTACTGGACCCTAACGCCCGGCCCGCGCCGTTCCGTCCCCGATGTCGGCCGTGTTCGCCGTGAGCGCAAGCGCCCGAGCTGCGCCCGGTATGACGACGGGGTCCGCCCATCGAATCGATGCGCGGACCCCGTTGAGTCACAGACTGATTCAGGCCTTGGGCGCCTCGACAGAGGAGACCTCGGAGTCGACGGCGTCCGTGCTGTCGGTGCCGTCGGTGGCCTCGTCGTCGCCCGTGACCTCGATGGCCTCGGTGCCGCCGTCGGCCGCCTCGGGATCGTCGTCCTCCCCGGCGTCGTTGAGCGCGTTCAGGTCGACGGTCTCACCGTTGGTGTCGACGACCGTGACGCGCTCGAGCACCGTGCTGAGCGCCTTGCGACGGGCGACCTCACCCATCACCGCGGGCACCTGGCCCTGCTGGTCCAGCGCCTGCGCGAACTGGTTGGGGTCCATGCCGTACTGCTGCGCGGACATGATCAGGTACTCGATCAGCTCTTCCTGGGAGACCTGCACCTCGTTCTCCTCGACGATCTTGTCGAGCAGGAACTGGCTCTGCAGTGCCTTCGTGGTGCTCTCGGTGACCTCGGCGCGGTGCTCGTCGTCATCGACGCGGTCCTCACCCTCGAGGTGCTGCTGCACCTCGGCCTCCACGATGCTCTGCGGCACCGCGAGGTCCAGGTCCTCCAGCAGCTGGTCCAGGACCTTGTCGCGCGCCTGGATGCCCTGCTGGAAACGCTTGCCGCGCTCGGCCTGCGCGGTCATGTCGGTGCGCAGTTCCGCGACCGTGTCGTGCTCGGAGGCCAACTGGGCGAAGTCGTCGTCGACATCGGGCAGCTGACGCTCCTTGACCGACTGGACGGTGACGGAGCACTGGGCGGCCTGGCCCTCGTGCTCGCCGCCGGCCAGGGCGGCCTCGAAGGTGGCGGTGTCGCCGGCGGACAGACCGGTGACCGCGTCGTCCAGGCCCTCGAGCATGTTGCCGCTGCCGACGACGTACGAGACGCCGGAGACGTCGTCGATCTTCTCGTCGCCGATCGTGGCGGACAGGTCGATGGTGAGCGAGTCACCCTCGGCAGCGGGGCGCTCGACCGGGGCCAGCGTGCCGAACCGCTCGCGGAGCGTCTCGATCTCGGCGTCGACGTCCTCGTCGGTGACCTCGACCGGGTCGACGGTCACGCTGATCGCGGAGAAGTCGGGCAGGTCGAACTGCGGGCGCACGTCGACCTCGACGGTGAACTTCAGGTCCTCACCCTCGGTCGCCGGCACGTCGGTGACCTCGACCTCGGGCTGGCCGAGCGGCTGCACGTCGTTGCTCTCCAGCGCCTGGCCGTAGAACTCCGGCAGGGCCTCGTTGACGGCTTCCTGCAGCACCGCGCCACGGCCGACCCGCTGGTCGATGATCCGTGCCGGCACCTTGCCCTGGCGGAAGCCCGGCACCTGGATCTGGTTACCGATGGTCTTGTAGGCCGCGCTGACGCTCGGCTCCAGCTCGGCGTAGGGGACCTCGATGGTCATCTTGACCCGCGTCGGGCTCAGGGTGTCGACGGCGCTCTTCACTGCACAGACTCCATAGATCGAAAGGGGCTCTCTGCCGGCGTACGTCGCAAGGCGGGCGTCGGCGACCCGGACGACCGGGCGGCGAAAGCGGGAACCGTCTGCCATGTTCCCTGACGAAGCGGGGCGCGAGCAAACCGGTGGGGTACGAGGTGCCCCAGCCGGGCGTCTCCAGATGTTGGTTCAGGAGGGTTCTCACACCCCGCGACCGTCCCGAATCGGCATCTCGAGCACAGAGATAGGCGTCGGGGTAACAGGATTTGAACCTGCGGCCTTCCGCTCCCAAAGCGGACGCGCTACCAAGCTGCGCCATACCCCGTGCTGCGCGGCTGGTGCGAACCACACCACGCGAGCCAGTACGCTATCGCCTCGGCGCAGCACACCGGACCACACACCATCGGGTGGGACGAGGTTGCGCCACGCGGGTGTAGCTCAATGGTAGAGCCCCAGTCTTCCAAACTGGCTACGCGAGTTCGATTCTCGTCACCCGCTCCACAGTGCGCACCACGGCCCCGGACAGCGTTCGCCCGCAATGGTTCTCGTCGTCGTCAGGCAGTCATCGCACAGGGCAGCGATGCCCATGGGTGCCGGCACGGACGCGACGAGGTGATGCACGCCTCCACCGTCGCCAGCGCATGCTACAGCGGTGAGAAGTGCCGCAGGGGTCGCATCGCAGCAGGGCAGGACGCGGGTCTCGCGATCCTCGACGAGGTCAACACGACCGCGCCGACGGACGCGCTCCCCGCTATCGAGCCGGTGGCCGGCGGGTTCGCCGGCACCCGCTTCTGCACGCCCGGAGAACCTCTCGACGGCCGACCCCCGCCTGTGCTTACGTGGAACGTGAGGCCACGGCATCTGGTCGCGGCCCTCTCTTGAAGGAGATCTGATGGGACTGTTCGACAGCGCCAAGGACAAGGCGAGCGACTTCGCGAACGACAACCCGGACAAGCTCAAGGAGGGTGTCGAGAAGGGCGGGGACTTCGTCGACGACAAGACCGGCGGCAAGTACTCCGACCAGGTCGACAAGGGTCAGGACGCCGTCAGTGAGCGCTTCGGTGGCGGTCAGGGCGGCGACGACGCGGGCGACGGAGACCAGAACCAGAACTGAGGCCGATCACCGACCAGACAGGTCACGAGGGGTGCCGGGCCCCGACGGGTTCGGCACCCCTCGCGTGCATGGTGCGCACCCGTCGAGCGTGCGGGGGGTCGTGCAGGACGCGGGAGACGACGTTCAGTCGCGGCAGAGCATGACGGCGGTGCGGTCGTCGCCCTGACCGGACCGTGCTGCTTCGCACACCCGGCCGGCGGACCCCACGGACGTCGGGAGCGCGCGGATGGTGTCCAGCACCTGGGCCAGCCCCTCCGACAGGTCCAGGTCGCGGGTCTCCACGATCCCATCGGTGTAGAGCAACAGGGCGTCGCCGTGCTCCAGGACACCCTCCACCCGGGGGTAGTCGCGTGCGTTCTGGCCCTCGAGCACCCCGAGGCAGGTGCCGGTGGCCCCGTCGACCGTGGTCCAGAGGTTGGTGGCGGCATGGAACTGCACGGCGGCGGGGTGGCCGGCGGATCCCACCGAGAAGCTGCCGTCGGCCAGATCCACACATACGTGGATCGCGGTGGCGAAGCCCTCGGACCAGTTCTGGCGCACCAGATAGTCGTTGGCGGCGGGAAGGAAGTCCTGCGGCGCGACGGGGCCGAGCAGCCCGCTCACCGCTCCGCCCATGAGCATCGAACGTGAGCCTGCTTCGTGCCCGCTGCCCGAGACGTCGACCAGAGCCACCTCGAAACGGTGCTGATCGGTGCGGTTGCCGATCACGAAGTCGCCCGAGAAACGATCGCCGTCGGCTGCCCGGGTCACCGACTCGACCCTCCACCCGGCGGGGAGTTCGGGCATCCGGCCCTGCACACGCACCCGTTCGTGCAGTTCGTGGAGCAGGGTCGAGGAGACTGCGTGGGACAGCCAGGGGGATTCCCGCACGGAGGAGACCCCCAGCCCGAGAGCCCCCCCTCCAGCCGCCAGCACGAGCACTGCGGCGAGCAGACCGTCGAACCTCGCCGACAGCACGGTGAGGACGACGATGATGCACAACGCCGCGATGATCGCGGCTCCCACGCGGGGCCGGCGTACCCCGTCTTCACGCGTCGCATCGCGAGGCGTGAAGTGGACGTGTACAGCCATACGCGCAACGTAACCCGGCCGTCAGCGGATCACAGCACGCCCATACGCAGGCTTTACACAACAATTACGCGGCGCAGACCCACCGCCGTACCGCGTCATTCCTGCGGTAGCGAGCCGTGCTTCTCGAACCGGGTCAGCATGTCCAGGCGGCGCTGGTGGCGCTCCTCGCCCGAGAACGGCGTCTCGAGGAAGACGGACACCATCGCCTTGGCCTGCTCGACCGTGTTGAAACGTCCCCCGAGGGAGATCACCTGGGCGTTGTTGTGCTGCCGGGCGATCTGCGCCAGTTCGGTCGTGTAGCAGAGCGCGGCCCGAATGCCCGGCACCTTGTTGGCCGCCATCTGCTCGCCGTTGCCGGAGCCGCCGAGGACGATGCCCAGCGAGCCCTCGTCCTGCGCAACACCCTCCGCCGCACGCAGCACGAAGACCGGATAGTCGTCCTGCGCGTCGTACTCCTTCGCGCCGTGGTCGACCACCTCGTGGCCTTGCTCGCCCAGCCAACGGACCAGCTCGCGGTGCATGTCGTACGCCGCGTGGTCCCCTCCGATGTGCACCCGCATCCGCTCGCCTCTCAGCTGAAGTCCGGCGACGCTTCGCGTGACCGCTTGAGTTCGTAGAAACCGGGGGTGGCGGCGACGAGGAGGCAGCCGTCCCACAGCTTGCCCGCGGCGTCGCCCTTGGGTGCAGGAGTGACGACGGGTCCGAAGAAGGCGGTGCCCTCGACGCTCACGACCGGGGTGCCGACATCGTCGCCGACCATGTCGATCGCCCGCTGGTGGGACGCCCGCAGATCCTTGTCGGTCTCGTCGCCGGGGGTGTTCTGCGCCTGCTCGAGCAGGTCCTGCGGCAGACCCACCTCGTCCAGTGCCTCGCTCAGCACCACGCGCAGGTCGTCCTCGTCCTTGCCGCGGCCGCCCGGGTGCAAACGGGTGCCGATGGCGTCGTACAGCTGTTTGCGGGTCTCGGGTCCGTGCTCGCGCTCCGCGGCGATGACCACCCGGACCGGCAACCAGGCCCGGGTCATCATGGCGCGGTACTCCTCAGGCAGGTCGCGGTCCTCGTTGAGGACCGACAGGCTCATCACGGACCAGGTGATCTCGATGTCGCGGACCTTCTCCACCTCCAGCAACCATCGGGAGGTCATCCATGCCCACGGGCACATCGGATCGAAGAACATTTCGGCTCGGCTGGTGGTCACACTCGTCATCTTGCCACTGCGACCGGATGACAGGATGGCGGAGCCCGGGAGTCGCCCGGGAGACACGACGCAAGGGGACCGAACGTGGCACTGCAGGAGCTCACCCGGGACGAGGCCGGCGCCCGCGCCGAGTTGATCGAAGTGCAGGCGCACGCCGTCGATCTGGACCTCACGACCGGTCCGCAGACGTTCGGTACGACCTCGCGCATCGAGTTCAGCGCGACTGCCGGCGCCTCGACGTTCGTGGACTTCCTGGGCGAGTCGGTACGCGCGATCGAGCTGAACGGCGTCTCCCTGGATCCGGCGACCCACTACGACGGTGCCCGCGTGACGCTTCCGGGCCTGGCGGCCGAGAACGTCGTACGCATCGAGGCCGTCGGCCGCTACATGAACACCGGCGAGGGCGTGCACCGCTTCGTGGACCCCACCGACGGCGAGGTCTACCTCTACACCCAGTTCGAGGTCGCGGACAGCCGACGCGCGTTCCCGGTCTTCGAGCAGCCCGACCTCAAGACCCGCTTCGCCTTCACCATCACCGCCCCGGCGACCTGGCAGGTCCTGTCCAACGAACCCGCCTCCGAACCGACCCCCGGCGAGAACGGTTCGGCCACCTGGGTCTTCCCACCCACTCCCCCGATCAGCTCCTACGTCACCGCGTTCGCGGCCGGCCCGTACGACGTCGTCCGCGACTCGGTCACCACGCGCGCCGGCGAGATCCCGCTGGGCGTGCTGTGCCGCCGTTCGCTGCGCGAGCACCTCGACGCCGACAACATCTTCGACCTCACCAAGCGCGGGTTCGCGTTCTTCGAGGAGATGTTCGACCGGGAGTTCCCCTTCACCAAGTACGACCAGCTCTTCGCCCCCGAATACAACATGGGTGCGATGGAGAACGTCGGCCTGGTCACCATCGCGGAGATCTACGTCTTCCGCTCGGCCGTGCCCGAGTCGTTGGTCGAACGCCGCGCGCTCACCGTGCTTCACGAGCTCGCGCACATGTGGTTCGGCGACCTGGTGACGATGCGCTGGTGGGACGACCTGTGGTTGAACGAGTCGTTCGCCGAATGGGCCTCCACCACCGCCCAGGCGGAGGCGACCCGCTGGTCCAGCGCCTGGACCACCTTCAGCCTGGCCGAGAAGTCCTCCGCCTACATCGCCGACCAGCTGAGCTCCACCCACCCGATCGCCGCCGACGCGCGCAACTGGTCGGACGTGGAGAACAACTTCGACAACATCACCTACGCCAAGGGCGCCTCGGTGCTGAAGCAGCTCGTGGCGTACGTCGGGCGCGAGCCGTTCGTGGCGGGCCTGCGTTCCTATTTCCAGAAGTACGCGTGGGGCAACACCGACCTGCGTCACCTGCTCGCCGAGCTGGAGCAGACCTCCGGGCGCGACCTCATCGCGTGGGCTCGGACGTGGCTGCAGACGGCCGGAGTCGCGACGATGCGCCCCGCCATCGAGACCGCCGACGGGCACCTCGCGTCCGTGACCATCGAGCAGACCGCCCCGGACAGCCACCCCACAATGCGCCCGCACCGGATGGGCGTCGGCTGCTACGCCCTGCGAGACGGGCGGCTGGAGCGCACGTCGTACCTGGAGCTGGACGTCGACGGGGCTCGCACGACGGTGCCCGAGCTGGCCGGCGCGGCGCGCCCGGACCTGTTGCTGCTCAACGACGACGACCTGGCCTACACGAAGATCCGGCTCGACGACGTGTCGCTGGCGACCGTGCTCGCCAACCCCACGGCGCTGCAGGATTCCCTGGCACGCTCACTGGTGACCGCGGCCGTGTGGGACATGACCCGCGAGGCCGAGACGGCGGCGACAGACTTCATCGCGTTCATGCTCGATGTGCTTGCGACGGAGCATGATTCGACGGCCATCAAGGTGGCGCTGGAGCAGATCGCGGTCAGTCGCCGGATGTACGTCGCTCCCGACCACCGTGAGGCGGCGCGCCATCAGGTGGCCGACGGTCTCGGGCGTCTCCTGCGGAACGCTGCAGCCGGCAGCGACGCCCAGCTGCAGTTCGCCCGTGCGTTCGCGCAGGTCGCGGTCCGCGACGAGGACATCGCCGTGGTGCGTGGCCTACTGGACGGCACTGCGCCGCTGGCCGGGCTGGCGATCGACACCGACATGCGATGGTCGCTGCTCACGTCGCTCGCGGCGTCCGGCGCCATCGGCGACGACGTCATCGAGCAGGAGCTCGCGCGCGACCGCACCTCGACCGGTGCGGAGCGAGCGGCCGGCGCGCGGGCGGCGTACCCGGTGGCCGAGGCGAAGGAGGCCGCCTGGGCGGCTGCCTTCGTGGGATCGGACCTGCCGAACCAGACGCTGGTCGCGGTGGCCGCAGGGTTCGCCACGGCGCACGACCCGCAGCTGTTGGAGCCGTACGTCGAACGCTTTCACGCCGGCATCCGCACCATGTGGGAGGGCCGCACCTTCGCCATCGCCTCCGGTGTGGCGAAGCGGATGTACCCCATGACGCTCGCCGACCAGCGGTTGCTCGACGCCACCGAGGCGTGGCTGCGCGAAAACGGTGACGCGCCCGATGCGCTGCGCCGGATCATGAGCGAGCACCGCGACGCGGTCGCCCGGGCCCTGCGGGCGCAGGTCCGCGACGCCCGGCGCTGACGCCCCGCGGCGTCGCCCGTAAAGGACCGCGCGGCGCCGTTGTCGGCGTCCGGGGCACACGGCATCACTTAAGAGGGACCGCGCGGCGCCGTTGTCGGCGTCCGGGGCACACGGCATCACTTATGAGGGACCGCGCGGCGTCGTTTCTGATCGCGGGATCGATTGTCCACATCCCCCACTTCGATGGCTGTCCGTCCACTGCCCCTCGGATGATGCTGCCGCGAAACCGTCGCGTGGCGCCATCGTGAGTGGATGCCGACGATCGCGCCAGGGATTCCGTTCACGCGCCGGCAGGGCCTGCAGTCGGGCTTGACGGAGGCCGAGCTGTTCGGCCCTGGATACGTGCGTCTGTACCGCGGGTGCTTCGTGTCCGCACTGCCCCGGCCGACGCTGGCGACGCAGCTCCGGGCAGCCATGCTGCTCGCTCCCGACAAGGCCTTCGTCACCCATGAGAGCGCGGCGCAGTTGTACGCCGGAGCTGTCCCGGAATCTGCAGACGTGCATCTCGGCACACTGACCGGCAGCCGCAGCAAACGTGACGGGATCACGCTGCACCGATATGCCGACCTGCCGCCGATGCGAACGATGCACGGACTGACGACGACAACGCCGGAACGGACCTTCGTCGACCTGGCTGAGCGACTTCCACTGCTCGACCTCGTCGTCCTCGGAGATTCGCTTCTGCGGCGGCGCGTGACGACGCGGGAACGTCTCACGGAATCGACGATGTCGACGGTGTCGTCCCGGGGCATCCGGGCCGCTCGACGTGCGGCCACCTTCGTCCGGGACGGGGTGGACTCACCCCAGGAGAGCCGGCTGCGGATGCTCCTCGTGCTCGCGGGGCTGCCTGAACCTGCCATCAATGTCGTCCTGCGCGATCCCGACGGAGAGGTGCGGCGTCGTCTCGACCTTGGGTACCTGGAGCAACAGCTGGCTGTCGAGTACGACGGGCGTCAGCACATCACCAGCGACGAGGCCTGGCGCGCCGATCTTCGCCGGCGTGAGGAATTGGGCAACGACGGCTGGACGATCGTCGTGGTGACGGCTCACGACCTACGCCACGATCCCGCGGGCACGATCAGGCGCGTGAAGGAAGCGATGACGGCGTGCGGCATGCGCGTGCCAAGGACCCGCGACGACTGGCGCCGACACTTCCCGGCGTCGCGCAGTTAGATCCTTCCTCTGACCCCACGAGGGACCGCGCGGCGCCGCTGTGAGGTCCTGGCCGCGCGGCGTCGCCCACAAGGGACCGCGCGCTGCCCTTATGCGGTCCGGGGTGCGCAGCATCCGCCCACAAGGGACCGCGCGGCGCCGCTGTGAGGTCCAGGCCGCGCGGCGTCCCCCACAAGGGACCGCGCGGCGCCGTCGTACGGCGAAACGCCCGGGCGGACGGTCAGCGTTCGCGCTGGGTGACGCAGCGGATCAGTCGTTTGGCCCGCCGCGACACCATCAGCTGGTCCAGCCTCACCGCGTTGCCGCTGCCGTCCGCAAGGGGCAGTCGCCAGTTGGGGTACTCGTCGTGGGTGCCCGGCTGATTGATCGTGCGCATGTCGCCGACCAGGTCGTTGACCGAGACGCCGAGCATCTTGCTGGGCGACCAGGTCAGGAAGCGGTGCAGCGCGTCGACCTGGTCCTCGATCGACGCGCGTTCGCCGAGCAGGCCGCGAGTGCGCAGCACCGACAGGACGGCCTCGCGCTGCGCGTCGTCCTGGGCGATCTCCTCCTCCAGCGGCTGGGTCAGCAGGTTGAGGCTGTGCCGGACGCTGATGTGCTCGCCCTGCAGATACCCGGCCGTCGGCGGCAGGTCGTGGGTCGTGACGCTGGCGAGGCAGAGCTGACGGTAGGTCTCCGGCGGCAATGGCGCGCCGTCCTTGTCGCGCTCGAACCACAGGATCGAGGTGCCGAGGATGCCGCGTTCGGCCAGGTAGTCACGCACCCAGCCCTCGACGGTGCCGAGGTCCTCGCCGATCACGACGGCGCCGGCACGGTGCGCCTCCAGCGCCAGGATGCCGACCATCGCCTCGTGGTCGTAGCGCACGTAGGTGCCCTTGGTGGGCGACTCGCCGCGGGGCACCCACCAGAGCCGGAAGAGGCCGAGGATGTGGTCGACCCGCAGCCCACCGGACATCGACAGGGCCGTGCGGATCATCTCCCGATAGGGCAGGTACGCCTGCTCGGCAAGGCGATTGGGTCGCCACGGCGGCTGGCTCCAGTCCTGCCCGAGCTGGTTGTAATCGTCCGGGGGCGCGCCGACGCTGATGTCGCGCGCCAGCACGTCGCCCAGCGCCCAGGCATCGGCGCCCGACGGGTGGACGCCCACCGCGAGATCCGCGACCACGCCGACGCCCATGCCCGCGCTGCGCAGCTCGGCCTGCGCGTCGGCGAGCTGCCGCTGCGCGATCCACTGCAGCCAGCACTGGAACTCCACTTCGGTCGCGAGTCGCTCACGCTCGGCGCGTACGGCATCGGACCGGGGGTCGTGCAGCTCCTTCGGCCACTCCTGCCAGGGCAGACCGCGATCGAGCACGAGCGCGCACCAGGTGGCGTAGTCGAGCAGTCCGTCGCCCTCGTCGGCGCAGAACTGCTCGAACTCCCGCACCCGGCGGTGGGTGCGCGGCACCCGGAAGAGCATCCGCAGCGCTGCTTCCTTGGCCGTCCAGCACCCGTCGCGGTCCAGCTGCTCCAGATTGTTCAGCCGCCGCGCGTCGTCGCCGTGCCACTCGATCAACTGATGCTCCGCGGCCGACAGGTAGCCGATCTCGAGGACCTCCTCCACCCGGATGTACATCGGGTTGACGAACCGCCGCGTCGTCGGGAGGTACGGCGACGGCTCCATCGGGGCGATCGGCTCGGCCGCGTGCACCGGGTTGACGAGCACGAAATCGGCGCCGTTGCGAGCGGCCCAGGTGCCGAGCTCGGCCAGGTCGGCAGCGTCTCCGATGCCCCAACTGCGAGCGCTGCGAACGCCGTATAGCTGCGCCTGCAGTCCCCAGGCGCGGTCGGTACGCAGCGCCGCGGGCAGCGCGAGCCGGGCGGGGGTGACGATGACCGTCGTACGGTGCTCGTCCTCGCCTGTGCGCACGACGAGGCGGTGATAGCCGAGGGGCAGCGACGCCGGCATCACCACGGTCGCCTCGCCCGTCAGGACGCCGTCGACCTTACGAGGGTCGACCCAGTGGTCGGCCTGCGCGATGTCCTGCTCGGCGCCGTCCTCCAGTTCGATGCGGGCAGAAAGGCTTTCGCCGTCCGGTAGATGCACCGGCACCCACGACTCGGTGCCCTTGCGCACCATGACGACCGTGGGGAGCACCAGGCGCCAAGTGCCGTCTGCTGCCACCCGCAGCGCCTCGGTGACCGCCGCGTCGTCGGAGACGTCGACGCCGAGCGCCGTCAGCACCGCGGCGATCGTGGAGTCGGAGACGGTGACGTGGTTGTCCTTCCAGTCCCGATACTCGGTGGCAACACCATGCGCGCGGGCGAGTTGCGCCAGCGGAGACCCCTCGGACATGGCGGCAGTCTTGCAGAGCGGCCGCCGGGGTCCGCCGACTTGGGTCGGGCGACCCCTGGCAGTCACACTGACGGCCATGGCATTCGTGCACCTCGTGACCGACGCCGACCACAGCGGCTGGGGCCTGCTGCTCGGCACACCCATCACCATCGCGGGCATCGTCATCGGTGCGATGGTCCTGCGCTGGTTGGTGCACCGGGCGATCCGGCGCGCTGTCGAGGTGATGGAGGCCCGATCTCACGAGCGCACCGTGGCCACCCGCCGGTCCGGCCGGGTCATCCGGCAGGCCGCGGGCCTGGACAGCGAACGACGTAAGCAGCGAGCGGCGACCACCGCATCGCTGCTGCGGTCGGTGTCCACCCTCGTCATCTACGGCATCGCCGCGATGATGGTGATGGCCGAGCTCGGAGTGCCGCTCGCTCCCCTGCTCGCCTCCGCCGGCGTCGGCGGTGTCGCGCTCGGGTTCGGCGCGCAGAGTCTGGTGCGTGACTTCCTGTCCGGGATCTTCATGATCATGGAGGACCAGTACGGCGTCGGCGACGTCATCGACACCGGTCAGGCCATCGGCACCGTCGAGGAGGTCACGCTGCGCATCACGCGGGTGCGAGACGCCGACGGGGTGGTCTGGTACGTACGCAACGGCGAGATCCTGCGGATCGGCAACAAGTCGCAGGGCTGGGCCACGACCACGATCGACCTGCCCATCGCCTACGACCAGAGCGTCGAGAAGGCGCTGCGCACCCTGCGGGAGGTGACCGAGCGTATCGACGATGAATCTCCCTGGAAGGAGAAGCTGTTGGAGACTCCACTGGTGGCCGGGGTGGAGTCGGTGACCGGCGGGAGCGTCACCCTGCGAATCATCGCCAAGTGCGTGCCGGGCGAGCAGTACGCCGTGTCGCGTGAGATCCGCGAGCGGGCCAAGGTAGGGCTGGACGCCGCGGGCATCGCCGCGCCCCAGCTGCCGCCGTACACCGCCGTCCCCCCGCGCTGATGTCGGCTGACAGACTGCAGGACATGCCCGAGCCCGATCTTCAGACCTTCTACGCGCAGGTGGGAGGGCATGAGACCTTCGCCAAACTCGTGCACGAGTTCTATCGCGGCGTCGCCTCCGACCCGCCCTTGCGTGCGCTCTACCCCGAGGAGGATCTGGCGCCCGCGGAGGACCGACTGCGCGGCTTCCTCGAGCAGTACTGGGGCGGACCCACGACCTACAGCGAAGAGCGTGGCCACCCGCGGCTGCGGATGCGGCACATGCCGTTCAGCGTCACTCCGGCGCAGCGCGACCGCTGGATCCTGCACATGATGGCCGCCGTCGACACACTCGACCTGGACCAGACCCACGACCTCCTGCTGCGTGACTACCTCACGCGAGCTGCCTACTCCCTGGTGAATTCCCTTGACGCTGAATAAGACTCAACCCTGGTGGCGGACGGCCGTCATCTACCAGATCTACCCGCGGTCCTGGGCCGACGCGGACGGCAACGGCGTCGGCGACCTGCCCGGCATCGTGCGTCGACTCCCCTACCTGCGCGACCTGGGCGTCGACGCCGTGTGGCTCTCGCCGTTCTACACCTCGCCGCAGGCGGACGCCGGCTACGACGTGGCGGACTACTACGACGTCGACCCGCTCTTCGGTGACCTGTCGGACGCGGACCGGCTCGTCGCCACCGCACACGAGCTGGGCCTGAAACTCGTCGTGGATCTCGTGCCGAACCACACCTCCGACGAACACGCGTGGTTCAAGGCCGCATTGGTGGCGGCGCCCGGTTCACCCGAGCGTGCCCGCTACATGTTCCGTGACGGGCGCGGCGCGGACGGCGCGCAGCCGCCGAACAACTGGCAGAGCATGTTCGGGGGTCCGGCGTGGCAGCGCGTCGTCGAGGCCGACGGCTCGCCCGGCCAGTGGTACCTGCACCTCTTCGATCGCAAACAGCCCGATCTGAACTGGGACAACCCGCAAGTGCGCGAGGAGTTCGAGCGCGTCCTGCGTTTCTGGCTCGACCGCGGTGTGGACGGCTTCCGGGTCGACGTCGCGCACGGCCTGGCCAAGGTGGAAGGCCTGCCGGACTGGAGCGGGGCCATGCACATGGCGGACGGCCGTCAGCAGCAGCGCGCCCCGATGTGGGACCAACCCGGCGTGCACGAGATCTACCGCTCATGGCGCGCCGTCCTGGACACCTACGACGTCGCCGACGCGGCGTCGGCGGCCGACCCGGGCGACGGCCGGATGATGTGCGCGGAGGCGTGGGTCGTGCCGGCGGAGAACCTGGCCAAGTACGTGCGATCTGATGAGTTCCACCAGGCGTTCAACTTCGAGTTCCTCGAAAGCCCCTGGGGCGCAGAGGCGTTGAGGGACGTGATCGACCGTACGTCGGACGCGAACGCCGCGGTCGGCGCACCGACCACCTGGGTGCTGTCCAACCACGACGTGGTCCGTCACGCGACCCGGCTGGGTCTACCCGCGGGCGCGGAGAAGCTCAACGGCATCGGCGCCGACGACCCCCAGCCCGACGCCGAAGTCGGACTGCGCCGTGCGCGGGCGGCCACCGCGCTGATGCTCGCCCTGCCCGGAGGTGCCTACCTCTATCAGGGCGAGGAACTGGGGCTGCCGGACCACACGACGATGCCGGACGAGGCTCGGCAGGACCCGACGTACGCGCGTACCCAGCACAAGGACAAGGGTCGCGACGGGTGCCGGGTGCCGATGCCGTGGGAGAAGGACGCCCCCGCCGACGGCTTCAACGACACCGGCCGGCTGTGGCTGCCGCAGCCTGCGGTGTACGCCGAGCTGGCCGTGGACCAGCAGGACGGGGTGGCCGGTTCCACACTCGAGCTCTACCGCACCTTGCTGCGGCTGCGTCGCGAACACGACCTGGCCACAGGCGAACTGCACTGGGTGACGGTCGAGCCCGACGTGCTGGTCTTCGACAACGGCGCCGTGCGGTCGATCACCAACTTCGGGTCGACGCCGTACCCGGTGCCGACCGGGTGGTCGGTCGCCGTCGCCAGCCGCTCGCTGCAGGACGGCGCGGTGCCGGTGGACACGACCGTCTGGACGACGCGCGACGCCTAGCGGCTGAGCACGTGGCCGGTGGGGGTGGTCACGCGGTGCCAGCGTCCGGCGGTGAAGACCTGCGCACTGTCACCGACCAGGAAGCCCAGCGCATACGCCGCGAACGCCACCGACCCGGGCAGCGTGTCGGCGCGCTCGCCCGGCAGGGGCCGACCCCAGACACGCCGCCGCAGGTCCTCCACGGCCGCAGCGCCGGACCCGGACGGGACGCCCTGGGCGATCTCCGCGATCCCCTGCTGCGCGATCTCCCTCAGCTCACTGATCGCGATCGAGCCGGCCGGTGACCAGCCCCCTCGCGGAGGACTCACCGACGCCCACGACGCGCGTACCTCCTGGGGGGGGATGTCCAGCCGCATGCCGGCGGATTGCCGCGCCAACCGGTCACCGACCGCGGCGACCGGCACGACGGTGTCGACCTCCGCGGGTTCGGACAGGGCGAGCACGCGCAGCCCGAGCGTGGTGCCCTGGCCGGAGAGCTCGCGGGAGGACTGCACTCCGACCCACACCGCGAGCGACTGCCCGCCGGCCTGCAGGCGCACGGCGCCGTCGGCGTCCAGCGCCTTGGCCCGCGCGCAGTAGGTGGCCAGATCGGAGCGGGTCTGCTCGTCTGCCAACTGCACAACGGGCATGCTGCCCACGCTCAGGTGTGGTCGACGGGACGGCGCTTCAGCGCGACCGGCGGACCGGCGTACTGCTGCAGGATCTTGCGGGCACTCTCGGTCAGGCGTGTCGGGCGCTGGGTGTCCATGTCGAACGCGACCTGGGTCGTCTCGGCGGACGCGAAAACCTCTGTGCTGTCCGGGGTTTCACGCACCTCGTAGCCCAGATCGAACGACGCGCCCGCGATCCGGGTGACCCACGTCGTGATGCAGATCGGCTCGTGGCGGTAGTGCAGCTGTCGCAGGTAGTCGATCTCGGCGCGCGCGATCAGCAGCCGGGGCCGCTCGTGCGCCTCGTCCGAACCGTCGAACCACTCGTTGAAGGCGAGGATCCGCGCCTCCTCCAGCAGGCGCAGGAACTGCACGTTGTTCACGTGACGCAGAGCGTCCATGTCTGACCAGCGCAGGGGCACACTGACGTGGAAGAGGGGGTTCGGCATACGTCGATTATCCGTATGCCGGGCGGGTGCGACCCGCTGGGTAGAGTCACCCGGGTGACCGACGCCGATGAGATCAGTGCCATCAGTGCGGAGCAGGCCGAGCGGGACCCCGTCGGGTCGTTGCTCGAGGTGCTCGATCTGAAGCCGGTGGGCACCGCCAGTTTCCGGCCCGAGACGGCGCCCGGCGCGGGAGACGAGGCCGATCTGTCGGAGCGGACCCTGGACGTCTTCGTCGGGCGCAGCCAGGTCACTCCGCACGGCCGCGCGTTCGGTGGTCAGGTGCTCGCGCAGAGCGTCATTGCCGCCGGTCGCAGCACCCCGCAGGACCGCCAGATCCACTCGCTGCACGCGTATTTCGTGCGCCCGGGCGACTCGGCGCACCCGATCCGCTTCGCCGTGGAGAACCTGCGCGACGGCAACTCGTTCTCGGTACGCAGGGTGCACGCGATGCAGTACGGCAACACGATCCTGTCGGCCACGCTGTCCTTCCAGCGGCCGGCCGACGGCCTGGATCACCAAGCCGAGATGCCGTCGGCGCCCGACCCCGAGCGGGCCTGGACCACCGAGCAGGAGTTGCAGGGCATCGACCACCCGTCGGCACACCACTGGCGCCGGCGGGCGCTGGACGTCCGCAACGTCGAGGGCGCGCTCTATGTGCACCCCAGCAGGCAGCGGTCGGCCCACCAGATGGTGTGGATGAAATCGCTGCGCGACCTGCCGGACGACCCACTGCTGCACGCCGCGGTCTTCGCCTACGCCTCGGACTACTCGCTGCTGGAGTCGGTGTTGCGCCGACACGGGCTCGTGTGGTCCTCCCCCGGGTTGCGCCCGGCGTCACTGGACCACGCCATGTGGTTCCACCGGCCCGGCCGCATCGACGACTGGGTGCTCTATCAGCAGGAGTCGCCGTCGGCCTCGGGCGGACGCGGCCTCGGGCTCGGCAAGCTCTTCGGCGTCGACGGCACCCTGATCTGCTCGGTCGCCCAGGAGGGCATGGTCCGGGTCAAACCGCGTCCCGAATAGCACCACGGCGACCCCTGCGACCGCCTCGAAGCATCGTTCTGCCAGGGTGATCGGCATGGCTGCCGGACGACTGGACCCCATCACGCTGACCGGGCGCCTCGTGCGGCTCGAGCCGCTGTCCCCCGACCACCTCGACGGGCTGATCGAGGCCTCCGAGGACGGGCAGATGTACGACCGCTGGTACACCAGCATCGCGAGTCCCGACGACATGGCCGCCGACGTGCAGCACCGCCTCGACCTGCAGGCGAGCGGTTTCGTGCTGCCGTTCACCACCATCCGGCAGTCCGACGGAGCGGTGCTCGGCGGCACGACGTTCTACGACATCCAGCTCGACGTGCCGCGGGTGTCGATCGGCTACACCTGGAACCGCGCGTCCGCGCACGGCACGGGCAGCAACCCCGAGAGCAAGCTGCTGCTGATGACGTACGCGTTCGAGACGCTGGGCGTGGAATGCGTGCGGTACGAGACCAGTTGGATGAACACCCAGTCACAGGCCGCCATCGAGCGCCTCGGTGCGCGGCGGGACGGCGTGCTGCGCGCCGACAAGCGCGAGCGCACCGGCGCCCTGCGCGACACGGTCGTCTACTCGGTCCTCGCGCACGAGTGGCCGTCGGTGAAGAACGGTCTGGAGCACCGCCTCCGCCACCGCTGACCCCGGCGGGGGTGCAGACATGGTCGAGGGGTGGGGCTGTAGCCCCACCCCTCGACCATGTTCCTACCCCTCGATGGGGAGGTCTGCGTCCGGTGCCCGCTCAGTCGCGGGTGAGGCGACGGTGGGTGACCCGGTGCGGGCGGGCCGCCTCGACACCGAGCCGCTCGACCTTGTTCTCCTCGTACGCGTCGAAGTTGCCCTCGAACCAGTACCAGCTGGCCGGGTTCTCCTCGGTGCCCTCGTAGGCCAGGATGTGCGTCGCCACCCGGTCCAGGAACCACCGGTCGTGGCTGATGACCACGGCGCAGCCGGGGAATTCCAGCAGCGCGTTCTCCAGCGACCCGAGCGTCTCCACGTCCAGGTCGTTGGTGGGCTCGTCGAGCAGCAGCAGGTTGCCGCCCTCCTTGAGGGTCAGCGCCAGGTTGAGGCGGTTGCGCTCCCCGCCGGAGAGGACGCCGGCCTTCTTCTGCTGGTCCGGGCCCTTGAATCCGAACTGCGACACGTAGGCGCGTGAGGGGATCTCGACCTTGCCGACCTTCATGTAGTCCAATCCGTCGGACACGACCTCCCAGAGGGACTTCTCCGAATCGAGGCCGCCACGGCTCTGGTCGACGTAGGAGATGTCGACGGTCTCGCCGATCTTCACCGACCCGCTGTCCGGCTCTTCCAGACCGACGATGGTCTTGAAGAGGGTGGTCTTGCCGACGCCGTTCGGGCCGATGACGCCCACGATGCCGTTGCGCGGCAGCGTGAAGGAGAGGCCGTCGATGAGCACCCGCTCGCCGAAGCCCTTCTTCAGGTCCTTGACCTCGATGACCTGAGCACCGAGGCGCGGGCCCGGCGGGATCTGGATCTCCTCGAAGTCCAGCTTGCGGGTGCGGTCGGCCTCGGCGGCCATCTCCTCGTAGCGGGCGAGGCGGGCCTTGTTCTTGACCTGGCGGGCCTTGGCGTTCGAGCGCACCCACTCCAGCTCGGACTTCAGACGACGAGCGAGCTTGGCGTCCTTCTTGCCCTGGACCTGCAGGCGCTCCTGCTTCTTCTCCAGGTACGTCGAGTAGTTGCCCTCGTAGGGGTAGAGCCGGCCGCGGTCGACCTCGGCGATCCACTGGGCCACGTTGTCCAGGAAGTACCGGTCGTGGGTCACGGCCAGGACGGTGCCGGGGTAGGCCGCCAGGTGCTGCTCCAGCCAGTTCACCGACTCGGCGTCGAGGTGGTTGGTGGGCTCGTCGAGCAGCAACAGGTCGGGCTTGCTGAGCAGCAGCTTGCAGAGCGCGACGCGGCGTCGTTCACCACCGGACAGGACGGTGACGTCCGCGTCACCGGGAGGGCACTGCAGCGCGTCCATCGCCTGCTCGAGCTGGGAGTCCAGATCCCAGGCGTTGGCGGCGTCGATCTTCTCCTGCAGCGTGCCCATCTCGGCCATCAGGGCGTCGAAGTCGGCGTCCGGGGCGGACATCAGCTCGGAGATCTCGTTGAACCGGTCTAGATCGTCCTTGATCTGACCCATGCCCTCCTCGACGTTGCCGCGCACGTCCTTCTCCTCGTTCAACGGCGGCTCCTGCAGCAGGATGCCGACGCTGAAACCGGGCGAGAGGCGGGCCTCCCCGTTGGAGGGCTGGTCGAGCCCGGCCATGATCTTCAGGATGGTGGACTTGCCGGCGCCGTTGGGGCCGACGACGCCGATCTTGGCGCCGGGGTAGAACGACATCGAGACGTCGTCGAGGATGACCTTGTCGCCGACCGCCTTGCGCGCCTTGGTCATTGTGTAGATGAACTCAGCCATGCCCGGAAGGCTAGTCGCGGCGCGCACTGCGACCGAATCGGCCGGTGCTTAGGCGGCCGACTGCGCACCGTCCGCGTCGGTGCCGTCGGTCAGGGTCACCGGTCCAAGCGCCTCCGTGGGCTCACCCGGCGCGCCCTGCCCGGGCGGCGCCGAGCGGCTCACCCGCCGGAAGCTGCCCTCGCCGAACGCCAGATCGTGGCCCACGTGGTGCGCCGTGACCTCCGGCGCCGAGCGCGCCTGGCCGTTGGTCGCGGTCCACTCGTTGATCCGCAGCACCCCACGCACGATCACCGGGTCGCCCTTGCGCAGGCACCCGTCCAGGTGCCTGGCCAGCTGCTTCCACGCCACGACCCGATAGAAGCTCGCCGCGCCGTCGACGTACCCGCCGGACCCCTGGTCGTAGCGGCGTTCGTTGACCGCCACCCGGAAGGACAGGAAATGTTCGCCGGTCCTCGTCTGGTGACGCTGCGGGTCCAATGAGACGTTCCCGGTCAGCGTGATCTCCACCTCGTTCATGCCCACTCCCCTCGCAGGACACCGGGAGGTGCCCGTTTGCGACGAGAGTGCGCCCACGGAGGGCGAGCGGTGAAGGCGGGCAGACGGGCCGTGTGGACGACGAGTCACCACCTGACGGGGATGTGGACGACGCGGGCTCAGCCCGCGGCCGCCTCCAGATGCACTCGCGTCTGGCGATGATCGTTGAGGACGACCGCGACGGGGTCGGTGATCTGCCGTGCCGCGACGACGCTGATCTCCTGCCGCATCCGCGCTCCGACCACCCTGCTGCGATGGGCCGCACCCCGCCGTGCGATCCATCGGGACAGCGACGCCAGCACCAACCCGGCGAGCAGACCGAGCACGAGCATGAGCAGCGGGATCGGGACGATCCCCACCGTCGGGGGGTCCAGATGGATCTGCCCGAAAGCCAGCACCGAGAGCGACACGAGCCACAACAGCCCGAGCACAGCCACGATCGCGAAGAGCCACTGCAGCACGGCGACGACCGACCACCAGCCCGGATCGCGGCCCCGCAGCGGCACGCCCATCACGGCGCGGTCCAGCTCGTCGTACAGCTTCTCGTCGGGCGCCGCTGCGTCCTGCACGGCGTCCGCCCAGGGTTGCGGCAGTCCCACGGACGCCAGCTGCGCCAAATCGCGACTGGCCACGTCCACCGCCGCCCGCGACGCCGGTGTGGGCGGGGGCAGCGACGAGCGGCCGAGCACGGTGCTGCTCTCGTGCCGGCTGAGGCCGCCCTTCACGATCTTGTCGAGGCCGAGGCGGGACAACGGGGCGGGGCGCAGCCTGGTGATCCACCGGGTGAACGGCCAGCCGCCGCGCTGGGTGGACCGCATGAAGTAGTCGCGCCCGACGGCGTCGAGAACGACGGGTACGCCGGCCGCCTGCGCCAGGGCTCGGTCCAACTCGGGCCCGGCGTCCTGCACCGGCGGCTCGGTGTCGGAGACATGCGGGCGCAGCCCGGTGGCGTGGACCGTGAGATCTCCGAGGAGCCGCTGCTCGGCGGCGTTGCGCTGCTGCACGACCTGGGCGATCGCGGACACGACGTCGTCGACGCCGTGGCCGCGCGCGGCGGAGATGGGGATGATCCGCACGCCCGCCAACCCGTCGGCCACCAGCAGCCGCTTCAGGTCCGCGACGCACTCCCCGACCTCGGCGCGCTGCAGCAGGTCGACCTGGTTGAGGACGGCCAGGGTCACCGCGTCGTGCCCTGCGAGCCGGGAGATGTACTCGTCGTGCATGACGGCGTCGGCGTACTTCTGCGGGTCGGTGACCCACACGAAGACGTCGGCCAGCTCCAGCACGCGGTCGGCCTCGGCGCGGTGCTGCGCGACGTTGGAGTCGAAGTCGGGCAGGTCGAGCAGGATCATGCCGTCCAGATCCGCGGCACGCGGTGATCCGGCGGCGACCTGGTGCCGGGTCGAGACGCCCAGCCACTGCAGCAGGTCGGCGCTCGGCTCCTCGCCCCAGATGGCCGCAGCCGGTGAGGACGTCGTCGGGCGGCGGGCACCGATCCTCGAGATCGGTTCTCCTACCAGCGCATTGAAGAGCGTCGACTTCCCGGAGCCAGTGGCCCCGGCGAGAGCGACGACCGTACGCGAGCCGGTGAGCGCCGTACGCGCCCGCGCCTTCTCCAGCAACGCCCGGGCCTGCGCCACGTCGTGAGCGGGAAGCCGGGAGCCGCCGTGGTCGAGTGCCGCGGCGAGGTCCGCGCTGCGCTGGGCCAGCTGCTCGGCGGGGACGGGCGCGGCGGGCTTGTGCCGCCCCAGGATCGGCGTCACCGCCGTGCCGCCTTGAGCTCACCCATCGCCATACGCAGTCCGTCGTCCTGCGGCGCGATGCTCGCCCCGTCCTCCAGCACGCGCAGGTACCTCGCCTTCTCCTCGTCGTAGAGCTCACTGCTCAGGTCCAGCAGCCGCTTGCGGGCCCGAGCCGACAGCGTGCGCACGGCCTGGTCGCCGAAGAGCGCCTCGAGCAGCCGCTGGGCCACGACCGCCGATCCTCCGGCGATCCCCACCTCGGCGCCGCTCAGGCCGTAGGTCGCGGAGAACGCGATCAGCATCAGCATCACGGCCAGGCCGTTGACGCCGAAGGCGAGGAACCGTGCCGTCGTACGCTTGCCCGCGGCCTCGTCGCGCACCATCTGCAGTACCTCGCCCTGCCAGCGCCGCACCAACTCCTCGGCACGCTCGGTGAAATCGGGTGACAGCTGAGCTATCTCGGGGTGCGCTCCGATCAACTGCGCCCCTCCCGGGGTCAGCCGCCAACTGCGGGCGATGCCGTCGACCGCGGTCTGCCCGTGCGAGCGGACCAGCACCACGACCCCGGACTGCAGGGCCTCACCCAGCTCCTCGGCCGGCTGCGCCTTGCCCCGGCCGCGCAGGTACGCGGTCACCCGGTCCCGTGCGCGCCCGACGTGCTGCTCCAGCTGACGCAGCACCTCACCGGTGCCGACGAACTCGTGCCAGCGGGCCAGCACCTCGCCGCGCAGCAGCGAGCCGTCCTTCATGCCCTCGTCCACCCCGGCGGACGCCTCCGCGAACCCGTCGTCGACCTCCTTGCGCAATCGCGCGGCCCCCTCCGTCTGCGCCGCGATGCCGTCCTGCAGCGCACGAACCCGCTGCTGCAGGGAGTCCAGCGCACCGTCGAGGGTGCGTCGGATGACGATGTTGCGGGCCTGCGCGTCCGAGGCCAGGGAGTGCAGCCAGCTGCGCAGCCGGGCGACCTCCTCGTCGGGCAGACGCCCGTCCTCCAGCCCGGTCTCGATGATGGCGAAGACCGGTGACTGTCCGAGACCCTGCTCGGCGAGCATCCCCGCGAAGTGCGAGCGCACGTCCTCCATGGCGTCGGCGGGCACCCGGTTGAGAACGACCGCGACCGACGTCCCGCGCTCGGTGGCCTGGTGCAGCAGCTCCCAGGGGACGGCGTCGGCGTACCGGGCCGCCGTGGTGACGAAGATCCACAGGTCGGCCGCCGACATCAGCTGCCGGGCCAGGTCGCGGTTGGCCGAGACCACCGAGTCGATATCGGGCGCGTCGAGCAGCGCGACGCCCTGCGGCAGGCCTGCGGACGACACCAGGTGCAACGTGCCCGGGTCGGTGAGCTCGGTGTGCTCGCCGGTCAGACGTGCCAGTCCGGGCAACACCCGGTCTCCGGCGAACCAGCGTTCGTCGGCCGGGTTGTGCACCAGCGTGGAGGCCAGCGTCGTCGGACGCAGCACGCCGGACTTGGAGACATGTTCTCCGACAATGGAGTTGACGAGTGTCGACTTGCCGGCACCCGTCGAGCCGCCGACGACCGCCAGCAGCGGGGCGTCCAGGGACTTCGCGCGCGGGATCAGGTAGTCGTCCAGCTGTGCGAGCAGCTCCGAGCGCGTACGCCGCGTGGCGGAGACCCCCTCGACGTCCAGGGGCAGCGCAGTGCGCTCCACCTGAGTCCGCAGCGACTGCAGCGCGGGGAGCAGCACTGTCCCCTCGAGCGCTCGTGTCACCGGGCCAGCATCGCCTGTCGGGTCGGCATACTCAACTTGCCGGGCCGCGCCGACGTCCGCCCTACACTTGTCGGCGCTCGCCCCCGTAGCTCAGCTGGATAGAGCAAGGGCCTTCTAATCCCTAGGTCGCAGGTTCGAGTCCTGCCGGGGGCACGTATATGCGCTGGTCAAAGGCCCGCGCGGTCGATGGGCCGACCGCGCAGGCACCGAGGCCCCGCGAAAACCCCTCCACCACCGCCGGTAGCTCTCTGGCATGATCAGGAGCCACCGACAAGGGGACCGCATGCAATGGACACCACGCTCACAACGACTCGGTATCCGCGATCTTGACGGGCCCTTCGATGGCGTCCCAAGTCACCTAGTCGGCCCGCTGGTCGATTGGTTGTATTGGGTCCTTTACGAGCAGCAAGCTTCCTGGGATGTCGGCACCATGACCTGGCTGTGTCTTCGCCTACGCATCCCAGTGTCTACCGGCGCATCAGGCTCAGGCCTGTTCGAAACATTGAAAAGCGCAGCACGAGACGCAGACACTTTTCTAGACATCATTGAGGGGGTGCTTTACGCCAAGCAAGATTTTCGCGTAGCTCATAACCTACGCACATTTCTTGAGGCCGGGGGCTCGACGTTGACCGTTGGTCCGTCAAATAGCCAGCTCACTGAGGTTGTCAACCCGACGGCGCAGAAGCTCGTTGAGGAAGCCCTCTCCGCTGGAGACGAGGCGGCGGCCGAGCTTAGCCACGCATGGGAAAACGCCTACGGTCGGTCCCCTGACCCGAGCGATGCGTGGGATCACGCGATCAAGGCACTCGAATGTGTTCTCGTGCCTGTCGTGGAACCGAACAACTCGAAGGGGACACTCGGCAGTGTGATCGCAGCTTTGAATAGCGCACCGCAAAAATGGCAGGCGATCTTCCCCGGGCCCAACCTAGACAACGACGTCGCCAATCTCGTCGGTGCACTGCGACTCGCATGGCCAAACCCCGATCGACACGGTGGGGGCACGTTGCGTGCACCGACCTTGGAGGAAGCACGGGCCGTCATAGGTGTAGCGGCCACGTTTTTACAGATGCATCGCCAGGGCTGGATCGTCAAGCCTCGGTAGCTCACGAAGGAAACGCGACCATCTGTCAGTCGTCAGGGCAATAGTGGTGTACATGTCAGAGCTCTGGTCAGTGACAGTCCCAAGTTGGCTTACCGGTGCCGGCACGCTCGGTCTCGCAGGGTTCGCCTTCGCTCAGGTCCGAGGCGCTCGCACTGATGCCGCGACGAGGTATGACCAAGAGCAGCACGCGCGAGCCAGCCTTATTGCGGGGTGGGTGCTGAACCCCAACGAGAAACGCACCGCGATCGTTCTCGAGAACAATTCGGGCGGGCCGGTGTACGACGTTGACGCGTACATATGCGCCCGGGGCACCGACGACGACGGAAACCTCACGGACGAATTGACAGTCAGGCGGACTCGGATAATCCTCATCCCGCCAGGTCGATGGTATGGGTACGTGGCCGGACCCTTCGGCTTCCCGAAGCCCGAGAGAAACTCGACGGCAGGCACGCCAGTTGGCCTCGCGATTACGTTCCGCGATTCCTCAGGGCGGCGGTGGTTACGCCACCACGAGGGGGCGATCACGGAAGCCCCCGACACCGTAGCAATCTATTCGGGCGTCGAGGACAGAAAATTTCTCGGGTGGGACTTGAGCAAGGAGGTTCGCAACTGAGCGCACGTCTTGCGCCTGTGGATAACTCGGGACCTTGCTGTCGGTGCTCTCGGGCACACTGGTGCGTATGACTACCGAATTCACGCCGCTCCGGCGCATCCAGAAACCCCTTATCGAGCAAATGACCGATCCCAACGCCGTCCACACAGTTGGCATGGACCCCGCCGAAGTCTTCATTCCACTGAGCGGCCAACCGGCCCGAGAATGGATCGAGGCGTTCGGCGCGAACCAGAACCCCTTCCCATCGAGCGGCGGCATCTGGGACGGCGAAGAGCCTCCAATCATCACCGGCAACAAGATAAAGTTCTGGGCACCGCTGGCTGAGGTCGAGGAAAAAATCGTCAAGATCAACCAGCGCATCGATATAGCTAACGACCTCTACGCCCAGCACCTCAGGGACCAAGCGGCCGCAACGGCGTCATTCGAGGAGCGAGCGGCTCAAGTGGCCGACAAGTGGGACACGGGCGACAACTAGTCGCCACCCTAAGCCACGGGAAGCACCCCGCCGGAGGAGTACCTAGGCGGGGTGCGTTCGTCCGTGACGCTGGCATACGTGGCGGCTACGGGGTCGCCGCCCGAGTGAGCGGCGTAACGGTCGCCGCTTCAGGAGCCGCGGTCGCAACGTAGGCAGCGAACGCCGCCGCCTCCTTCGAGTGGTCGCTCGGGTAGAGGTGGCTGTAAATCTTGTCGGTCGTGGCGAGTGACGCGTGCCCCGACCAGCGGCTCACCTTCAACGGCTCGACGCCCGCCGCCAGCAGCATGGACGCGAACGTGTGCCGGAGGTCGTGGAACCGGGTCTCGGTCGGTAGACCCGCCGTGACGAGGGCGGGCTTGTAGTGGCGCCGGTACAGCACACCCGGGTCGTAGGGCCGGTCCCAATCCGGCAGCCCCGTCCCGACTGACCGCCCCGGCCACAGCGGCGCGGTCGGGTCGTTGCGGCGGGGGTGACCACCCAGCCAGACGCGCAGATCCTCGACGAGCGGCGCGTGCAGGATCGGCACGGTTCTACGGCTCCGGATGGACTTCGGCGTCCCGATGACCCACTCCCCCTTGATCCGGGCGGCAGTACGGGCGACCGTGATCGTCTTCTGGAGGAGGTTGATGTCTCGGACCTGTAGCCCGGCGATCTCCCCAGCCCGCAGGCCCGTGTAAGCGGCTACGCGGATGATCAGGTCATACGGCGGTTGATCAGCGAGCGCCGTGGCGAGGCTCTCGACCTGTGCTGGAGTGAGGAATACCGCCTGGAACGGGACCACGCCCGCCGCGGTCGGGCTCGGAAGGTCGAGACCCGCGCACGGATTAGTCGCGAGCCAGCCGCGGCGGATCGCCATCCGGCAGGCCTGATTCAGCGCGCCGACTGCCTTGTGGACCGTGCTCAACGTCAGCCCCCTCGATGCGGGGGTGGGCGGGTTCAGCAGGTCGCGCGCCCAAGCTTCAATCTCTCCTGCCGTCAACGAGTTCAGCCGCCGCGCACCCCACATCGGGAGGATCCGCGCGTTGTAGACCTGCTCGTACCCGAGCAGCGTGCTCGGCTTCAGCCCACGAGCTCGATGCGCTCCCAACACCTCCTCCACGGCGTCCGCGACGGTGCGCGTCGTCTTGCGGTAGTGCTGGGTGGACTGCCCGTCGGCGACCGCCGTCGCGACCCGCGCTAATTCGCGCTGCGCCGTACGGCGCGAACGGTAAGTGCGCTGCCGGTGGGTGCCAGTGACGTCGCGCCACCGCAGCGTGTACGTCGGGCCGGACGAGGTGAGGTTCTCTACAAGGTGCGCCATGAGGTCATTCCTTCTGAGCGGGGGTGGGGGTAGGGGCAGACGCGAGTGCTGTCCAGCGCTCCGCGAGCGCCGACAGCACGAGGTCGTCCTCCGCGAGCAGCAACGCGAGCTCGGTCGGGTTGACGGGGAATCCGAGCGCGGCCATACCCCGGCGGAACTCCTCTGGGGTCTCCGGGCGAAGCCGCCCGAGCACCTGAACGGCGGCGTGTCGCCGGTCGGCTGTGATGGGGGTTGGTGGCGCTTCGGTCATGACGCCACCGCCTCAGTGCGCGCGGCGTTGTAGGTGCGCCGGACGGTGCTGGGCTGCCAGCCGGGTCGGCCCTGCGGCGAGAGCACGCCGTCGTCGGTCAGGGCGCGGGCGATCGCGTCGAAGCTCGCTCCCCCGTCGCGCTCGGTGACGATCCGGTGCCGGATGACGGCCGGGGTGAGTGAGCGCCGCCCGATGCGCGAGCCGCGTGCCTTCGCAGCGGCCATTCCTTCGCGCGTGCGGGTGGCGATCATCTCCCGCTCCAACTCCGCGAACGTCGCGAGCATCTGCGCCATCGCTCGGCCGTACGGCGACGACAGGTCAAGGCTGAGGTCGCAGACGATGAGATCCCAACCCTGCGACCGGGCCAGGTCGAGGACGTTGCTCGCGTCCAGCACCGACCGCGCCAGCCGGTCCATCTTCGCCACGATCAGCGCGTCGGCCCGCCCGGCGGCGAGCTGGTCGAGCGCGTCTCGCAGACCGGCGTTGATGCGCTTGCCGCTCTTGCCTTCGTCCCGCATCAGTTCCACGGGCCACCCGCGTCGGTCGGCCTCACGGGCGATGGTCTCCAGTTGTGCGTCGAGGCCCAGGCCGCTGCGGGTCTGCTCGTCGGTGGACACCCGTAGGTAGCCGAGTGCTCGGGTCACAGGTCGCGGGGTCGGTGTGGTCATTGGGTCCTCCTTGGCTGGGTCGGGGCGGATAACGGCCGTCAACGCCTTACGCCCCGTCGGTAGAGCCCTTCGTACGCCAATTCCGCGCCGAACGCTACAAACCCTGGTACAAAGCCATATGCGCCAATCTCCCTGGCGCAGAGCGTGATCCGGGACGAGTACCCATCCGGTCGGCGTTCGCCACAGAGCGCCACAGCAGTGGCCACCTGGGGGTCGTCCGACGCGATCGCTTGACGGCGGGGTGGGGCGGGCAGCAGGTGAATCGAGCCGACTCGTCGTGGCGGCGTGGTCGTGGTCAGCGGAGCGAGCGTGATCGGTCGCGGTGGAACCGATTGATTCATCGGTCGGTTGCGGCGCGACGAGCCGCTGATGCGAGGACAGTCGGCGAGCAGCACACCCGAGCCAATCGGGTGTGCTGCCCGCACTTCCTAACGGCGCAACAACGCGATCACGTGCGTGACGTGGTCCGCGATAGTGCTCAACGCGACGGCTGCCGCGAGCGCTCCCGTGATGGTCACGCGACGACGACGCGTGCGCGAGTTGGACTTGGGCATGGCAACTCCCTGACGAAACTAAGGAACGGTTTCGCTGTTCCACGCCACGCCATGCACTGGTCGAATCCCCGGGCCTAGCGTGGATGCCCTCATCGACGCCAGAAACATATGGCGCCGCGCCTAGGCCGTCAAGCGCGCTGTTACCGGTACCCCTGATGGCCGGGTACCGACGACGGGCTCGTGGGGTACGGCGCGGTGCGTGTCTCCCTACGGGATAGACACACGCCCCGCTGCCGGTACCCGTGGCTCCGGTATCTGTGGGTATCGGTAGGTACCAATGCCTCATTCGGCATCATCCTCCGAACCCTCAGACCCGACGATCCGCACTTCGAGGCGGTAGGGGTCGACGTCTCCAGGCGAGTGGGTTTTGCGGTTGGGCTTGCCTTCCTGCCGGAGCCATCCGTTGGCGACGGCGAGAGCGACCGCCGGTGCGCGGTGTTCGGCCTTCCCGCCCATCCGCTCCTTCAGCTCCCCGGTCAACAACGGCTCGCCGCCCGCCACGGCGACGTCGCGCACCACCTCAAACGCCTTCAGCGCCAACCGCTCGATCGTGCTCTGCGTCGGGGTGGCGGTGTTACCGGTCCAACTCAGATGGCGCGTGGTCTCGTCGAACACCAGCCCACCGAACGGCGGCAGGTCCACATCGCGCCCGAACGCCTGCAACCAGCGCTCACCCCGCCCAGACCCGGTGTACGACCAGATCACATCGGCCCAGCCTTCTTGCTTCGTGCCGCCTCGCGGACGCAACGCGCGGTCGTGCGGGGTGGCGTCGTCGCGGTGTTGCTGGTGAGCGTCGGCGCCTGCGTGTTGGACGAGAAAGGAGGTGTGGACGTCGGCGCGGCGTTTGATGGAGTCAATGCCTCGGAGCCACGCCGCGGTCGCGGTGTTGTCGTTTTCTTCGCCGCCGTACAGCGCCGACTTCGGATCAAGAATGACCGCGGCGATATGGTGCTCGCGCATCCACCGCACGGTCCAATCCGCCACCGCCGGAACATCAAACGCCATCTCCATCCCGCGCAGGTGAAGTGGGAACACCCGCTCCAGCGGCAGCCCGACCTCCGTCACCCATCGCAGTGCTTGCGCTTTGGAGAGCTCAGCGTTCAACCACGCCACGTTCTCGTGCGCAGGTAACGCCGATCCAGCGAAGCGCTCCGCATCGAACAGCGCCTCACCCGTCAGCAGCGCCCGCATCACGTTCAACGTCAGCACCGTTTTGCCGGCCTTGGCCGACGCGACCACGAGCACGTTCGCTCCCCGGAACACCAACCCAGGTATCTGCCACTCCATCGGCTCGACCCCGCGTGCGATCTGCTCCGCGGCGGAACCTTCGTCCTCCGGCGGCGTCCAGCTATCGGCGGCGAGGTCTCGCTCAACGGCCGCCGCAGCGCGACGCCGCCGCCACTGCCGGTCGTACTCGCCGCGGTCGTAGTCAGGCTCCTCCGTATCGGCCTGCGACGCTTCCCACTCGGCGAACCCCGGCCACGGTTTCAGCCGCCGCTGCGCGAGGTCTTCGGGGGTGGCGTTCACGTCAGGCATGAGGTGCTCCTTGGATAATCGGCGTCCAATTCTCAATGTTTTCAACGCTCTCCGCGTCCGGCGCGTAGCCGTCATCCCACGGAACGGCGGGAGGCAGCGCCGCGACCTCGGCGCGGAGCTCGGCCACCGATTGGCCTCGGAAATCGCGGATGCCCAACCCCGCTTGAAGGTGGTCGCTCACGTCGTTCCCGACCGCGGCCCGAGCGACCCGTATGCGGTTCTCGCGGATGCCGACCCCGATCAGCAGGTCCGCCCGCAGGAGGGCACACCGGGCGCCGGTCGGGTCGCTATCGGCGGCCACGATCAGCCACCCCCGCCACCCCCGAAAATGCTCCGCTTGCTCGGGGGTGAATTTCCCGGCGCCGCCGTGGTGGGAGGTCGCGACCTCCCCGAGAGCGGCGACCGAGTCGGCGTCCTTCTCGCCCTCCGTGAGCCAGATTCGCCGCGGCCGCCTCAGCCGTTTTGCGGCGAGAAGCTCGGGGAGGTGGTAGAGGTACGCCTCCGCGCCTACCGGCTTGCGAGCGACCCATACGTGTGGTCTTGCGGCTGGGTCTGGGCGGTACCGGTAGCCGAAACCTTTCGGCTCGTAGCGCACATGCTGGAATTGTTCAATTCCGCGGGAGTTTCGATATGAATACGCCGCAATGAGTCGCCGTGATTCGCCGGATCGAGGTAACATATAAGAGTCTCCTTGTTCTCATTGGTGTGGGGTTTGGGTGGACACCCGGTTGACCGCCGAAAAGGGGCCGGGCGCGAAGTGGAAAGCGCGCCCGGCCCTTTCGCGTTTACCGGCCCTTAAGTGGCGGCTTGAGGAGCGACTCCGGCTTGCCGATCGCTTGCGTACGGGCCGCGGTCGCTATCCAACGCAGCCCGGTCGCCATCGCCGCTCGTCCGGCGGGATCTTCGTGGGCGTCGTGGCCGAGCTCCTGCAACATCGCGAGCATCGCTCCCTCAACGAGATCCAGTTGCCGCTGCTGGAGGTGGATCCGCCACTGCTCGAGGCCTACTTGAAGCGCCGTCCGCGTTAGCCGCAATAACAAATCCCGTTCCTTCAGATACAAATCGACATACGGGCCGATCGCGGCCTCCACCCGGCGCAGCGTCCCCGCGTCGAGACCGCCGGACTTCGTCTCCTCGGTCACCCGCAGGAGGTCCTTCTCGATTCCGCGCCCAGCGAGGATCGCGTTCAACGCCTCGACGTTCCCCGCGGTCCGGTCAATCTCGCGCTGAAGCGTCGCGGCCGGGTCGGAATGTTGCAGCGGCACGTTGAACGCATCGACAGCCTGGCGGACCTGCTCGACGGCATAGCGCCGCTCACCCGCGGCCTTGATCGCTTTGACGCTTCCGCCATGTTTCGCGCACACAGTCCCGCCGCGGATCGCCCAGCCTCCGCACCGCTCGCCCGTCGATCGCTTTCGCGCCTTGCACCGATATTGGTCCGGGGCTTTTCCTGGCATTTCATTTCCTCTGACCTGTGTGGAATGTGTGAATTTGGGTGAATGGATCCCGGCCCCGTTCCGCGGATCCCTGTCGCAAAACGGGGCGGGGCGTTCGGGGTCAGTAGGTACTGGTGTTGACCGTGCCCGCGCTCAGGCCGTTGGCCCGGACCGTGCTGATGACTTCGAGGGATTCGACGCCGCGGTACGCGACGCCCTCAAAGGTCTCCACGAAGGTTTCAAGCTGGTTCGTGGCGTTCAGGGTCGAGTCGCGGACCACGTTCACGTCCAGACGGCCACCTTCCAACGCGACCCACGACCCTGCCGGGAATGCCTGCCAGGCAACGGTTTTCGGGAAATCGAGCAGCGACCCAGCGGACTGCGCACCGAAGGTCTGAGCGGGCACGGCGATCCCGCCGACCGTCGCGGCGGCAGGCCCGTCCTGAAGCCAGATCGCCTGCGCGCCCCGGGCCGCGAGCAACCCCTCAATCTGCGCGACCGTTAGATCCCAGGCCTCCGTGATCTCCCCGCCGTGCGCCATCTCCCGGACGAGATCCGACCGAATCAAGTTCTGGATCCAGACCGGCAGCAGCACGGTGACGGGGTGACCGTCCGCGAGCCGGTGCCGATAACGGATGCCCGCGACAACGGCGTCCACGGTGCCGAGGAAGTCCCGCGCAGCACCGAGCAGCTGCCCGGAAGAGACCGTCGTGGAGCCCGCCGAGATCTTGCCGAGCAGGTTGAGCTCCGCGGTTCGCGCGGCCGCTGTCATAGCGAGCCCGATGATGCCGTCGACCCACTCGGGCGAAAAGCGGGCCTGGAGATTCCCGAGCTGGATTCGAGTAGGCACGGCGTCCACGAACACTTCGGTCTCAGCCCCGCACGAGATCGTGAGGACCGGCTTGGTTGCGCCGCCGGGGTTGGCGTCGGCCGCCTCGGTCCAGATCCCGGTCGCCGACGCCGCGTTGCTGCTCGCGAGCGAAGGCGTGGTCAAGTACCGGACGCCGCCGCGCCTCGCCGCGAAGGTCGGCAGGCCGTCCTTAAGGGGGCGCGATTCGTTCGTCAGCACCGGCACGGAGAAGTCCACATCGACCGGCCCGCAGATACCACCGCTCGCGACCATCGCGGCGGGGTTAAGCAGCGCGTCGAGCTTCGCCGTGTTGCCGCCACTGTCCATCGCGTCGAGCGTGCGGTCCTCGGGGTACTCGTACGACGCACGAGCCACCGAGTGGTAGTTCCCGGCTCGGTCCCGGCGAGCCGCAGCCACGGCGTCGCCGAACGCGGTCGCGAGACCCGCGCTGTCGTTGATCGCGGCGCCCGAGGCCGTCAGTACCGACCCACGTGCGCCCGTGCCACCCTGCGGCGCCGGAGAGCTCACGCGGTGCCCTCGGACCTGCGCGGCCGCCGCACCCAGGCTTGGCGCAGCGGGCGGGGCATCGGCGGGGGTTACTAGAGACGACAGCAGTGCCTCGGCACCGTCGGCGCCCTCCGCGTCAATAACGTCGCGAACCGCACGCATGACACGCATACCGCGCGCCTCGCGCTCGGGAGAAATTGAAGGTCGCATAGCTGAATCCGTTCGTGTCAAAGGGGAATTGGAACCCTCGCGAACGGTCCGGCCAGCAGCCCCTAAACGGGGCGGCCTCCTCAGCGAACCGACGGGAAAGGTCGGCTCGCGGCTCGCACTGCTGGCGCTGGCCCGGCAGTGCGGCGTTCGCGAGTAGCTTACGGCGCTTAGGGGGTATCCCCGGTTTGATCGCCGCCGCCGTTAGCCATCTGCTGGAGCTCGGCCGCGATCTTGGCCTCTTGACGCGCGCGGTAGATGCGGTAATTCCGATCCGCCTCGGCAGCTCCGCGAATGCAGTTCGCACAACGGAAAGCCCATGGACGTGACCAACACACGGTGCTTCCGGCCGGAAGCTCAGCGACTTCGCGCTTCCCATCGCTCCAGGTCACATGAACCGGGATCGCTCCGCCCTCAGGCAGCCGGTAACGGAATTTGATGTCGTCGTCGTGGATAACGTCATGGGAGCCGCACCCGATGCAACGTTCATCGTGCTTGCCGTGGGCTGAGTGATCGGCGTGCTCTGCGGCCGTCATCAGCCCTTGTCGCAGATGCCGGCAGCAGGCCCATGCCTCGAACCCATCCGGCTGCTCCGAAAGCGCGAGCGCGGGGGTGACTTTCACCGGCCACGCGCTCGGAGCCAGAAGATTGGAAATCGCGGTCATCTCTGCGTTGGTCTCGGCGAACACATACTCATCCGAACCCATTACGCCTCGCCCGCCTCAGCCAGCGTGTGGAGCGCAGCCATCACGCGCCGCGTCGACCTCCGGTTGAGCCGGAGCGGCGGAGCGTCGGGGTCAGCCTCGCGCCGGAGCGCGTCCAGGAGCCCATTCAACGCTTCGGGCTCCCGGAGCGCACGGCGCGTGCTCGCAGAGCGCGGCGGATGAGCGACCGTACGCGCTCCGGCTGCGCTGATCGACCACCACCCGGCCATCGGCCCGGTCGTCAAGTGCCGAACTATCAGCACGTCCAAACCCGTGAGTTCGCAAATGACCTCCCGGGCGGCGTCCTCAGTGGTCAGCGTGTTCTGGGTTGCAGTGGCGCTCATCGCACGTCACCGGCGCCGTTGGCGGTGCGGTCGAGCAGGTCTTCAAGATCGCGGACCCGGTAGCGCCGGGAGTGGCCAAGCGTGCTCCATCGGATCTGCGCGGAGCTACGGAGGCGGGCGAGTTGCCGGTCGGATATGCCGAGAACGCGGCACACGCCCTCGTCGTCGAGGATGCCCAGGTCGGGCGGAGTGGTGGACGGAGCGGTATTCACGAGATGCCTCACAAGTGGGTGCAGGAGCGCGCCAGCTATCTGGCTTGCGTCACGTGCGCTTCTGCGGCACGTCCCCGCTGGCGGGGTACTCCTGGGCATCTCGACCCGTGTGCGGGTCTTCGCGGTCCCGCTGGCCTCCCGGTCGTTCCCGGTTCCTACTCGGCCGTGCGGTGAGTTAGTTATACCTCGTCCGGCGGCGATCCGGTAGCCCTTCGCAGACGCAAAACCGTTGCGGTCGGGGCAAACTGCACTCTCACGTATGAATCCGGCGGTTTCCGTTGGAAATGGCGTTGGATTCCGTCGCGCCGATCCGGCAGGCTCGCGAAATCCCCTCCACCGCCGCCACGCCGAACCTCTACCGGACCGGAGCCGGACAACCAGCGTTGCTCGACGAATTCAGTTGGACTGCAATTTAATTCAGTATCGCCGGGTTGCTCATCGGTACTGGTTCGGTATTGCTCCGGAGGTGCTAGTTTCGGCCTTCTAATCCCTAGGTCGCAGGTTCGAGTCCTGCCGGGGGCACCAGTTCGTCCACCGCTCGCATCAGAAGGGCAGCGTCGTGAAGCGACAGGCCACCCCCTCCCGATGGCGGCCTGCCACGTTGCGCGCGAGATTCCTCCTCGTGGGGCTCCTCCTGGTCTGCGGAGTGCTGCTCGTTTCCCTCGCCCGAACAGGAGACTGGCTCGCAGTCGCGGGCATCCCCATCGCTTCTTTCGCTGGGGCCTGGATCGGGAGACGGAATCGCAGGGCACACGACTGAAGGACGCGACTTCTTCGGCCTGGGCGCGTACATCGGACGTCAGGAAGTGACCGCGCCGCCGACACCCCACCCGGGCCCGTACAGCGGACGCCGGTAAGTGACCGCGGCGCCGACGACCCACCCGGGGCGTGTACGCCGCGCGCAGGAAAGTGACCGAAGCGCCGACAACCCACCGGGCAGTGCGAGCCGACAGCAGCGCTCCTCGTCCAGGCCGCCTGAGAACCCCGCCGGAGGCACAGACGGCACGGACGCCGACGAGCGGTTCACCCGCGCCGGTAGAGCGCCGTGTCGAGGTAGGGCTCGCGGCACCCCGCGATCACGTTCAGCAGGTCGCGCTCATCCGCCCACAGTCGGGCTCCGCGCTGTCCGTGCGCGATCCGGGCCTGTAGCAGCGCGAGTTCGCTGCCGGCGTCCTGCAACTGGCGCATCTGATTTTCGCCGAGCCGACCGTAGTGCGCGCCCGCCCAGGCCCGGGCGTACCGGCGTTCCGGGATCGAGGCGAGCATCGCCACCTCGGGCAGGGTGAGGTCACCGGTCTCGACGTAGTGGCGCAGGTGCCGGTCGATCAGCGCCGCCTCCCGCCGCCGGGCGGTCACCACGATCGCGACGAACGCCGCGAAGAGCGGCAGCTGCAGCAGGAGGTAGGTCCACACCGACCCGTGGATCGCGAGGACGGCGCCGGCGTTCCAGCCCGCGTGCAGCAACACCGCGCAACACCAGCCGATGATCGGCGCCGCGATGCGCACCAGCCATCGGCCCGATGTCGCGGACAGACCGATGCCGATGCCCACACACAGAGAGAAGAGGGGGTGGGCGAACGGGCTCATGACCACGCGCACCAGGAAGGTCGCGAAGAGCCCGTGCCGACCGGCGGTGGAGTAACCCTGGGCCAGGTAGAAGACGTCCTCGACCGCGGCGAAGCCGGCTGCCGTCATCCCGGCATAGACCATCCCGTCGACGACACCGTCGATCTCCCGGCGCCAGAGCAGCAGGATCAGCAGAGGCGCCAGACCCTTCAGACTCTCCTCGACGACCGGCGCGACCGTGACGTCGAGGAGGCTGTCACCGGGTCTGACCCCGACGAGCGTGCCCCCGAACTGATTGAGGGTGAGCGCCCCGAGGGTCGCCACGCAGGCGCCCCAGGCGAAGACCATGACGAGCAGCTGGGGCGGCTCCCGCTCGAACCGGTCCAACCAGAGCAGCACCGGCACGATGATGCCGAGCACGACCAGCGACAGCATGATCCCCAGCACCGTGGCCGTCACGCCGGACTGCGCGCGGACGATCTTCAGGACCGAGTAGCCGCACGCGCCGAAGAACACGGCGAGCAGCGCGACCGCGAGCCAGTGCCGCAGGATCGGCCGGTGCAGCAGCAGGGCAGGTCGGTACGACGGACGCTTCTGACCCGGGACCGGCGCACCCCGGGGCGCCTCGGTGCTCACACCACAAAGATAAGACGAGCACGGCGTGAATCGACTGACGGACGCGGCCCCTAGGGTGGCGGTTGTGAGCGATGACAAAGCACGCACGGATCGCATCGTGTGGATCGACTGCGAGATGACCGGACTGTCCCTGGAGCACGACGCACTCATCGAGGTCGCCGCCCTGGTCACCGATTTCGATCTCAACCAGCTCGGCGACGGTGTCGACGTCGTCGTCAAGCCGCCGGCGGCCGCCCTGGAGCAGATGAACGACTTCGTGCGCGACATGCACACCAGCAGTGGTCTGCTGGAGGAGCTGTCCGGCGGGATGTCCATGCAGGATGCGCAGGAGCAGGTGATGGCCTACATCACCGAACACGCCCCGGAGGAGCGCCGCTGGCCGCTCGGCGGAAACACGGTGAGCACCGACCGGGGGTTCCTGGCCCGCGACATGCCCGCGCTCGAGGCGCACCTGCACTACCGGATCATCGACGTGTCCTCGATCAAGGAGCTGTCACGCCGCTGGTTCCCCAAGGCCTACTACGCGGCCCCGGCCAAGCACGGCGGGCACCGTGCGCTGGCCGACATCCGCGAGTCCATCGACGAGCTGCGCTACTGGCGTCAGGCCGTGTTCGTGCCACCACCCGGCCCCGACACCAAGGCCGCCCGAGCTCTCGCGGAGCCGCTGGAAGCTCACTGAGCGCACTGCCGGGGCGGTCGGAAGCACGGTCGTCCGGCAGGTATGATCGTCCGCGCTGCCTCCGCCCGGATCCGTCCAGGCACCCGGCGGCGCCATGGTGGGTGTAGCTCAGCTGGTAGAGCACCGCGTTGTGGTCGCGGTGGTCGCGGGTTCAAGTCCCGTCACTCACCCCACGAAGCGCCCTGGCATCACGATGAGGTGATGCCAGGGCGTCTTTCATGTGCCGACGGCGTGGGTCAGGTCCTGGACCTACCGCGCAACCAGCCCCAGATGCCGGTGGCCACGAAGAGGACGACGCCGATGAGGGCCAGCCACAGAAGTCCCTTGATCACGAACCCGAGAACCACGAGAACCAGCCAGATCACCAACAGGACAGCAACGATTCCGATCATGGGTCCATCCTGCTGCACGTCCGCGCGAGCCTGGGTGCGACGCGCGTGAGCGCCTCTCAATCAGGCGGTCGCGGGTGCGCTGGGCAGCTTCTCGCGCACCCTCGTGTCGCGTACGCCGTCAGCGCTGGTGGGTGGCGTACCACTCCTCGCGCCGGTGGGTGCGTTCGGCGTCGACGATCGCCCGCGACGCGCTCTCGCGCGCGTCGACGTCCTCCGGGCGCTGCGGAAGTTCGTGGTCCTCCGCGACGTGCGAACCGTCGGCCGGCAGCGGGGCGGGCGCCTCGCGAGCTGCAGCCGCCCTGGCGTCTTTCGCGTCCTGCACGCTCGCCTCGAACTCGGCACGTCGGGCACTGCGCTCGGCCTCGACCTCGTCGCGCGCCCGCGAGCTACGCGGGGCGAACTGGGCGCGTATGGCCTCGACCGCCTCCCAGCGCTTGCTCCGCGGCAACGCCTCCTCGGACGCCTTCAGCTGCTCCTGGCGCTTCTTCTCCTGCGCTGCACGCTTCTTCGCGGCCTTGGCCTCGACGGCCGCCAGACGGTCACGGACGACGCGTTCGCGCTGAGCCTTCGCGACGGCGACGGCCGAGCGCTCGCTGCGCGCTCTCTCAATCTGCTCCCGCTGCTGTGCGGGATCACCGGACGTCGGGGTCATCACTGCCTGCCTTCCTGCGCTGGGGGAACTGTCCTGCCGGTCGAGCCGGACATCGCCTACCTGCCGGGGGGTGTCGGTCACACTCTCATCCTTCGTGACCCGCATCGTGCGCACATCGGGCCCGTACGGGTTCTTGCCCTCCCTGGACTCGGCCTGATCCTGCACGAACCGCTCCAGGGCGCGGGAGTCGGGGCTCGCGGTCTCGCGTTCGGCCTCCGCACGCAGTCCATGGGCCTGCTCGACGAGAGCCAGCTGCTTATCGGACTTCTTCTCCAGGCCGCTCTCGTCGCGAGCGGGCAGCAGGATCATCTCCTCGGCGGGCATGCCCGAGCGCAGCTGTCGGGTGCGGATCAGCTCGGCGTCCAGCTCGGCACCGAAGAGCATGGCCAGGTTGGTGATCCAGAGCCACAGCAGGAACATGATCGCGCCGGCGAAGATGCCGTAGGTCTTGGTGTAGCTGGATCCGTTGGTCAACGTGAAGTAGGTCAGCAGGACCACCGAGCCGATGACCCAGACCACGAAGGCCACGAGCGCTCCCCAGCTGAGCAGCATTCGCTTGGTCTTGCGCACGTTCGGGGTGGCCCAGTAGAGCAGCGAGATCAGGAAGACGACGATCAGGACCACGAAGGGCCACTTCGCGATGTCCCAGATCGTGACCGCCTGGCTCGGGATGCCGACCTCCGCCGCGATCGAGGTGGCCACCTTGCCGGTCGTCGTGAGGGCGAACATCAGGATCATGATCAGGACGATGTCGACGACCGTGACCAGCAGCTGGACCGGGCGCAACCGGATGAACGGGCGGCCCTCGCCGATGTCGTAGATCTGGTTGAGCGTGCGACCGAAGGCCCCGACGTATCCCGAGGCCGACCAGATCGCGCCGGCGATGCCGACGATCAACGCGATGATGCCGCCACCGGCGGTGTTGATGTTGTTGATGAAGTCGGTGATCGCGTGCAGATCCTTGGGCGACTTCCCCGCGATCGACGCCAGGATGTTGACCAGGCTCGTCGTGGTCTTCTTGCCGTTGCCGAACACGTTGATGAGGGACAGCAACGCGATCAGCCCGGGGAAGATCGACTGCATGGCGTAGTAGGTCAGCGCCGCTGCCTTGTCCGTGCAGTCGTCCTGGGAGAAGCGGGCGCGAGCACGTTTGAGGGCGACTGACCAGGACGGCTTCTCCGGCGCCAGCGGCACCTCGTCCTGCGGCCGTTCGACGGGCAGGTCCGGTATGACAGTCATCGCATCGGTCCTTCGAGTCGGGGCGTGCGCCGTACGTGGAAACCTACCCGCCCCAGGCCGGGATGCGCCCCACCGGAATCGATTTCGCGACGGCAGAACGCCCCTGATACAGTCTGCGAGGCCTTACGGTCCTCGCGCCATTAGCTCAATTGGCAGAGCAGCTGACTCTTAATCAGCGGGTTTGGGGTTCGAGTCCCTGATGGCGCACCACCTTGCAGTACGACTGATGCCCGGCAGCATGTGCTGCCGGGCATCAGTCGTTCCTAGCGGCGCCTCAGCCGACGTACGCCGCCGGCACCTTGCTCAGGTCGACGCGCAGCAGCTGGCCGGTGTCCTGTGTGCCGTCGGGCAGCAGCTTCGCGTGCAGCTGGAACGGCGGCGTGTCGTTCGACAGTCCGTCGATGCCGAAGTCGCTGTCGTTGGAGATGACCACCTGACGACCATGGTTCAACACGGCCACGCCCTCGATCTTGTCGTGGCCGAAGAAGCCGCCCTTAGGATCGATCGCCGTCACGAGGCCGGCGACGTCGAGGAAGAGGCTCGCGGTGACGGGGCGGATGTGCGCCTCCTCCAGCAGCGACGCGGAGTCCGCCGTGTCGGCCTTGCCGACCAGGCCCTCGATGGTCTTGCCGCCGACCAGCAGGCCGCCGGCCGAGTCGTCGTACCGAGCCCCCGGCACTGCGGCGAACTTGCCGACGTCGGTGGCGCCGCGCAGGTCGACCTTGTAGAGCTTCTTGTTCGCGCCGGGCTCCATCTTCCCGTCGCGCTCGTCGACCAGGAAGGTGTGGTCGTCGATCGCGCTGATCTCGCTGACGGCAGTGGTCGGCCCTGCCGTGTTGTGCAGCAGGTAGAGGTATTCGGCGGTCCGCCGGGTCCGCAGATCGATCGTGACGATGCGCACCGGCGTGACGTTCTTTGACTTGGGGCCGTCGGGGGCGTTCAGCCCGGCCTGCATGATCCCCACCAGGGTCCGCCCGTCCGGGGTGACCGTGAGCCCCTCCATCCCCTTGTTGGGCTCACGCTCGCGCAACTCGACCGGCAGGGAGCCGTCGAACGGGCTGAGCCGTTCCAGCTGGCGACCGTCCCGGGAGAAGTGCGTGACGAACGGGCCGTACTCGTCCGAGACCCAGAAGCTGCCGTCCCGCATCGCGACGAGCCCCTCGGGGTCGTAGCCGTACGGGCTCGGCGCGAGCACCTTGCCGTTCAGGTCGGTGATCGTCTCGCCGGTGCTCCCGGCGAGGCTGACCCGGCCGTTGTACGGCGTGCCGTCCGCGGCCCGCAGCGGAATCGACTGGAGCAGCTTGGCTTTTCCGCCCACCAGACGGAACTTGCCGATGGCCGGGGTGAAGTCCGGCAGCGGCTCCACCTTGGTGCCGTTCGGGCCGTCGGCGTTGGGGCCGCGGTCGGTCAGACCGTAGAAGACGGTGGAGGATCCGGGCTGCGCGGTGAACGACGACCCGTATCCGGCCCCGTCGATGCGGACACCGCCCACGGTGCCCATCGACGGGACCTGCTCGGTGAACAGCTGCACCGCCGCGCGCGGATCAGTGGGCTTGTGCGGTGCTGGATGGGCGAGGGCCGGGGTCGCGGTGACGGCGAGCGCGCCGACCGACACGACGGCCGCGCAGACTGCGGCGGTTCTGCTCATGCGAGGGGTCATCGAGGGTCCTCCTGGGGCGGGCGACCCCGACCGGACGCCGGGGGCTGCACGCACCCCACCCCCCGAAGCTGTCCGGGAGGTGACGAGCGGGAGTGATCCGGATGAACGACGGATCAGAGGTAGAGGCCGGTGCCGCCCTCGTCGGTCTCGTCCTGGGCGATGGCGTGCAGGTCGCGCTCACGCAGCAGGATGTAGTCGCGTCCGGACAGTTCGACCTCAGCGCGCTCCTCGGGGTCGAAGAGCACCCGGTCACCGACCTGCGCCTGTCGCACGTGCTGGCCCGTGGCCATCACCAGCCCCCACACCAGTCGCCGGCCGACGCTCGCGGTCGCGGGGATGACGATCCCGCCGCCGGAACGTCGTTCTCCCGCCTCCCCCTCGGTGGAGACGAGCAGCCGGTCGTGCAGCATCCGGATCGGCAGGCGACCCGGTTGCGGCGCGGGCTGGCCGCCGTTCGACAACGTCAGGAACGGGCCCGGCGCAGCAGACCGAGCAGGAGAGACACGGCGCCGATGCCACCGACCGCGTACCCGATCTTGTCGGTCTCCAGCTCACCGGTCGGGGTGCGGGTCAGGTCGTTGACCTTCAGCTTCGCGCCCTCGGCACCGCGCCGGGCGATCTCCTTGGGCTGCGCGCGGAAGGCGAGCTCGTCGATGGTGCTGGCCAGACGCTCACGGCTGGCGGCGAGGTCGGCCTCGATGTCCTTGGCGGTCGGCGCTGCGGGCTTGGACTTGTCGGCCATGGAATCTCCTCGAGAGGGGCGTGGTGGGTCGCACTGAGCTGCATCGACCGGCGTTCGGACTCAGCTGAGACGATAACGCACCTGCAACCCGACGATCTGGGAGTACAACGTGACACGACTCGAGACCGGCGACACCGCGCCGGCGTTCACCCTCACCTCGCACACCGGGGAGCAGGTCTCCCTCTCCGACTACGCCGGCCGGCACCTGGTGATCTTCTTCTACCCCGCGGCCATGACGCCCGGCTGCACCACCGAGGCCTGCGACTTCCGCGACTCCCTGGAGCCGCTGCGAGCGGCCGGGTACGACGTGCTGGGCATCTCCCCCGACGGCCCGGACAAGCTGGTGAAGTTCGCCGAGAAGGAGTCGCTGACCTACCCGCTACTCGCCGACCCCGACAAGGGCGTGCTCGAGGCGTACGGCGCGTGGGGCGAGAAGAAGCTCTACGGCAAGACCGTGGTCGGCGTGATCCGCTCGACCTTCGTGGTCGACCCCGACGGCAGGATCGCCCTGGCGAAGTACAACGTGCGGGCCACCGGGCACGTCGCATCGCTGCGGAAGGCACTGCAACTCGCCTGAGCATCGCCGCGCCTTACGATGATCCGGCGCGCGAGTGGCGGAACTGGCAGACGCGCCAGGTTTAGGTCCTGGTTCCTTCGGGTGTGCGGGTTCGAGTCCCGCCTCGCGCACATCGATCATCGCCCGGTTGAGCCCTCGGCGGTGCCTCACGGGACGCTTGCGAGCACAGCCCGGTCACCCTGGCCGCCGTCAGCGTCATGCGGCGGGTCGCTGGCCGGGTTTGGTGGGCATGAGCCCGGGGGTGAGGTCCCAGGTGACGCCGGTGGGTGTGACGGTGGCGGTGAGCAGGTCGCGGTGCACGATGGTGTGGTGGCGGGCGCAGAGCAGTGTGGCGTTGGTGAGTGTTGTCTGTCCGCCGGCCCACCAGGGCCTCACATGATGGGCGTCGCACCAGTCGGGTGGTCTTTCGCAGCCGGGGAAGGTGCAGTGCTGGTCTCGGTGGATGATCGCGGTCCGCAGGCCGCCGGTGAAGAGGCGTCTGGCGCGTCCGACGTCCAAGGGTTCGGATTCGCTTCCGAGAACTGCGGGGATGAGGTCGGCGTCGCACGCCAGCCGTCGCAGGGTGCCGGCGTCGAGGTGGTCCCCGTCGGTGGTGTGCCCGATTCCTGGTAGGTACGTCGGCGCCGATCCTGTGGTGTGCGAACCACGTTGGCTGTCCTGGTTGAGCCGGCCCGCTTCGCGGAGCCCTTCGTACAAGGTCACGTAGTCCATCGTGACGAGGATCTTGGCGGTGCCGCCGAATTCTCCGACCGGCCGCGGGCTGGTGCCGTCGAGGACGCCTGCGGCGGTGTCGATCAGTCGCACCAGGGCGTCCGCGCGACGTTTGGCCGGGGTCCGGGTGTCCTGTTCCTCGCTTTCCACTGGCGCGGGTGCGGACAGGGCGCGCAGGGCGTGCTTCACGACCGCGGCGTGCCCGCCGGACAGTTCGGCGACGAACCGGGTCAGGCCACTGGGCAGGTCGGCCCAGAACACCGACTCGCACGCCTGCTGACGCTCCTCGTCGCAGACCAGGCGTGCGGGGGCGTACTCACCCAGGATCCGGGTGCTGAGCTCCCGCAGTGCACGTGCCCCGTGAGCCGACAGGCTCAGGTAGCGGCCCAACAGGTCATCCCGGTCCGCGATCGGGAGCCGCGGCAGGATCTGCGGCACCTCCCGCAAGGCCACGTCGGCGACCGGGACACTCGCCGACCCATCGGCCAGCGCGTCAACCACGACCTGGTTACGGGGATCGGCGCAGTCCACCCCCACCCTCCCGACCCGGCGGGCCACAGCCGGCTCCACACCCGCCGCCTGCCGGGCCACCCACGCCGGTGCCCCCGTCGCCGTGGAACTCGCCACGGTCCCGCGGCTCAGCGCATCCGCGGTCGCCAGCGCCGCGACGTTCTCCGCACGGGAGGTAATCCGCAGCATGCCCCCGACGACCTCACCCAGCGCGGCCTCGTCCAACTGTTACAACGCGGTCGGCCACTCCTCCAACGCGGAGCTGAACTCCCCCAGCAGGGCCATCAACCGAGCACCTGTACCTGGCGCAGCAGGCCCATGGATGTCGCTCGTCGACTGCGCCATGACCCCTCCTGCACTGCTGATGGCACCCCTTGCCATCTACCCTGAATCATACGCGTGTTCGATACATCGCACAAGGACGAATCCGACGAATACCCTTGTCAGTGTTTATGATTCGGTCCACAGTTATCCACATCCCCCACGCGGGAGTGGTTCATTCCGTGGTTATCCACATTCCGCTACGAGCACTTGACGCACCCGCAGGACGCGCACTCAGGCCGGTGACGCCACGAGTTCGTCGAGCATCGCCGCGATGCTGCCGATGACCACCGACAGATGGCCCTCGCCGTGCAGCAGGTGCGCGCGGACGCCGGGAAGGTGCCCCGCCAGCCATTCACCGTGCGCGAACGGCACCATCAGGTCCTCGCTGCCCTGCCACAGGGAGGTCGGCACCCGCACCTGCGCGAGGTCGAACCCCCACGGCCGCACGAACGCCAGATCGTCGTCGAGCCAGCCGTCGCCACTGACCCGCAGACCGTCGCGGAAACCGGCGGCCAGGTCGTCGCCGAACTCCTCGCTCAGCACTGCGCGGTCGACCTGCGGGAGCAGCGAGGACATGCTCTCGATGATGTTCTGCGGGGTCGCGTCCGCCAGCTCACGCACCGACGTCTCCATCACCTCGCGCCACCTGGTCTCGCCGGCCCGCGTCGCGTCGAACTCCTCGACGTTGTCCTCGCCCATCCCGGCCAGGAAGTCCAGACCGGCCGCGTCGTACGGCGCGACACCGGCCATCACGAGCACACCGCCGAACCGCTCCGGCGCGAGCGCCCCGCACGCCAGCGCGTGCGGTCCGCCGCCCGACCACCCGGCGGTGACACACCGCGCCACCCCGAGGTGGTCGAGGATCGCGATCATGTCGGGCACGACCGCGGCCACGTCGCGGCCGGGGTTACGGGTCGAATCGCCATACCCCGCACGGGCGTACGTGACGGTGCGCAGACCCAGATCCGCGGCCGCACGGACCAGGAAGCCGAACGCCGGCACCGAGCCCGGAGTGCCGTGATGGAAGAGCAGCACCGGCGCGTCGTCGGGTCCGTCGACGCGTATGTCGAAGCGTCGGCCGTCCGGCAGGTCGATCAGGGTCATCGCGTCACTCTCTCGAGGAGAGCACGCAGAATTCGTTGCCCTCGGGGTCGGCCAGCACGGCCCAGGTGACCTCAGTGTCGTCCTGGCCGACGTCGACCCTGGTGGCGCCCCGATCCAACAGCGCCTGGATCTCGGCGTCCCGGTCCTGGGTGGTGTGCGGCGCGAGGTCGATGTGCAGGCGGTTCTTGACCGTCTTGCGCTCCGGCACCTGCACGAAGACCAGCCCGGGACCCACCTGCAGCCACTCCTGCACGGACGCCGGGGTGGTCGTCATCGCGTGCGGCGGGACGATCACGGCCTCCTCCGGCGACTCGTAGGCCAACTCCCAGTCCAGCGTCTGCGCCCACCATCGGGCCTGGGCCGCCAGGTCGTGACAGTCGACGACCACGGTCCACCAGCGCATCGCCATGGCGGTAAGACTCCCGTCGCGACGGCGCCCGCGCAAGGCCGCGCGCCGTACGCCGGCATCTCGCCTAGTCTCCCGGGATGGCTACGGACACCCCGCTCGCCCGCAAACCCGTCCTCACCAGCGAGCGTGTCGTGCTGCGGCCGTTCGAGGAGCGCGACCTGCCGGTCATGGCGGCGGCGATCGGCGACCCCGACGTACGGCGGTTGACCGGGAGAGTGACCTCCACTGCGCAGGCGGAGGCGGGTCGCACGGAGCCCGATGACGAACTGCGTGCGTGGTACCTGTCGCGGGTCGAGCAACCCGACCGGCTCGACCTCGCGGTCATCGACGTGGTCACCGACCGATGCGTCGGCGAGGTCGTGCTGAACGAGTGGGACCCGGCGGCGCGCAGCTGCAACTTCCGGATCCTGCTCGCACCGGAGGGACAGGGCCGCGGCCTGGGGACGGACGCGACCGCCCTGATCGTGGAGCACGGGTTCGCGGTCGGACTGGAGCGGATCACCCTCACGGTGTTCACCTTCAACCCCCGGGCCCTGCGCATGTACGAGCGCGTCGGGTTCGCCATCGAGGGCACCCGCCAGCGCGCCCTGGAGTACGACGGCGTCTGGCACGCCGAGCACCTGATGGCGATCCACCCCGATGATCCGCGACCGGCGGCACCCGTGCTGGAGCAGGTGGAGCTGCACGTCAGGGAGGGTCAGGAGGCGGCGTACGAGGCGGCGTTTGCCCAGGCGGCGCCGATCATCCGCCGTCAGGCCGGGTGCCGCTCCGTGAGGCTCGTCCGATCGGTCGAACACCCCTCGCACTACGTGCTGTCGGTGGAATGGGCGCGGGTCGCGGATCACACTGTCGGCTTCCGCGAGTCGGCGGATTACGAGCAGTGGCGGACGCTGCTGCATCCGTTCTACGAGCAGGTCCCACCCGTCGACCACTACGTCGACGTGCACCGCGGCTGATCGCCGCGCGCCTTTCCCCGCCCGTCAGCTGACGGTGAAGGTCACCGAGTGCAGACCGGTCGAGCCGTTCGGCGGGGGCGGCGCCTCGGCCGAGATCTGCACCTGCCCCTTCGCGTCGACAGCACGCACCGTGGCGGTGTGCCGACCCTTCGTCGCGGGCCAGTGCAGCACCCACTGCCGCCACGCGTCGACGGTGGCCTGTTCGCCCAGCTTGGCGCTCTGCCACGGACCGTCGTCGATGCGCACCTGCACGCCACTCACGCCGGTGTGCTGGTCCCAGGCGACACCCGCGATGGGCACGGTGCCGTCCGCGCCTGGTGAGACCGACCGCCCGTCGCGCGGCACGTCGATGCGCGAGGAGATCTTCACCGGTCCCATCGCCGACCAGCCGCGCGGAATCCAGTAGCCCTGGTCCTTCGCGTACGTCGTGACCTTCAGCTGGGTGAGCCACTTGGTCGCGCTCACGTAGCCGTAGAGGCCCGGGACGACCAACCGCACGGGATACCCGTGCTCCACCGGCAGCGCCTTGCCGTTCATCGCGACCGCCAGCAGGGCGTTGCGATCATCGGTCAGCGCGCCGATCGGCGTACCGGCGGTGAACCCGTCGACACTGGTGGACAGCACCATGTCGGCACCCGCCTGCGGTCCCGCCAGCTTGAGTAGCTCGCGCACGGGCCACCCGGTCCAGATCGCGTTGCCGTTGAGGCTGCCGCCCACCTCGTTGGACACGCACATCAGGGTGATCATGGCCTGCTGCATCGGCTTGGACAGCAACGTCTTCCAGTCGATCTCGACCTCGTGGTCGACCATCCCGGTGACCTTCAGTTTCCATCCGGATGCTTCGACCTGCGGCACCTGCAGCGCCGTGTCGATGCGGTAGAACTGCCCGTTCGGCACGATGTACGGCGTGATGCCGGGTACGTCGACCGGAGCACCGGCCGGCACCTGCACCGGATGTTGCACCTCCGGGGCCACGAAGGTCGCGCGCGCGGCCTGGATCGCCCGCGCACTGCCGCTCACGGCACGCCCCGCCGCCAGGGCGAGGCCTCCCCCGACGACACTCAGCATCGTCCAGGTGAGCACCTGCCGGCGCTCGGTGCTGATCTCACGCCGGCCGACGCCCACGCTCAGCAGCCCACGCCACCGGTGCAACACCCACAGGCCGACCAGTCCGCCGACGACCGTCGGGATGAGATCGGCGGGCCGCGCGCCCGGGCGGGTGAGGACCGCGGCCATGGCGACCGCGAGCAGCAGGACGAAGCCGACGAGCGCGGCCACCGGCACGCGGCGCAGCAGCAGACCGATCAGGCACGAGAGCAGGAAGAGCACGACGCCGATGCCGGCCAGGAGCACCGCCTTGTCGTTGGTGCCGAAGTTGTTGACCGCGAAGTCCTTCAGCCACGGAGGTGTCCGGTCGATGAAGGCCTCTCCAACGGCGATCACCGGAGAGGGGATCCCACCGCTCCACCCGAACCGCTCCATGAGACCGGCCAGCAGCTCGGCTACCCCGATGGTGCCCGCGCCGGCCGCGATGCCTCCCAGCACCGCGACCCACGCGCGGGCCGCGGACGGTTCGTGGGTCGTCTCTTCGGCCTCGCGCACAGTGCTCACGTGAGGGTGTCCCCCAGGTCCTCGCGGATGGCCCGCATCGCGATCGCTCGATGAGAGATCTGGTTCTTCTCCTGCGCGGGCAGCTGCGCCAGGGTGCGCCCGTCGGGCAGTTCGAAGATCGGGTCGTAGCCGAACCCGTCGGTGCCGCGTTGGTTGCGGGTGATGACGCCGTGCAGCTCACCGCGGCGGATCCGTTCGGCGCCGCCGGGCAGCGACAGCACCATGCAGCACACGAAGTGGGCGGCCATGGTGGCCGTCACGTCCATCGTCTGAGCGAGCAGAAGGTCGATGTTCGCCTGGTCGGCGCCGTGCGTGCCGGCCCACCGCGCGCTGAAGACGCCGGGGCAACCGCCGAGCACGTCGACCGACAACCCGGAGTCGTCCGCGATGGCAGGAAGCCCGGTCGCCGCGGCGACCGCGCGTGCCTTGAGCGTGGCGTTCTCCTCGAACGTCACTCCCGACTCCACCACATCCTGCACATCAGGAAATTCGGAGACATCGACGATGCGGATGCCCTGCAGCCCCGACCATCCGTCGATCAACGCACGGAATTCGCGCAATTTGCCGGCGTTGCGCGTCGCGAGTACGACGGTCGTCATCGGCGGTGCTCACCGAGCGGTACGGCGAGCGCCTCCTGCTGCTTGCGGGTCAGCTCCTCGATGCCGTCGGCCGCCAGTGCCAGCAGGCTGTCCAACTCGGACCGGTCGAAGGGCGCGCCCTCGGCCGTGCCCTGCACCTCGACGAACCCACCGGCGCCCGTCATCACGACGTTCATGTCGGTCTGCGCGGTCGAGTCCTCCGGGTAGTCCAGGTCGAGCACCGGCTGTCCGTCGACGATGCCGACGCTGATGGCCGCGATCGACCCGGTGAGCGGCTGCGCACCCTTGGCGATCAGCCCCTTGGCGCGGGCGTCCTCGATCGCGTCCGCGAGTGCGACGTACGCGCCCGTGATGGATGCCGTGCGGGTGCCGCCGTCTGCCTGGAGCACGTCGCAGTCGAGCACGATCGTGTTCTCCCCCAGGGCTTTCGTGTCGATGATGGCGCGCAGGCTGCGGCCGATGAGCCGGGAGATCTCGTGGGTGCGGCCGCCCACCTTGCCCTTGCGCGACTCGCGGTCCGAGCGGGTGTTGGTGGCGCGCGGCAGCATCTCGTACTCCGCGGTGATCCACCCCGTGCCGCGACCCTTCATCCAGCGCGGCACCCCCTCGGTGAACGACGCTGCGACCAGCACGCGGGTCTTGCCGAACTCCACCAGCACGCTCCCCTCGGCGTGGTCCAGCCACCCGCGGGTGATGCGCACCTCGCGCAGCTCGTCGGCCGCGCGGCCGTCGTGGCGGCCGGCGCCCCGGGAACTGGCGGAGGTCGCTGCGGTCGGGGTCGAGGTGGTGGTGTCCGTCATGCCTCCACGATAGGAGGCCCCCCTGACCGTTCCCTCCCCGCCGTCCGCCGGTCAGATGTCGTACGCCGCGCCGGGACGGGCCAGCTCGACGTCGCCGGGCCAGATGCCGGCGGCCTCCTTGCGGCAGGTCTCCGGGTCGTTCCACGGCGGGATGTGGGTGAGCATCAGGCGCCCGACGCCGCCGGCGTCGAGCGCCGCCTGCGCCGCCCGCGCACCGGTCAGGTGGATGCCCTCCACGGTGTCGCGGCCCTCGACGAACGCCGAGTCGGTAAGGGCGAGGTGCGCGCCGCCCAGCAGGTCGGTGAGCGCGCCGCACACATCGGTGTCACCGGTATAGGCGAGCGTCCGGCCGTCGGCCTCGATGCGTACGCCGTACGCCTCGACCGGGTGGTTGACCAGACGAGGGGTGAGAGTGAACGGCCCGACCGTGAAGCTCCGGCCGGAGGTGAGGGTGCGGAAGTCGAACTCGGGGTCAAGGCCGTGCACGTCCTGGATCTCCTCCAGTGTGACGCCGTTCGCGCGGGAGATGCGTGCCCCGGTGTCCTGCGGACCGTAGACCGGTATCGGCGGGTGCGATCCCGCAGTGACCATGGGGTCGTACTTCTGCACGACGAACAGTCCGCACAGATCGAGACAGTGATCGGGGTGCAGGTGACTAAGAACGATCGCGTCGATCTCGTCCAGACGCACGTGCCGCTGCAGCGGACCGAGCGCGCCGTTGCCGAGGTCGAGCACGACGCTCCACAGACGGCCCTCGTGCTCGGCCTGCACCAGATAGCACGAGGCGGGCGAGTCGGGACCGGGGAACGATCCGGAGCATCCGACGACGGTGAGCTTCATCGGGCCGACCCCGTCATCGCCTCCAACGGGTGCTCGAGAGCACCCGACGAGCCGTGCGTGTCGCCACGGTCCGTCGGGTCTGCCTCAGGCGTCGCAGCATCGTGCTGGGCGAAGTCGTTGACGAAGACGTGATCGAACTCCGGGCCCATCCCGAGGAAACGCTTGGACAGCGCGCGGAACCTGTCGGGGTCACCGGTGGTGGTGAAGGAATGCTCGGGCGCTGCGAGGTGATCCGGTCGCAACTCGTGACGGTCGGCGAGCACCCGGTAGACGTCCTTGGCGGTCTCCTCGGCGGAGGACACCAGCGTGACACCGTCGCCCATCACGTAGGAGATCACCGCCGTCAGCAGCGGGTAGTGCGTGCAGCCGAGCACCAGCGTGTCGATGTCACGCTCGCGCAGCGGCTCCAGATACTCCCGCGCGTACGACAGCATCTCCGGGCCCCCGGTGACGCCGGACTCGACCAGATCCACGAACCGTGGGCACGGCTCGCTCGTCACCTGCAGTTGCGGTGCCGCGGCGAACGCGTCGAGGTAGGCGCCGGACTGGTGCGTGCCCTTGGTGGAGATGATCCCGACCCGCCCGTTGCGGGTGGCGCGCACGGCCCGGCGTACGGCCGGGCGGATCACCTCGACGACCGGCACGTCGTAGCGTTCCCGCGCATCGTGCAGGACCGCGGCGCTGGCGGTGTTGCAGGCGATCACCAGCACCTTGACGCCGTGGTTGACCAGCCGGTCCAGGCACTGCAGAGCGAAGGCTCGGGTCTCGGCGATGGGCCGCGGGCCGTACGGCGCGCGCAGCGTGTCGCCCAGGTAGGCGACCGACTCGTGGGGGAGCTGATCCAGGACTGCACGGGCGACGGTGAGCCCGCCGTACCCGCTGTCGAAGATCCCGATCGGCGCATCAGACACGATGGAAGCCTACGGTCGGCTCCGGCCGCCGACCGCCAGGAGGCCGGAGATGTTCGTCACGCGTCCGCGCCGTGACGGACGAACGGGTTGCGCAGCACGCCGATGTCCTCGATCTCGATCTCGACGCTCTGCCCGGACTCGACGGGCCCGACTCCCTCGGGCGTGCCGGTGAGGATCACGTCGCCGGGCAGCAGCGTGAACGCCTGCGACGCGTACGAGATCAGCGTGGGGATGTCGTGGATCATGTCGGCGGTCGTGCCGTCCTGCACCACCTCATCGCCCCGGCGGGTGCGCAGCCGCAGGTCGCTGACGTCCAGGTCGGTCTCGATCCAGGGGCCGAGGGGGCAGAACGTGTCGAACCCCTTCGCCCGCGACCACTGCCCGTCGCTCTTCTGCAGGTCGCGCGCGGTGACGTCGTTGGCGCAGGTGTAGCCGAAGATCACGGACCGCGCCTCCTCCACCGACACGTCGCGGCACATCCGGCCGATGACGACCGCGAGCTCGCCCTCGTAGTCGACCCGCTCGCTCTGCCGCGGCATGACGACCGGGTCGCCGGGGCCGACGACGGCGGTGTTGGGGATGAGGAACATGAGCGGTTCCTTCGGCGCCTCGCCCCCCATCTCGCGGGCGTGCTCGGCGTAGTTCTTGCCGATGCCGATCACCTTCGAGCGCGGGATCACCGGCGCGAGCAGGCGCACCTCGTCGACCGTGGTGGTGACGCCGGTGAGCTCGATCTTGGAGTAGAGGGGGTCGCCGCTGATCTGGGCGATCTTCTCCCCCGCGCCGTCGACCAGCCCGTACGTCGGATCCTCGCCTGTCGTGTACCTCGCAATACGCACGTGTCGACCTTAATCACGCCGGGCGACACCGGCGAACCGAGACCGCCCAGCGATGCGGGCCGGCGGAGCTCGCGATCAGCGCGCGATCGCCCCGCGAGCGACCGGTTCCGCGCGCGACGGACACCGCAGCATCCCGAAGGTGAAGGAGTCGACCAGCGCGATCCAGCTGGCGTGCACGATGTTCGGGCCCACCCCCACCGTGGTCCAGGTGCGCTCGCCGTCGGTGGTGTCGATGAGCACCCTGGTGGTCGCGTCGGTGCCGTGATCGGCGTCGAGGATCCGGACCCGGAAATCGATGAGCTCCAGCTCGACGAGGCGCGGGTACGCCGGGGTGAGCGCCTGCCGCAGCGCGTGGTCCAGCGCGTTGACCGGGCCGTTGCCCTCTCCCACCGCGACCTGCCGGCGTCCCTCGACGCGAAGCTCCAGGGTCGCCTCGGACAGCGCGCTCGCGCTCCCCTCGGCATCGGTGCGCACCCGCCACGACTCCAGCTCGAAGAGGGCGGCGGGCCGCCCCTGCACCTCCTCGTGCAGCAGCAGGTCGAACGACGCGTCGGCTGCCTCGAAGGTCCACCCCGCGCCCTCGAGTTCCTTGACCCGGCGCAAGACCCGGGCCAGCAGCTCGGGCCGACCGGCCAGGTCGTAGCCGAGCTCGCGGCCCTTCAGCTCGATGCTCGCCCGGCCGGCCATGTCCGAGACCAGCGTGCGCATCTCGTTGCCCACCAGCGCCGGGTCGATGTGTTGATAGAGGTCGGGGTCGACCCGTAGGGCGCTCGCGTGCAGCCCGGCCTTGTGCGCGAACGCGCTCGCCCCGACGTACGGCGCCCGCTCGAAGGGCGGGAGGTTGGTGATCTCGCTGACGGCGTGACTCACGTGCACGGCAGCCGCGAGCTGCCCGTCACTCACCAGTGGCATGCCGAGCTTGAGCTGCAGGTTCGTGGTCACCGCGATGAGGTCGGCGTTGCCGGTGCGCTCGCCGTACCCGTTGACGGTGCCCTGCACGTGGGTCGCACCGGCTCGCACCGCCGCGATGCTGTTGGCGACGGCGCACCCTGTGTCGTTGTGACAGTGGATACCCAGACGCACTCCGGTGCGCTGGGCAGTCGCGGAGACGACACGCTCGATGTCGTGCGGCAGCATGCCGCCGTTGGTGTCGCAGAGGACGACCGCCTCCGCGCCGGCCTCGGCGGCCACCCGCACCACCTCGACGGCGTACGCCGGATCGGCGTCGTACCCGTCGAAGAAGTGCTCCGCGTCCAGGTAGACGGTGCGGCCGTGCGCGACCAGGTGGGCCACCGTGTCGGCGACCATCGCCAGGTTCTCCGCCGGAGAGGTGCGCAGCGCATCGGTCACGTGGCGCACGTGCGACTTGCCGACGAGCGTCACGACGGGGGTCTGCGCCTCCAGCAGCGCGGCGACCTGCGGGTCGTCGCACGCGCGTACGCCGGCGCGCCGGGTGCTCCCGAACGCCGCGAGCCGGGCGCTGCCCAGGACGAGCTCGGTGCGTGCCCGCCGGAAGAACTCGGTGTCCTTGGGGTTCGCGCCGGGCCAGCCGCCTTCGATGAAGCCGACCCCGAGCTGGTCGAGCAGACGCGCGACCGCCAGCTTGTCATCGACGCTGAGGTGCAGACCCTCCTGCTGGGCGCCGTCGCGGAGGGTGGTGTCGTAGAGGTCGAAGCCGCTCATCGCGGGGCCTTTCGGGTGGGGCGGGGCGGGTCTTGGTGAAAACCCGACCCGGCGCCGTCTCCGGCGCGTGGGTGATGCCCGGGGACGAAAAAACCTCCCGGGGTAACGGGAGGTCGCGCGCCGGGTCGTCCGACGCGCTAGTCGATAATCGTCGCCGCGGAGGTGACCGCGGACCCGAGGGTCATCACGTCCGACATCGTGGCACCGCCCCTCACGTCCCGTCCACCATTCGACACCCCCGTCTCATCAGGTGGTCGCCGCCGAGTGGCGTGCATATCGTTCGAGTGGCATACCTACAGCCGGTGCACTCGATACATATGTATGCCACTCGGCGGATTTGTCCGGAACGTCAGGCGAGGCGGGTGAGCCAGCCGCGCGAGTCCTCGACCCGGCCGTACTGGATGTCCAGCAGCGACGAGCGGATCTGCAGCGCGACCTTGTCGTCGTGCCCCTCGCGGCGGTGGTCGCACGACCCGCCGTCCCACTTCAGCTCACCGACCGGGGTGACCACGGCGGCGGTCCCGCAGGCGAACACCTCGGCGATCTCCCCGGATGCGGCCCCGTCCTTCCACTCCTGGATCGGGATGAGCCGCTCCTCCGGCTGCAGGCCGAGGTCCTTGGAAAGCTCCAGGATCGAGTCGCGGGTGACGCCCTCCAGGATCGAGCCGGTCAGCTCGGGGGTGACCAGGCGGCCGTCCTTGTAGACGATGAACAGGTTCATCCCGCCGAGCTCTTCGATGTAGGTGTGCGACGAGGAGTCCAGGAAGACGGCCTGGTCGCAGCCGTGCTCGGCGCCCTCGAGCTGTCCGGCCAGGGACGAGGCGTAGTTGCCGCCGCACTTGGCCGCGCCGGTGCCGCCGTCGCCGGCGCGGGCGAAGTCGGTGGAGATCCACAGCGAGACGGGCTTCACTCCCCCGCTGAAGTACGCGCCGGCCGGAGAGGCGATGACGCAGAAGGTGACCTCGTTGGCCGGGCGCACGCCCAGGAACGGCTCGGAGGCGAACATGAACGGCCGCAGGTAGAGCGAGGTCTCGCCGCCGCCCGCAGGCGGCACCCACGCCTCGTCGATGGTGACCAGGGCGCGCAGCGCGTCGATGAAGTCCGCCTCCTGCATCACCGGCAGCGCCATCCGGGTGGCACTGCGGGCGAAGCGGGCGGCGTTCTGCTGGGGACGGAAGGTCCACACCGAGCCGTCGGCGTGGCGATAGGCCTTCATCCCCTCGAAGATCTCCTGCGCGTAGTGCAGGACGGCCGCCGACGGGTCGATCGAGATCGGGCCGTACGGCGTGACCTTGGCGTCGTGCCAGCCGTCGCCCTTGGTCCAGGTCACCGTGACCATGTGATCGGTGAAGTGGTTGCCGAAGCCGGGGTCGGCGAGCACCGCCGCACGGTCGGCGTCGCTCACGACGTCCTGGCGTCGGGTCACATCGAAGGTCAGTGCCATGGCGGTCTCCTCGGGGCGTGGGCGCGTCGGAGTGTGACGCGCGCTACAGGTGCGGCGGTGGGGCCAGGTTACGCCCGGGCGTCATACCCGACCCGCGATGGCGTCGCCGATCTGAGTGGTCGACCGGGGAGCGTCGCCGCGCGCCGCCAGGTCGGCCGCCACGGCCTCCTGCACCCGCCGCGCCTCGTCGCCGCGCCCCAGGTGCTCCAGCAGCATCGCGACCGACAGGATGGTGGCCGCCGGGTCGGCCTTGGCCTGACCGGCGATGTCCGGGGCCGAGCCGTGCACCGGTTCGAACATCGAGGGCGCCGTGCGCTCGGGGTTGATGTTGCCCGAGGCGGCCAGGCCGATGCCGCCGGTCACCGCGGCCGCCAGGTCGGTGACGATGTCGCCGAAGAGGTTGTCGGTCACGATGACGTCGAAGCGGCCCGGGTCGGTGACCATGTAGATGGTCGCGGCGTCGACGTGCGCGTACGCGGTGCTCACCTCGGGGAACTCCGCGCCGACCTCCTCGACCGTCCGGCGCCACAGGTGCCCGGCATACGACAGCACGTTGTGCTTGTGGATCAGCGTGAGGTGCTTGCGAGGGCGGGCCTGGGCGCGGGCGAAGGCGTCACGCACCGCGCGCTCGGCACCGAACCGGGTGTTGACGCTGACCTCGGTCGCGAGCTCGGCCGGGGTGCCCACCCGCAGTGCGCCGCCGTTGCCGGTGTACGGGCCCTCCGTGCCTTCGCGCACCACCACGAAGTCGATGCCGTCGGGCGCGACGCGCGCGACGTCCAACGGCGAGCGCACGCCGGTGAAGAGGGTGGCGGGGCGCAGGTTGACGTAGTGGTCGAAGTCGAAGCGCAGCTTCAGCAGCAGCCCACGCTCCAGCACGCCGCTCGGGACGGACGGGTCGCCGATCGCACCGAGCAGTATCGCGTCGTGCCCGCGCAGCTCGTCCTCCACCGACTCCGGGAGGATCTCGCCACTCGCGTGCCAGCGCCGGGCGCCCAGGTCGTACTCGGTGCGGGAGACCTTGGCAGCGCTGACGGCCTCGAGCACCTTCAGCCCTTCGGCGACCACCTCCGGTCCGATGCCGTCGCCGCCGATCACGGCCAGGTCGATGGAGTCGGACGCGGTGCTTGTGGGAGTGCTCGTCATACCTCCGCAGGCTAGTCATCCGTCTTGCCATTTGAAACGCAGGTCTCGGATGACGAGACATGCTGATCAGCGGCCCCGGGGACGACGAAGGGCCCCGGCGTGCTGCCGGGGCCCTTCCGTCGAACAGAGTTCGTCGACTCAGTCGCGCAGATCCATCGATTCCTGCAACGCCCGCTGGATCTCGATCTGTTCTTCGGACATGGTCCGTCTCCTGCCGTGCTCGGTGTGGGCCGCCGGACATCACAGTGGGATCACCACCGATGTCAGTCCGTCCAAGCCATGACCGCCAGGCGCCGGTTGGGCGCCTTTGTGACCCCAGACTAACCATCCTGATCCAGGATCCGATACCGCTATCTCGTCATTCGAGACGCGTGGCGCGGTCGTTCGAGGCCGCAGGGACGCGAGATATCGGTTGTGGAGCGTGCGGCAGGCCGATGACCCTCCAGAACCGACATCTCGAACGACGAAGGCCGCCACCCTGCGCGGGTGGCGGCCTTCGGTGCGTTGCGGTGTCAGCGCGAGGCGGAACCCTCGACGTAGTCGGAGTCGCTGTCCTTGATCCAGCTCATGAGTCCGCGCAGCTGCTTGCCGGTCGCCTCGATCGGGTGCTCGGCGCCCTGCTTGCGCAGCCGGTTGAACTCCGGTGCGCCGGCATCCTGGTCGTCGATGAAGCGCTGAGCGAACTTGCCGTTCACGATGTCGGCCAGCACCGCCTGCATGTTCTCCTTCACGTGCGGGTCGATCACCCGCGGACCGGAGACGTAGTCCCCGAACTCGGCAGTGTCCGAGATCGACCAGCGCTGCTTGGCGATGCCGCCCTCGATCATCAGGTCGACGATGAGCTTCAGCTCGTGCAGGCACTCGAAGTAGGCGATCTCGGGCTGGTAGCCGGCCTCCGTGAGCACCTCGAAGCCGTACATCACCAGCTGGGACGCGCCGCCGCACAGCACGGCCTGCTCGCCGAAGAGGTCGGTCTCGGTCTCCTCGGTGAACGTCGTCCGGATCCCGCCCGCGCGCAGGCCGCCGATGGCCTTGGCGTAGGACTTGGCCAGATCCCAGGCCTTGCCGGAGGCATCGACCTCGACGGCAACGAGCACGGGGACGCCGCGCCCGTCGGCGTACTCACGGCGCACGAGGTGACCCGGACCCTTGGGCGCGACCATCGCGACGTCGACGCCCTCGGGCGGGACGATGTAGTCGAAGCGGATGTTGAAGCCGTGGCTGAAGAACAGGGCGTTGCCCGGCTTCAGGTGCGGCTGGATCTCCTCGGCGTACAGCCCGCGCTGCACCTGGTCCGGCGCGAGCAGCATGACCACGTCGGAATGCTGCACGGCCTCCGCGACCGTCATGACCTGCAGGCCCTCGTTCTCGGCCTTCTCCCGCGAGGAGGAGCCCTCCCGCAGACCGACGACGACCTGCACGCCGGAGTCGCGCAGGTTGAGGGCGTGCGCGTGCCCCTGGCTGCCGTAACCGATGACGGCCACCTTGCGGCCCTGGATCACCGACAGGTCGGCGTCGTCGTCGTAGAACATCTCAGCAGGCACGGTGTGGATCTCCTTGGTAGGTCGGATTTAGTTGAGTATGAATGTGATTCAGGCTGAACGGCGACCGCGGTCGGTGATTGACCGGCTGCCGCGACCGATGGCCACGAGCCCGGACTGCACCAGTTCGCGCACGCCGTACGGCTCGAGGACGTCCAGTAGCGCGATCAGCTTCTCCGGGGTGCCGGTGGCCTCGATGACGATGGAGTCGACGGCCACGTCGACGACGTTGCACCGGAACAGCTCGGTGATCTGCACGATCTCCACCCGGCTCGCCGCGTCGCAGCGCACCTTGATGAGCACGATCTCGCGCTGCACCGAGTGACCCGGCTCGAGCTCGACGACCTTCAGCACCTCGATGAGCTTGTTGAGCTGCTTGGTCACCTGCTCCAGCGCGACCGGGTCGACGTCGACCACGATCGTCATCCGCGACACGGTGTCGTGCTCGGTCGGCCCGACGGCCAGGGAGTCGATGTTGAAGCCGCGGCGCGAGATCAGTCCGGCGATGCGCGCGAGCACACCGGGGCTGTTCTCCACCAGGACCGAGAGCGTGTGCCGCGCCATCAGGCGTCTCCTGCCTCGTCGTCGCGATCCCAGACCGGCGTCATCGCCCGGGCCGTGGTCACCATGTCGTTGCTGACGCCGGCCGGCACCATCGGCCAGACCATCGCGTCACGCTCCACCACGAAGTCGATCACGACAGGAACATCGTTGATCTCCAACGCCTTCCGGATCGTGTCGTCGACGTCCTCGGCGCGCTCGCAGCGCAGGCCCACGCAGCCGTACGCGTCCGCGAGCTTGACGAAGTCCGGCACCCGCGAACCGACCGAGGTGTTGAGGTCGGTGTTGGAGTAACGCTCGTTGTAGAAGAGCGTCTGCCACTGGCGCACCATGCCGAGGCTGGAGTTGTTGATGATCGCGACCTTGATCGGGATGTTGTTGATGACGCAGGTCGCGAGCTCCTGATTGGTCATCTGGAAGCACCCGTCGCCGTCGATCGCCCACACGGTGCGGTCGGGTTCGCCGACCTTGGCACCCATCGCAGCCGGCACGGCGTACCCCATCGTGCCGAGCCCGCCGGAGTTGATCCAGGAGTTGGGCCGTTCGTACTTCACGAACTGGGCGGCCCACATCTGGTGCTGGCCGACTCCGGCGGCGTAGACCGCGTCGGGCCCGGTGAGGGCGCCGATCCGCTCGATGACGTACTGCGGCGGGATCGCCGTCGCGTTCTCCTCCGGCGCGTAGCCCAGCGGGAAGGTCTGCGCCCAGCCGGTGCTGCGGGTGCGCCACGCGGCGTAGTCGCCCTGGCGGCCGGCCTCCTGGTCCGCGCGCACCACGGCCGTCAGCTCCTCGATGACCTCCTTGCAGTCACCGACGATCGGAACGTCCGCGATCCGGTTCTTGGAGATCTCGGCCGGGTCGATGTCGGCGTGCACGACCTTCGCCTCGGGCGCGAACGAGGAGATCTCGCCGGTCACCCGGTCGTCGAACCGGGTCCCCAGCGCGAGCAGCAGGTCCGACTTCTGCAGCGCGGTCACCGCCGCGACCGAGCCGTGCATTCCCGGCATGCCCAGATGCAGCGGGTGACTGTCGGGCAACGCGCCGCGGGCCATCAGCGTGGTGACGACCGGGATGCCGGTCAGCTCCACGAACTGAGCCAGCTCTGCGCTGGCCTTCGCACGGATCACTCCGCCACCGACGTAGAGCACCGGTCGCTTCGACGCGAGCATCAGGTCGGCGGCGGCCCGGATCTGCTTGCTGTGCGGACGAGTGACGGGCCGGTATCCGGGCAGTTCGAACGCGGGCGGCCAGGAGAAGTCGGTCCGGCCGGTCAGCGCGTCCTTGCTGATGTCGACCAGCACCGGGCCGGGCCGGCCGGTGGAGGCGATGTGGAAGGCCTCGGCGAGCGCGCGGGAGATGTCCGCCGCGCGCGTCACGAGGTAGCTGTGCTTGGTGATCGGCATCGTGATGCCGCGGATGTCGGCCTCCTGGAAGGCGTCCGTGCCGATGGCCCGGGAGGACACCTGACCGGTGACCACGACGATCGGCACCGAGTCCATCGAGGCATCGGCGATCGCGGTGACCAGGTTGGTGGCGCCGGGTCCGCTGGTCGCCATGCACACACCGACCTTGCCGGTCGCCGCGGCGTACCCCTGAGCGGCGTGACCGGCGCCCTGCTCGTGGCGCACCAGGATGTGGCGCACCTTGGTGGAGTCCATCAGCGGGTCGTACGCCGGCAGGATCGCGCCACCGGGGATCCCGAAGACCGTGTCCACGTCGAGGGACTCCAGGGAGAGGACGAGGCTCTGTGCGCCGGTCACCTCGCGCGGAGGCGCTGCCGGGCGAGCGCCTGCGGGGGCGCGGGCACTGGGGCGGACGGCTTGTGCGTCACGTTGGTCATCGTTGTCCTCGCGTTCGGTCTGGCCCAGCTGGAACATGGCATGAAAAAGGCCCCCAGCCTTCGCAGGCATTGAGGGCTGGCACGCTCACCGACGGGATGTCAGCGGGCGTGCCTCACAAGTACGAGAATTCGGGCCACGTCAACAGTCTGCAACCGGCTCGCAGCACCGTCAACAATGTGAGACCGACGTCTCATCATTCGAGAACGCCTCCCGATTGTCAGCGGATTACCGGCATCGGCACCAGTAATCCGCTGACAACCGTGGGGGTCACAGACCTTCGAGGGCCTCGCCGATCGGGGTGGGTCCGTTGTTGAAATCGATGATCCGGCCGTACGACGCAGGAAGCTCCAGGACGCCGGCGATGACGGCGGCCACGTCGGCGCGGTCGACCGAGCCGCCCCTCGCGGAGCCGTCGTTGATCTCGATGCGGCTGGTCGGCTCGTCGTCGGTCAGCGAGCTGGGCCCGAGGATGGTCCAGTCGAGCCCGGTCCCCCGCAGGTATTCGTCCGCGGCCGCCTTCGCCTCGGCGTACGCGAAGAAGGAGTTGTCGTGCGGCACACCGTGATCGGGACCGGCTCCGAAGTAGGACACCATCACGTAGCGCGTAGCCCCGGCCGAGACCGTGGCGTTCATGCTGCGGATCGCGGCGTCGCGGTCGACCGCGTAGGTGCGTGCCTCACTGCCGCCACCGGCGCCCGCGGTCCAGACGACCGCCTCGACGCCGTGCAGCAGCTCGGCCATCGCGGGGACGTCAGAAGTCTCCAGGTCGGCGACCACAGGTGTGGCGCCGGTCGCGACGACATCGGGCACGTGGTCCTCGTTACGGAAGATCGAGCGGACGTCGTGGCCCGCGGCCACCAGGAGCCGGGACAGCGTGAGTGCGACCTTGCCGTGGCCGCCGAAGATGGCGATGGAAGTCATGCGACCACTGTGCCGCATGCACCGCGTCCCCTTCAGGGTGGTTCAGGCGAACTTGCGCAGCTTGCCCAGCATCTCCGGTGCTCCCCGGTCCAGTCGTCGCCCGCCCCACCAGATCCCGATCCCGAGCCCGCCGGAGCCCCAGATCAGTGCTGCCGCGAGCACCACGCACTCCGCGATGGCCGAGTGCCGGGCGAGGACGGCCCCGACGATCACCGGCGCGACCAGGACCGCGGGTACGACGAACATCACGGCGGCGGTGAGGCACCCTCGGGCGCCGCCCCCCGCGTTGCCCGCGAACGGGTTCGCGCCTCGGCGCGTCGCCTGGCCCGGGTCCAACGCTCCCATTGCTGCGCCGAGGCCGAGGGAGATCAGCAGCCCACCGACCAACGGCCCGCTGACCGCCAGCCAGGCGGTGTGTGCCCCGACGGCGATCTGCAGGACCGACACCAGGGCGTCGAAGACGAGGATGCTCACGCCGATCGCGAGAGCGCGGCCGGCTCGGTCGACCCAGCCGGGTACGCCGGCAACGACCTGCATCCACCACGCCGTGCCGTCGTAGGCGAGGTCGTTCGCTATCAGCACCCCGGCCATGACGGAGGACAGAGCCAGAGGGAGCAGTCCGGACGGATGGCTACCGCCCGAGCTGATCAGGGCCGGCAAGACGGGGAGGACCGACACCGCGATGAGCGAGACGGCCTGCATGGTGAGGCGTGGGTCGCGGCGCCAGCCGAGCAGCCGCCGCCGGGCGATCGCGGTCAGGGGACGGGACCGCCTCGACGGGGCGCGCGAGACGCGCACCGTCCCCGCCTGCCTGGGTGCGGTGGTCGTCAGTTCGACGTCGAGCACCCGTTCCCAGAGCACGACGAGGGTCAGCAACAACGCGGTGGCGAGTGCGAGGTGGAGCAGCGCATCGGCGTACGCGCCGCGGGCGACCTCCCATGGGACGGCCCAGGCCCATCCGAACGGGGTCCACTCCGCGACGGTCGCCGCGTGGTGCGCAGCGGCGGACCCGTGGCTGGACCTCCTGCGCTCGAGGAACTGGTCGAGCACCAACGGAGCGAGGTAGATCAGCGGCAGCACCATGGTCACGAGAAAGCGCGCGCGCCGTCTCCATAGCGACCGGGCGATCACGGAGGTGACCATCCGCGACAGCACCACGCAGGTGGCGGCGCCGAGGAAAGCCGCGACGATCGCGGCGAGCGTCGCGGGCACCGACCGGCTCCACACCAGCACCTGTTCGAGGGCCAACGCCGCGGTGACTGCGCCCGGTATGCCGACCAGCGCGGCCAACGTCAGTCCGGGGATGAGGCGGCGGGCGCCGAGCGGCAGCACCGAGAAGGCACCGGCGTCCAGCGTGCGGTCCACTCCCGCCATCAGCAATGGAGCGAGCATCCAGAGCAGAGTCACGGTGCTCATCGCCGCGACGGCACCGGACGCGTCGGTCACCGACCCGGCACGCAGACCCACCGCCAGGGGCAAGGATCCCATCACCAGGATCGCCGCGACGATCGCTCCGATCAGATAGCTGACCAACCGTGAGGTGTCCCGGCCGAGGGACCGACGCAGGATCGTCAGTTTGAGCCGGATCAGGACTGCAGCCACTGCAACCCGCTTCCGAGCTCGTCCGCGCCCACCCCCGCCAACTGCAGGAACCGCTCGTGCAGGCTCATGCCGCCCTGTACGTCGGACGTGCGCCCCGCGGCGAGCGCCCGCCCGCCGACGATGACCGCGACGTGATCGCAGACGGCCTCGACCAGCTCCATCACGTGGCTTGACATGACCACCGTGCCGCCGCCTGCGACGTACCGGGCGATGACCGCGCGCATCGTCTGCGCGGACACCGGATCGACGGACTCGAACGGCTCGTCCAGGATCAGCACGCGCGGCGCGTGGAGCATCGCGCAGGCAAGCCCGATCTTCTTGGTCATGCCGGCGGAGAAGTCGGCGACCACCACGTTGGCGGCGTCGGCCAGTCCGAGCACGTGCAACAGCTCGGCAGCGCGCTCGGCGATCACCGGGCCGGGCATCGAGCGCAACTCACCGACGAAGCGCAGCAATTCCTGCGCGCTCAGGCTGTCGAAGAGCCGCAGGCCGTCCGGCGCGACACCGAACAACGCCTTCGCCGCCACCGGATCGGCCCAGACGTCGTGGCCGAGCACCTGCACGCGCCCCGCGTCGGGGCGCAGAAGCCCGCTCGCCATGAGCATCGAGGTGGTCTTGCCTGCGCCGTTCGGCCCCAGCACCCCGCAGACGGACCCGACCGGGATCTGCAGGGACAGTCGATCCACCGCCACCCGGCCGCCGAAGGCTTTGGAGAGTCCGTCGAAGACGACCGCGTGCTGCACGAGCGCAGTCACCAGGATCGACGCCTCGCAGGGGGTCAACCGCGCGGGGAGAGCCTCTCCGGACCGGGGCGGTCAGTCGCAGACAGCCCCGTTGCTGGCCGAACCGACCAGACGGCGGTACTTGGCCAGCACGCCGCGGGTGTACTTGGGCTCGGGGTGGGTGACGCCCGCCGTACGCCGACGCGCCATCTCATCCTCGTCGACGAGCAGGTCGAGGGTGCCCCCTGCCACGTCGAGCCGGATCGGGTCGCCGTCGTGCACGAAGGCGATGGGTCCCTCGTCCACCGCCTCGGGCGCGACGTGCCCGACGCACAGGCCGGTGGTGCCTCCGGAGAAGCGACCGTCGGTCAGCAGGAGCACGTCCTTGCCCAGCCCGGCGCCCTTGATGGCACCGGTCACGGCGAGCATCTCGCGCATGCCCGGGCCGCCCTTGGGTCCCTCGTACCGGATGACGACGACGTCCTTCGGCTTCAGCGAGCCCTCGGACACGGCGTCCATCGCGGCGCGTTCGCCGTCGAAGACCCGTGCCGTCCCCTCGAACACGTCGCTGTCGAAGCCGGCGGACTTCACGACCGCGCCCTCCGGTGCGAGCGAGCCCTTGAGGATCGTCAGTCCGCCGGTGCGGTGGATGGGTTCGTTCATCGCGCGGATGACCTTGCCGTCGATGTCCGGCGGCGGCACGTCGGCGAGGTTCTGGGCCATGGTGCGCCCGGTGACGGTCAGGCAGTCGCCGTTCATCAGCCCGGCGTCGAGCAGCGCACGCATGACGACGGGCACCCCGCCGACCTTGTCGATGTCGGTCATCACGTAGCTGCCGAACGGCTTCACGTCGGCCAGGTGCGGCACCCGGGACCCGATCCGCTGGAAGTCCTCGATCGACAGGTCGACGTCGGCTTCGTGCGCGATCGCCAGCAGGTGCAGCACCGCGTTGGTGGACCCGCCGAACGCCATCACCACGGCGATGGCGTTCTCGAACGCCTCCTTGGTCATGATGTCGCGCGCGGTGATGCCTCGGCGCAGCATCTCCACGACGGCCTCACCGGACTTGCGGGCGAACCCGTCGCGGCGCCGGTCCGTCGCCGGCGGTGCGGCGCTGCCGGGCAGCGACATTCCGATGGCCTCGGCGACGGACGCCATCGTGTTGGCGGTGTACATGCCACCGCAGGCACCCTCGCCCGGGCAGATGGCGCGTTCGATGGTGTCAACGTCCGCGCGGCTCATCAGACCCGCAGCGCAGGCACCGACCGCCTCGAACGCGTCGATGATCGTGACCTGCTTCTCGGTGCCGTCCGACAGCTTCGCGATGCCCGGCAGGATCGAGCCGGCGTAGAGGAAGACACTGGCCAGATCGAGGCGTGCGGCAGCCATCAGCATGCCGGGCAGCGACTTGTCGCATCCCGCGAGAAGCACAGTGCCGTCGAGACGTTCGGCGCTGACCACCGTCTCGACGGAGTCGGCGATGATCTCGCGGCTGACCAGCGAGAAGTGCATCCCCTCGTGGCCCATCGAGATGCCGTCGGAGACGCTGATGGTGCCGAACTCCAGCGGGTAGCCGCCGGCGGCGTGCACGCCGTCCTTGGACGCCTTCGCGAGCCGGTCGAGCGAGAGGTTGCAGGGCGTGATCTCGTTCCAGGAGCTGGCCACGCCGATCTGCGGCTTGGCCCAGTCCTCGTCGCCCATCCCGACCGCGCGCAGCATCCCTCGGGAGGCGGTCTTCTCCAGGCCGTCGGTGACGTCGCGGCTGCGGGGCTTCAGATCAGGTGTCCCAGACATGCCCGGCAGCTTATTCCGCCGGGCCGGCCACCCGCCGCACGGTCTCAGACCCGGCGGCGGCGTCCGGTACGGGGGGCTCGGCGTCGTCCTCGTGCGTCGTACGCCGTGCCGACCTGCGGGCGGCCACCGCGTCGTAGGCCCGAAGCACCCACGACTCGGTCATCAGGAGCAGCAACGGGTAGTAGGTCGTGGCAGGGATCGCCAGGGTGATGACCAGAGCAACCCCGAGCAGCACCGCACTCACCACCGACGGCTCCATCTGGGGCAGGCCCACCCCGTCGGCCAGAGACGGTCGGCGCCGAATGGTGCGGACGGTCAGACCGATGACGACCATGCTCACCGTGATCGTGCCGATGTAGAGGACCTTGACGACGGCCTGATGACCCGCTTCGGCGACCAGCGCGGTCGGGAAGGGCAGGAAGACGATCGTGAGCGTCCAGAGGACGAGCAGCCACGACACCGTCGCGTCCGCATCCTGCAGGTGACGCACGGCGCGGTGCTGGGCGAACCAGAGCCGGGCGATCACCGCGAAGCTGAGCAGGAAGGACCAGATCTGCGCCTGGTGGACCCGCAGGAGATCGGCCACGGACCCTGACCCGGTGACCCCGGAGGCAAGATCCGCCAGCGGCAGCACGAGCAGGGTGATCGCGATGGCGACGATCGCGTCGATGAAGGTGAGCAGTCGCTCCAGGTCTCGCCCACGCTCTGACTGCAGGGGTTCGTTCGGCACACCTCAGAGTAGGCGGGGGCCTCCACGGGCGGTGTCGGTGTGAAGCGGGAGGAGGTGCCCACCGTCGACCCGCCCAAGGGGTCTCACCGTGCACACCTCCTCCCGCCGCACATACGGCCGCCGGTCAGGACGAGACGGGAACGGCCTCGCCGATCTGGGGGGCGGCCTCGGTCGCGGCGTGCTTCGCCGGACGGCGGTCGGCCCGCCCCGGCAACGCCCACGCCGTGAGCGCCGCACCGGCGACCGCGACGAGAGCGGCGACGAGGAATCCGTGCGTCATGGCGTTGGTGAACGCCTGGTGCGCCGCATCGGTCACGCTCGCGGCGTACGGACCGGCCTGCGCCGCAGTCGCATCCGCCGCCGCAATCGATCCTCGGGCGGGCTGCACGATCGCGCCCGGCAGGTGGGCGTCCGCCGCGGCAGACGTGAAGTTCGTCCGGTACGCCGCCGTCACGAGGCTGCCGATGACGGCCACGCCGAGACTGCCGCCCAGCTCCTGCACGGTGTCGTTCACGGCACTGCCCACCCCGCGCTCGCGCTCGGGCAGCACACTCATGATCGACTCCCCGGCAGGCGCGAGGGCGAGCCCCATGCCGGTGCCCATCAGCGCCACTCCGACGGAGACGTGCACGACCCCGGTGGTGGGGGTGAGGTCGTACAGCGACAGCAGACCCGCTCCCATGAAGAGGAGTCCTGCAGGGATGACGATCCGAGCGCCCAGCCGGGCTGCCAACGGGCTGCTGAGCGGTGCCGCCACCAACACCGCGGCGGCGAACGGCAACGCGCGAAGGCCCGCCGACAGCGGGCTGTAGCCGTGCACCAGCTGCAGGTACTGGGTGAGGCCGAACAACGATCCGAACAGCGCGAAGAAGATCAGGGCCACCGACCCGGCAGCGGCCGAGAAGGCGCGGTTCGCGAAGATGCGCACGTCGATGAGCGGGTCCGCGGCGGTGAGCTCTCGGGCGATGAATGCCGCGAACAACACTGCGGCACCGACCAGTTCGGCGAGCGTGAGACGGGCGGTCCATCCTCGGTCCCCTGCCTCGATCACCGCGTCGATCAGCGCCAGCATGCCGAGTGCGGACAGCACCGCACCGCCGACGTCCAGGCGCGGGCGTCGTCCGGTCGCGCTCACCTGCGGCGACATCGTCGGCACGACGGTGACCACGGCGACCAGGGCCACCGCGACGAGCGGCACGTTGATCCAGAAGACCGAACTCCAGGAGAAGTGCTCCAGCAGGAAGCCTCCGAGGGTGGGTCCGACGACGATGGCGATGCCGGCGACCCCGGACCACGCTGCGATCGCGCCGGCGCGTTCCTTGGCCGGGAAGACGCTGGTGAGGATGGACAGCGTCGCCGGCATGACGAACGCCCCGCCGACACCCATCACGGCCCGGCAGGCGATCAGCGCCTCCGCGCTCCCGGACAGTGCCGCCGCGACTGAGCCCGCGCCGAAGATCGTCAGGCCGAGCAGGAGGGCGCCGCGTCGTCCGAACCGGTCGCCGAGCGCGCCGGCCACGATCAGCAGGGCGGCGAACGCCAGCGTGTAGCCGTCGGTGATCCATTGGAGATCCGTGCTGGAGGCGTGCAGGGCCTTGGCCAGCGACGGCAGTGCGGTGTTGAGGACGGTGTTGTCCACGACGACGATCAGCAGCGACAGGCACATGACGCCCAGCACCTGTCGGCGTCGCGGGTGGCCCGCGGCGGGGTTGGCGGTGACGCTCATCGGATGCTCCTTGGAAAGTTAACGTCTGTTGCCTTACGTATGTAAGTTTTACTCCTTGAACTAACACTTGTAAAGTCACCTCATGACGACGATCGACCGACCACGCAACCCACGCGGGCAGGGCGCGGCCCTGCGACCGGAGATCGTGGCCGCGGCGGGCCGGATCCTCGACCGGGAGGGTCGCGACGAAGCGATCACCCTGCGTGCGGTCGCCCGCGAGGTGGGGATCTCCGCCCCGTCGATCTATGCGCACTTCCCGGACCGGGACGCCATCGTGCTCGCCCTGATCGACGAATCCTTCGATGAACTCCGACTCTTCGCGCAGCGCGCCATCGAGGCCGGACAGCAGGACCCGGTCAGCCGCCTACGCCAAGGCTGCTCGGCGTACCTCAGGTACGCCGAGCAGTCACCGCACCGGTACCGGCTGCTGTTCGGGAGCTTCCGTACCATGACCGATGAGTTGAAGGCCGATGACGACCCGGGGATGCGCGCGTTCCATGTGCTGATCGACGGCATCCAGGCCTGCATCGACGCCGGCGACTCGGTCAGTCCCGACGCCGAGAGCGACGCAAGCGCGCTGTGGGCCGGACTACACGGATGCGCCATGCTCATCGTCGACCAGCACATCTTGGACTGGGACGTCGCGGTGGAGCACATGGTCACCGCGCTCGCCCGGCTCACCCGCTGAACTCGCGCCCGCCGCTGACACCGGCGCAGGTCGGTCCGAGGGACGCAGGCCGACGTGTGTCTCCCGGGCTCACCTGCGCCACGGTCGGCATCGCTGCAGGGCCCTGTCCGCATGGCGCGACGGCTCGTCGTACGCCGTGATCCAGCCTGAACAATGCGCGGATGCGTTTCTTCCTCGCGCACCGCTTCGGCATGCCTGCCATGCCTGTCCGGGGTGACAGAGACACCCGAGCCACCCCGGCAGCGCCTGGCCCCCGGCCCGAGCGGTCGCTGGTGGCGCCGATCGAGAGCCCTGAGGCCTCAGTCGGCGCGAGCGGTGTGTACAGCTCGTAGCTGCGCCCCGCCGCTCGCGAGCTGGTCCCACTCGCCATCGATATCCAGCACGGCGACCGTGCACGTCGGGTATCCCCGCTCGAGCTCCTCCAGGGCCTCCGCGTCGCCCTGACCGTCGGCCAGGCTCGCGGCGAAGTGGGGTATGCCGGGGGCGTGCCCGACCATCACGACCGTCTCGGCCTTGGGGTCCGCCTCGTGCAGGACCTCGAGCAGCGCGGACGGGTCGGCGTTGTAGATCCGCTGGTCGTGCTCGACGATGGCGCCGATCGCGGCCGCCTCGACGACGGCCGCCCAGGTCTCGCGCGTGCGGGTGGCCGTGGAGCAACGGGTCTCCTGGGGCCGGATGTCGGCATCCTTGAGCCAGCGCCCGAGGGCGGCCGCGTCCTGGTGCCCGCGATCGGTGAGCGGACGGTCGTGGTCCGGGGTGTCGGCATCGCCGCTGGCGGCCTGGGCGTGTCGGATAAGGACGAGTCGGTGGCGGTCGGTCGTCATGCCACCGAGCATGTCACTGTGCGGGATCGGGCGGCGGATCGCCCACCCGCCGGGCATTGGCGCCCGCCAGGAACATCACCAGCAGCCCGCCGAGCAGCCACCAGCCGAGAGTGCCCGCCGGCCGCAGTGCGTGATCGCGATGGAAGTACACGACGTCCCGCACCAGGTCCACGCCGGCGCCGCCGGGCAGCTGGTGGACGACGGCCCGGGTGATCGCGGGCAGCGAGGCGTCGGACGCGGCGTACGGTCCGCTGAACGTCGCCAGCATCAGGGCCGGGAGCACCGCGCCGCCCGGCCCGAAGACTCCGATGGCGGCGAACGTCAGGACCGCGCTCACCCCGGCGACCAGGGCGCCGGCGAGCGCGAGCGGAAGCCACGGCGCGCTGAGCGAACGGGTCACCGAGAGGACCAGCCAGGCCCCGAACGCCCCCGACCCGAGCGAGAAGACGATGGCGGCGAGCAGGGTCCGACGCAGACGGGAGAAGCCAGCTCGCCGGCCGTGCAGCCACGCCCCGAAGGCGGCGGCGATGAGGAAACCGCTGACGGACTGGCACAGCACGAGGTAGCCGCTCACCTGCCCGCGCGGGTCGCCGGGCTGGGTGGGCGCGACGTCCCGGACGGCGGCAGCGCGTCCCTGGGCGGCTTCGTCCGCTCGCAGGATCGCGGTCGACGCGGCGGCGTCGGCCGCACCGGCCGCGGAGTCGGTGAGGATCGCGTCGGAGGGTTGATCCGGGGTGAAGACGAATACTGCCGACGCGTCGCCGTCCGCGAGTTCGCTCTCGGCGGCTGCGCGGTCGGAGGCGACGAACGCGCGCAGCGGATGTCCGTCGAGCGCGTTCAGGCGGTTGGCGATCCCCCCGGCCACACCACGGTCCGCGCTGACCACGAGCACCTTCGGGCCGCGACCGGCGTGGTCTCCGGAGAGTCCGACGTAGGCGATGGTCAGCAGGGCCTGGATCGCGAGCACGACCACGGCCGCGGCGAGCAGGACGGCGACGTACCAGAGGCCACCGCGACCGGTCCGCTGGGCACTCCCCTCGCCGGTCTCCCCCTCGGGCGCCATCGGGTCAGCCGGTGGCGACCACGTGGGACAGGTCCTCGCCCTTGCCGAATCGGGTGAGCTCGCGGCGCAGGAAGTCCAGGGCGCGAGGCACGAACGCGGTGGTCGCACCCCCGACGTGCGGGGTCACGAGCATCCCCGGCGTCGTCCAGACGGGGTGCCCGTCCGGCAGGGGCTCCGGGTCGGTGACGTCGAGGGCGGCGGTGAGCCGGCCTGCCGCACACTCCCGGACGAGGGCGTCGGTGTCGACGACCCCGCCGCGCGCGACGTTGACGACCAGCGCGCCGTCCGGCAGCGCGTGCAGGAAGTCCGCGTCCACCATCCGGCGGGTCGCCTCCGAGAGCGGCACGACCACGATCACGACGTCGTGGTGCGGCAGCAGATCGGGCAGCTCGTCGGTGCCGTGGATCGTGTCGACGAGTTCGTCGCCAGCGCGCGCCCGCGAGGCGACGGCGGTGAGCGAGACCTCGAACGGCTGCAGACGCCGCGCGATCGCGGTGCCGATCGAGCCGTATCCGAGGATCAGGACGTGTCGGTCGGCGAGCGACCGGCGGCCGTTCAGGGACGTCCACCTGCCCTGCTCCCCCGCACGCGTCGCCTCCGGGATCCCGCGCAACGACGCGAGGGCGAGTCCGACGGCGAGTTCGGCGGTCGAGGTGTCGTGGATCCCGGCGCCGTTGGCGAGCTGGACCCCCTCGGGCAGGTGAGGCTGCACGTGCTCGTATCCCGCCGTGACCAGCTGCACGGCCCGCAACTGCGGACACTGCTGCAGGTGCCCGAGTTGGCGTCGTCCGGCCCGCATGTAGGGCGGCACGGCCAGCGCGATGTCGTCGCGGGGCGGCGCGTCCTCCATGTCCCAGGTGACGAGCTCCACACCGGGGACGTCGCAGAGCGCGTCGACCCAGTCCTGGTCCGGGAGGGAAACGACCGGGTCCATCAGGCTCCTGCCGTGACGGGCAGCGAGCGCAGCCCTCGGATGGTGACGCTGTTGCGTCGCTTCGGTTTCGCCGCGAAGTGCAGCGTGGGCATCCGCTCGGCGAGCACCTGCAGAGCGACCTCGGCCTCCAGACGCGCCAGCGGCGCTCCTACGCAGTAGTGCACACCCCCGGAGAACGCCAGGTGGTCGGAGTTGTCGGTGCGGGTGATGTCGAAGAAGTTCGGCCGGGCGAACCGCGCGGGGTCCCGGTTCGCGCCCGCCAGGATGCACAGCACCCGGTCACCGGCAGGCACGTCGTACCCGCCGATGGTGCTGTCCTGCAACGCGACCCGGTCGGTGAACTGGATCGGGGGGTCGTAGCGCAGGGTCTCCTCGACCACCCTGGGCGCGTACGTCGCGGGGTCGCCGGCCAGCAACTCCCACTGGTCCGGGTTGCGCATCAGCGCGAGCACGGCGTTGCCGATCAGGTTGACGGTCGTCTCGAAACCCGCGACGAGCAGCAGGGTGCACAGCGGCAGGATCTCCTCGGGCCGCACCGCGCCACCCTCCTCGGCGACGAGCATCGAGAGCATGTCGTCGCGCGGATCGGCCCGGCGCTCCTGCACCAGTCGCTCGAACATCGCGTCCAGGCCGAGCTTGGCGCTCAGCACCTGCTGCGCGTGCCGCAGCGAGTGCACCCCTTCGAGGGCGCTGCCGAGGGCGGTCCCCCAGCGCAGGAAGAGGCCGTCGTCGGCCTCCGGCACGCCGATCAGCTCGGAGATGATGCGGATCGGCAGCGGACCCGCCAGCTGGCGGATCAGGTCGAAGGACGCGCCGGGAGGCACGGCGTCCAGCCGCTCGTGCACGGTCTTCTCGATCGTCGTGCCGTACGCGGTGAGCCGACGGGGCGTGAACGCGGGAGCGGCGACCCGGCGCAGGCGGGTGTGCTCGGGCGGGTCCATCTCCAGCAGCGACATGCTGAACTCGACCTCGTCCTTGCCGACGATGGTGCGGCCGCCGACGCCGAACTCCCGGCTCTTCAGGATGTGCTTGCACACGTCGTGGGTGGCGCTGAGGTGCACGTTCGGCTCGCGCGGCGACGGCGACAACGGCGCCTGGTCTCGGACCTGGTCGAAGTACGGGTAGGGGTCAAGCCGACCCGGCCAGGTGATGGCCCGCGCGACGGGAGCGCGCAGCACCCGTGCGCCGTACTCGGTCTTCGCCCTCGCGACGTAGACGTCCTTGATGAAGGAGCGGGCCATGCCCAACTGCGTGATCAGACCGGGTCGTTCCATGCCGTCCGCCTCTCGTGGTGGGGCGTGCCACCGCGAGGCGGGCTGCCCGCCGGGGTCAGGTCAACCGAGCCAGGATCAGCTCACGGGCGCGTGCCGCGTCCGCCTGACCCCGCATCTCCTTCATCACGCCGCCGATCAGTGCCCCGGCCGCGTTGAGCTTGCCCTCGCGCACCTTCGCGGCGACGGCCTCGTTGGCGGCGATGACCTTGTCGACCGCTGCTTCCAGGGCGCCGTCGTCCTGCGCCAGCGCGAGCCCGCGAGCGTCCGCAACCTGGGTCGGCGTGCCCTCGCCGGCCAGGACGCCGTCGAGCACCTGCCGGGCCATCGCGTCGTTGAGGCGGCCCGAGGCCACCAGGCCGGACAGCTCGGCGATGTGCGCCGGCGTCACGCCGAAGTCGTCGATCGCGCGCCCCTCGGCGTTGGCGCGCCGGGAGATCTCCCCGGTCCACCACTTGCGGGCCGCGGCCGGACTCGCACCGTCGGCCACGGTCTGCTCGATCAGCTCGGTCGCACCCGCGTTGAGTACGTCGCGCATCTCCAGATCCGTGTAGCCCCAGTCCTTCTGCAGTCGCTTGCGGCGCTGGTCGGGAGGCTCCGGGAGCGTCCCGCGCAGCTGCTCGACGTACTCGCTCGACGGTGCGACGGGCACCAGGTCGGGCTCGGGGAAGTAGCGGTAGTCGTCGGCGTCGGACTTGGGCCGTCCGGAGGTCGTCACCCCGGTGTCCTCGTGCCAGTGCCGGGTCTCCTGCTGGATGGCGGCCCCGGAGTCCAGCACCGCCGCGTGACGGCTGATCTCATAGCGGATGGCCCGCTCGATGGACCGCAGCGAGTTCACGTTCTTGGTCTCGGTGCGGGTGCCCAGCTCGTCCTCGCCTCGGGGCATGAGCGACACGTTGGCGTCGCAGCGCACCGACCCCTGCTCCATCCGCACGTCGCTGACGCCGAGTGCCTTGAGCAGGTCGCGCAGCGCGGCGACGTACGCCTTGGCCACCTCGGGTGCCCGCTCGCCGGCACCGCGCACCGGGCGGGTGACGATCTCGATCAGCGGCACGCCCGCGCGGTTGTAGTCCACAAGGGAGTACTCCGCGCCCTGGATGCGGCCGGTGGAGCCGCCGACGTGCAGCGACTTGCCGCTGTCCTCCTCCATGTGGGCGCGTTCGATCTCCACGCGGAAGATCTCTGTGCCGTCGCCGTTCGCGGTCGGGATCTCCACGTCGAGGTACCCGTCGAAGGCGATCGGCTCGTCGTACTGGCTGGTCTGGAAGTTCTTGGTCATGTCCGGGTAGAAGTAGTTCTTCCGGGCGAAGCGGCACCAGGGCGCGATCGAGCAGTTGAGTGCGAGACCGATCCGGATGGCCGACTCGACCGCCGCGGCGTTGACCACCGGCAGCGCGCCCGGCAGGCCCAGGCAGACCGGGCAGACCTGCGAGTTGGGCTCGGCGCCGAAACCGGTCGCGCAGCCGCAGAACATCTTGGTCTCGGTGTTGAGCTCGACGTGGACCTCCAGGCCCATCACCGGGTCGTACCGAGCAATCGCGTCGTCGTAGTCGACGACGGCGTCCAGCACACTCATCGGGTCACCTCCCGCACCGGGAGCGCCGGTGCCTGGTCGAGGATCGGCACGCCCCACTGCTCCAGCAGGGCCGCCTCGAGCGCCGCGCCGACCTCGTAGAGACGGTCGTCGCGGGTGGCCGGGGCGAGGATCTGGAAGCCGCTCGGCAGTCCGTCCTCGGCCAGGCCGTTGGGGATCGACATGCCCGGCACCCCGGCGAGGTTGGCCGGGATGGTCGCCACGTCGTTCAGGTACATCGCCATCGGGTCCTCGAGCTTCTCCCCCAGCTTGAACGCCGTGGTGGGCGCGGTGGGAGTCACGAGCACGTCGGCCTGCTCGAACGCCGCCGCGAAGTCGCGGGCGATGAGCGTGCGCACCTTCTGCGCCTGGCCGTAGTAGGCGTCGTAGTAGCCGGCGGACAGGGCGTAGGTGCCGAGGATGATCCGGCGCTTGACCTCCTCGCCGAATCCGGCGTCCCGGGTGGCGGCCATGACCTGCTCGGCGCTGGGGCTGTCCACGCCCTGCGGGCCGACCCGCAGGCCGTAGCGCATGGCGTCGAACTTGGCGAGGTTGGAGGACGCCTCGCTGGGCAGGATCAGGTAGTACGCCGCGAGACCCTTGACGAAGCTGGGGCACGCGACGTGCACGATCTCGGCCCCGCGGGCCTCAAGCAGCTTCAGCGATTCCTCGAACCGCGCACGCACGCCGGACTGGAAGCCCTCACCGGAGATCTCGTCCACGACGCCGATCCGCAGCCCCGAGACGTCGCCGCGGCGGGCCGCCTCGACGACACCGGGCACCGGCGCGTCGATGGAGGTGGAGTCCATCTCGTCGTAACCGCCGATGATCTCGTGCAGCAGCGCGGCGTCGAGCACCGAGCGGGTGCAGGGTCCGGCCTGGTCCAGCGAGCTGGCGAGCGCGATGAGTCCGTAGCGGGACACACCGCCGTACGTCGGTTTGGTGCCGACCGTGCCGGTGACCGCGGCGGGCTGGCGGATGGAGCCGCCCGTGTCGGTGCCGATCGCGAGCGGCGCCTCGAACGCGGCGACCGCCGCCGAGGACCCGCCGCCGGAACCGCCCGGGATCCGGTCCAGGTCCCACGGGTTGTGGGTGGGGCCGTACGCCGAGTGCTCCGTGGAGCTGCCCATGGCGAACTCGTCCATGTTGGTCTTGCCCAGGATCGGCAGACCCGCGACGCGCAGCCGGGTGGTGATGGTGGCGTCGTACGGCGGGATCCAGCCCTGCAGGATCCGGCTGCCGGCGGTGGTGGGCAGACCCTTGGTGGCCACGATGTCCTTGACCGCGATCGGCACTCCGGCCAGCGGCGACCGGGACTCGCCCGCGGCGCGCGCCTCGTCGGCGGCTCGGGCGGCTGCGAGCGCACCCTCGGCGTCGACGTGCAGGAACGCGTGGACGGCGTCGTCGACCTCGGCGATCCGGTCCAGGTGCGCCCGGGTGACCTCGACGCTGGACAGGCTGCCGTCGGCGATGGCGGCACCGAGCTCGGCGGCACCGCGCCGGATGATGTCGTGGGGTGAGGAGGAGGACGGAGAAGACACGGAGAAGGGACTCACTCTTCGTCGAGGATGCGGGGGACGGCGAAGCGGCCGGCCTGGGCGTCGGGGGCACCGGCCAGGGCGTCGCCCGAGCTCAGGCTGGGGCGTACGACGTCCGGCCGGGTGACGTTGACCAGCGGCAGGGGATGCGACATCGGGGGGATGTCGTCGGCCGCGATCTCACCCACGGTGGCGACGAATCCGACGATCTGGTCCAGCTGCCCGGCGAGCTTGTCCAGCTCGTCGTCGGTCAACTGGATACGGGCGAGCATCGCGACGTGCGCGACCTCCGCGCGGGACAACTCAGGCATGGGAGCCAGTCTATGGGTGCCCCCGTCGGCGACCGGCGCGGCCGTGCCGGAGCCCGTGCGGGGCTCTCGGCCGTTCGCCGGAGGCTCAGCTCGCGAGGGCGGTGAGCACCACGTCCGGGTCGGGGTTGGTGTGCGCGGCACCCGCGATGACGACGGTCGGGACGATCTCGTTGCCGTTGTTGACACCCGCGACGTACCGGCGCGCCTCGTCGTCCTCCCAGATGTTGCGCCAGGTCGCCTTGTCGGCGGCCGAGCCGAGGCTCGAGCGCAGTCGGGAGCAGTAGCCGCAGCCGGGCCGCCAGTAGATCGTCACGTCGCTCATGCCCGGTCCAACGCTGCGGTACCCGCCGGTATGCCCGCCCGTCCCCGTCGAGGGGTGGGGCGGTCGGCGAGGGTGGGGAAAGAGGCCCACCTCTCGATGCCTTCCCCACCCCCCGATGGGAAGGCTCAGTCGGTCGGGAAGACGTCGGGCAGGTCGGAGGCGGATCCGGCGAAGCGCGGCGCGCGCTTCTCCAGGAACGAGGCGACCCCCTCCTGGCCGTCGCCCTCGCTGGTCCAGAACATCGCGAGCGACTCCGCTCGGTGCGCCTCGCGCGGATGCGACGTCGCCGCGTTGCGGTACATCATCTGGCGCGTGAGTGCCACGGCGACCGGGCTGCGGTCGTCGGTGAACCGGTGCGCCAGGGCCTTGGCCGCGGCGAGCAGCTCGTCCGGCTCGTGCACCGAGCGCACCAGTCCGCCGTCCTGCGCCTCCTGCGCGGTGAGGATGTCCGCGGAGTAGGCCCACTCCAGGGCCTGCTGGATGCCGACGATGCGCGGCAGGAACCACGTCGAGCACGCCTCGGGGACGATCCCGATCCTGCCGAAGACGAAGCCGATCCGTGCCTTGGTCGAGGCCAGCCGGAAGTCCATGGCGCAGGTCATCGTGGCCCCGACCCCGACCGCGGCACCGTTGATCGCGGCGATGACCGGTTTGGGGCAGTCGTAGATCGCGAGCGCGACCCGGCCGCCGGTGTCGCGTACGCCGTCCACCACGGCCGGATCCTCGAACCGCTCGACCAGGTCGGCCGGGGTCGGGCTCATCGAGCCGTCGAGTCCGAAGACGTTGCCGCCCACCGACAGATCCATGCCCGCACAGAACGCGCGTCCGGCCCCGGTGACGATGACCGCGCGCGCCTCGTCGTCGCGACCGGCGCGCCCGAAGACGTCGATGAGCTCGTTCGCCATCGTGACGGTGAAGGCGTTGAGGGCGTCGGGGCGGTCGAGGGTGACGGTCGCGATGCTGTCGGCCACCTCGTAGCGGATGGTCTCGTACGTCGGGTTCACGCCGTCTTCGCCTTGCGCTTGGCGACCGCTGCCATCGAGGCCTTCATCAGCTTCCAGTAGCCGGCCGGGCGGGTGCGGGCCATCACGTCGAGGGCCTTGGCGTCCTGCCCGATCAGCAGCCGCGGTCGGCGGTTGATCGTCGCCTCGATGATGTCCTCGGCCGCGCGGTCGGCGGGATAGCTGAGCATCGCCGCGAACGACTTCTTCTGCGCAGCACTCTCGGCCTCGTCGACGCCGGCGGCCACCCGCGCGTTCACGGCGATGTTGGTGCGGATGCCGCCAGGGTGCACGACGGTGACGCCGACGGGCAGGTCCTCCTCGGCCAGCTCGTGGCGCAACGACTCGGAGAAGCCGCGCAGCCCGAACTTGCTGGTGCTGTACGCCGTCTGGCCGGGAGGCGCGACGAGCCCGAAGAGCGAGGACGTGTTGACCACGTGGGCGTTCCCGTTCTCGATCAGGATCGGCAGCAGCGCGCGGGTGATCCGGATCGGGGCGAGCAGGTTGATCTCAAGCAGCCACTCGAAGTCCTGCTCGGAGGTCTGCACGAAGCGGCCGCCGAGCGCGACGCCGGCGTTGTTGAAGAGCAGGTTGACGTCGGGGTGGGCGCTCACGACGCGCGCGATCAGCGTGTCGGTGCCGGCTCGGTCGGCCAGGTCGACGACGTACGTCGTGACGCGCACCGACGGGCTCTCGCGCCCGATCTCCTGGGCGACACGCGCCAGCCCGGTCTCGTCGCGGTCCAGGAGCACGACGTGCGCGCCCCGCCGGGCGAGGCCGCGGGCGATGTGCTCGCCCATCCCACCGGCTGCGCCGGTCACCAGCGCGACCGATCCTTCGACAACGACGTCGGGCAGTGCCATCAACGATCCTTCGTTCGGGTGGGGTGGAGTCGAGCCCGACCCTACGAGAGACCGCCGGCGGTGACGATGTCGGCGGTCAGGTCGAGGTGGCCGCGGTGCTGGGCGAGCTCCTCGTAGACGTGCAGCAGGATGCCGGCCTGGGTGCGCAACTCGTCGCGGTCGAGGTCGCGCTCGCGCAGCGGACCGACCGGCTGGGCGGGGCCGTCGAAGTCCGCGAGGTCGGCGCGGAACCGGTCACGGTGCACGCCGACGAGCTCGACCAGCTCGGCGACCGTGCCCGCCGACTCGAACTCAGCGACACGGTCCCGCTCGATCGGCCGGTCCGCGAGCACCCGCCCGCCCCAGAACTCCAGCACCCCACAGCAGTGCCGCACCAGCTGGAACGCGGTGTTGCCCGCCGGCAGCCCGGTCGGGGCGTTGACGCGCTCGTCCCCCAGCCGCCGGACCGTCGTGAGCATTCCGTCGAGCGCACGGTCGACGTGCACGAGGACCGCGGCCAGCAGGTCGCCCTCGGCGAGAGTCGTCTCAGTCATCCGCGTCGGCCGGAGAGGGACGCACCGCGTCGGCGCCCTGCTCCAACAGGGTGCGGAAACCGGTCTCGTCCAGGATCGTCAGTCCGAGGTCCTCGGCCTTGGTCGCCTTGGTGCCGGCGTTGGCGCCCACCACGACGAAGTCGGTCTTCTTGGAGACCGAACCGCTGGCCTTGCCGCCGCGCACGATGATCGCCTCCTTGCTCTCGTCGCGCGAGAAACCCTCCAGCGAGCCCGTGACCACGACGGTCAGGCCCTCGAGGGTCCGGTCGATGGACGCGTCGACCTCGTCGGCCATGCGGACGCCGTCCTGCGCCCACCGCTGCACGATCTGGAGGTGCCAGTCGACCGCAAACCACTCGACGACGGCCTGCGCGATCACCGGCCCGACACCGTCGGTCGCGGCCAGCTGCTCCTGCGTGGCCTCCCTGATGGCGTCCATCGACCCGAACTCCCCCGCCAGCGCCCGCGCCGCGGTGGGTCCGACGTGCCGGATGGACAGGGCGACCAGCACCCGCCAGAGCGGCTGCGCCTTGGCCGTCTCCAGGTTGTCGATGAGCCGAATGCCGTTGGCGGACAGTACCTTCCCATCGACCACGGTCTCGGGCGGATCGTTCTTCTTCGCGGCGCGGGTGTAGAGGTCGACGCGCACCAGCTGCTCGCGCGTCAGGCGGAACAGGGTCGACTCGTCCTGCAGGACCCCGGCGTCCAACAGCGCGGTGGCCCCCTCCCAGCCCAGCGCCTCGATGTCGAAACCACCGCGGGCGGCGAGCCCGAACAGCCGCTCCCGCAACTGCGACGGGCAGGATCGCGCGTTCGGACACCGGATGTCCTTGTCGCCATCGCGCTCGTAGGCCAGCGGTGTGCCGCACGACGGGCAGTCGGTCGGCATCTCGAACTCGCGCTCGCTGCCGTCGCGCAGCTCCGCCACCGGCCCGACGATCTCGGGGATGACGTCGCCGGCCTTGCGCAGCACGACGGTGTCGCCGATGAGCACGCCCTTGCGGCGTACCTCCGAGGCGTTGTGCAAGGTGGCCATCTCGACCGTGGACCCGGCCACCTTCACCGGCCGCATCACCCCGAACGGCGTCACGCGCCCGGTGCGCCCGACGTTGACCTGGATGTCCAGCAGCTTGGTGTTGACCTCCTCGGGCGGGTACTTGAACGCGATCGCCCACCGCGGCGCCCGCGACGTCGCGCCGAGCGCGCGCTGCACCGGCACCTCGTCGACCTTGACCACGACGCCGTCCAGCTCGTGCTCGACGGAGTGCCGGTGACTGCCGGCCCACTCGATGTAGTCCTGCACCTGCTCGGGGGTGTCGACCACGCGGTAGTGCGTGGACACCGGGAGGCCCCAGGCGCCGAGCAGGTCGTAGGCCTCGCTCTGCCGGGCGATGTCGAAGCCGCGCCGCGCGCCGATGCCGTGCACCAGCATCCGCAGCGGTCGGGTCGCGGTGACCTTGGGATCCTTCTGCCGCAGCGACCCGGCGGCGGCGTTGCGGGGGTTGGCGAACGGCGCCTTGCCCTGCTCGACCAGCCGCTCGTTCAGCGCCGTGAACGCCTCGACGGGGAAGAACACCTCGCCGCGCACCTCCACCAGCTCGGGCACCTCGACCTCGCCGCCGGACAGGGTGTGCGGGATCCCCTCGACGGTGCGCACGTTGAGGGTGACGTCCTCCCCGGTGCGGCCGTCGCCGCGGGTGACACCGCGCGTGAGGCGGCCGTCCTCGTAGAGCAGGTTGATCGCCAGGCCGTCGATCTTCAACTCGCACAGGTAGTGCACGTCGGCGCCGCCCGCGTCGCGCTCCACTCGCGTGGCCCACGCGGCCATCTCCTCGGCACTGAACGCGTTGTCCAGGCTCAGCATCCGCTCGACGTGGTCGACGGGCGTGAAGTCGGTGCTGTACGTCGCTCCGACCTGCTGGGTGGGGCTGTCCGGTGTGCGCAGCGGGGGGTAGGCCTCCTCCAGCTCGTTCAGCCGCCGGACCAGCGCGTCGTACTCGCCGTCGCTGACGGTGGGCGCGTCCCGCACGTGATAGGCGAACTGGTGGGCGCGGACCTCCTCGGCCACCTGGGTCCACTCGTGCCGGGCATCGTCGGGGATGCCGCTGGCGACGTCGTCGGCAGGCACCGGTTCCTCACTCACCCGGGCAATCCTGCCGCAGCGCACCGACAGCCGCGACACAACGCCGTCACGAGCCCTGCGCGATCTCCCCCAGCTCGTGGGCGGCTGCCTGCACCAGTCGTGCGACGCCGAGCGCCGCGTCCGGTGAGCGACCGGCGAGTCCGCAGGCGGGCGACAACGTGAGCGTCGACAGATCGGCGTCGGGCAGCCCGAGGCGGCGCCACATCGCGAGCACGCGCTCGACGTACCTGCCCGGGTGCGTGCCGGTGGCATCGGTGGGCACCAGACCCAGCCACGGAGCGCGGGACGCCTCGACGGCCTCCGCGACCAGGTCCCACTCCGCGCCGCCCAGCAGGGCGACATCGAGGGCCACGCTCAGATCCGGCACCTCGGCGAGCATCCGCAGCGGCGGGGACGGAGCGCACGTGTGCACGACGATCGATCGCGTTCGCGCGGCCAGCCCGGCGGTCAATTCCGTGAGAGCCTCCCGGGCGGTCTGCTCGTCGACGCTGCGCAACCGGGAGAAACCCGACGCCGTCGGCACACTGCCGGTCAGGACGGCGGTGAGCGAGGGCTCGTCGAACTGCAGCACGACATCGGCCCCCGGCACCAGCGACCGGACCCGGTCGACATGGTCGGTCGCTGCGGCGAGGAGCGCCTGACGCAGGTCGCGGCAGGCGCCGGGATCGGACAGCGCCTTCTCACCCCTGGGGAGCGCGACGGCGGCAGCGAGGGTCCACGGACCGCACAGCGAGAGCTTCAGCTCACCGACGTAGCCGTCGTAGGCCTCGGCGAGCTCGTCCAGGTCCTGGCGCAGGTACGCCGCACCGCGCGCGGCGTCCCGTCCCCGTCCGCCGGACAGCCGCCACCCGCTCGGCTGCAGATCGACGCTCAGGTCCGGCAGCAGCGCGGCGGTCCGACCCACCAGGTCGGCGCCCGGGCCCCGATCCGGGAGTTCCACAAGGTAGGGCAGTCCGTCCTCGGCGAGCAGATCGCGGATCAGCCCGTTGGCGCGTCGTGGATCGGTGCCCGGCCACGACCCGATGCCGGTGGCCCGCGGTGCGACGCGGGCGACCAGCTGGTCCTCCGCCGACTCAGCGATAGGAGGTCAACGGCTTCGTACCGATCCCCTGCAGCGACTTCTTGACGGTGCCCGACGTGACCTTGACGAAGCAGGCGGCGTACCGGTCGCCCTGTGCCCAGGCCGTCTTGGTGACGTAGAGGCCGTCCTCGACGACATCCTTACGTGACTTCGTGCTGAGAAAGGCCTGCGCCAGCGGCGGGCAGAACTGAGCCCGCTGCGCGATCAGGTGGGCGTCGCCGGGGAACTTGTCGATGTACCGGCCGGACAGGTACCCGCCGGTGGTCTGACCCACGTGCGGCGAGGAGCACTTCACGATCTTGAAGTTCTTCGCCACCTTGTCGACGCAGAAGGTGTACTTGAACGCGTTCGCACCCTTCAACGCGTCCTGCAATGTGTAGTTGATCGGCAGGTTGGCCTCGTCACCGTCCGTGCGCAGGTGCATCAGGCACACGATCCGGGTGGAGTTGAGCGGGTCGTCGACCAGGGCCACGGGGTTTCCGACGGCCAGCAGACCCACCGGCGCCCCACCGCTGAACTTGACCAGCGAGGCGTTGCAGGTCTCCTGCCGCAGCACCTGACGCGCCGTCGGGTCGGTATTGACGCTGGAGTTCCTGACCACCGCGGTGACCTGGTAGACGTGCGTCTGCGTGCAGGGCACGACCTGGTAGGTCAGGGTGTCGATCAGGCACTGCCCGGTCTGCACCGACGCCGAGATGCCCGACGCGCTGCTCGAGCTGCTGGAACTGCTGGGCGTCGGCGAGGACGAGCTCGACGACGAGGAGGGACTGGTCGAGCTGGGCGATGTGGAGGTCGCGCTGTGGACCGTCGGGGCGCTGCCTCCCCCACCGCACGCAGCCAGGACCACAGCGGCCGCAGCCACCCCCACGATCTGACGGACCGACATCCAGCACTCCTTCACCCTGTCGCCGGCGTGCACCGGCGCTCGGCCATTGTGACCCGTCCTCCCCGTCGGATGCGGCCGACCGGCCCGGTCCGGGTAGGAAATATGCGTGGTCGCCGGCGTGCCTGCGTCAGGCGGAGGCTTCGACGCGGCCGGTGCGCGCGATGGTGGCCGATCCGACGACCCTGGTGCCGTCGTAGAGCACGACGGACTGGCCGGGCGCCACGCCGCGGATGCGACGATCCAGGCGCACCTGCACCCGGTCGCCGTCGGCGGTCGCGGTCGCGGGGACCTCCTCGCCGTGGGCTCGCACCTGAGCGCCCACCCGCACCTCACCGGCCGGTGCCGGGCCGCACCACCGGCCGTGATCGGCGTCCAGCAGGTCCACGCCCAGCAGTTCGGCGGTGCCGACGACGACCCGTCGGGTCGCGGGTTGCACCTCGACGACGTACCGCTTGGCGCCGTCCTCGCGCGGCACCTTCAGCCCGAGGCCGCGGCGCTGCCCGACGGTATAGGCGAACGCCCCCTCGTGGGTGCCGACCACCTCGCCGGAGTCGTCGACGATCTCGCCGGGAGCCGTGCCGAGCCGTCCGGTCAGCCAGCCCTTCGTGTCGCCGTCGGCGATGAAACAGATGTCGTGGCTGTCCGGCTTCTTGGCGACCGAGAACCCGCGCGCGGCCGCCTCCTCGCGGATGTGCGGCTTGGTGGTGTCGCCGAGCGGGAAGAACGAGCGCGAGAGCTGCTCGGCGTCCAGCACCCCGAGCACGTAGGACTGGTCCTTGGCCGGGTCGACCGCCCGGTGCAGCTCCCGGCCGTCCGGGCCGTCGACGATCTGCGCGTAGTGCCCCGTCGCGACCGCGTCGAAACCGAGCGCGAGCGCCTTGTCCAGCAACGCCGCGAACTTGATGCGCTCGTTGCAGCGCAGGCACGGGTTGGGGGTGCGGCCGGCGGCGTACTCCGCGACGAAGTCCTCCATCACGTCCTCGCGGAACCGGTCGGCCATGTCCCACACGTAGAAGGGGATGCCGAGCCGGTCGGCGACCCGTCGGGCGTCGCCGGCGTCCTCGATGGTGCAGCACCCGCGCGCGGATTCGCGCAGGGTCGCCGCGGACTGCGACAGCGCCAGGTGCACACCGACCACCTCGTGTCCGGCGTCGAGCATCCGGGCGGCGGCCACCGCCGAGTCGACCCCGCCGCTCATGGCGGCCACGACGCGCATCAGTGGTCCTTCGAGCGGGCGCCGGCGCGGCCCGCGTGGTGGGCGCGCTGGGCGCGCTCGACAGCGGCCGGAAGCGCGTCGAGGAACGCCGCGACGTCGCTGTCGTCGGAGGTGTGACCCAGCGAGAGGCGCAGCGCGCCGCGAGCGCGGGCCTCCGGCACGCCCATCGCGAGGAGCACATGGCTCGGACGCGGCACGCCGGCCTGGCAGGCCGACCCGGTCGAGCACTCGATGCCCGCGGCGTCGAGCAGGTAGAGCAGGGAATCCCCGTCGCAGTCCGGCACGAGCAGGTGCACATTGCCGGGCAACCGCCGTTCGACGTCACCGACCTCGTGCGGCCCGCTCACCGTGATGTCGAAACCCGCGTCGAGCGCACCGCGGATCATCTTGTCCCGCAACGACGCCAGCCGGTCGCTCTCGGCGGCCCGGCCTTCGGTCACCAGGGCCGTCGCGACCGCCATCCCGCGGATCGCGGCGACGTCCAGGGTGCCGCTGCGCAGCCCGCGCTCCTGGCCACCGCCCTGAGTCAGCGGTCGCAGCCGCACGTCACGCCGGGCGAGGAGCACCCCCACGCCGAGCGGTCCGCCGATCTTGTGCCCGCTGGCGGTGAGGAGGTCGGCCCCGACCGCTGCGAAGTCGATCGGCAGGTGACCCATGGCCTGGACCGCGTCCGTGTGCATGGGAATGCCGAATTCGTGGGCCACGGAGGTGATCTCGGCGATCGGCTGCACCGTGCCGACCTCGTTGTTGGCCCACATCACCGACACGAGGGCGACGTCCTCGGGATCCTGCTCGATGGCCGCGCGCACGCGTGCGGGGTCGATCCGGCCGAGCGGGTCGGGCTCGACCCAGGTGATCCGCGCCCCCTCGTACTCCACCAGGAAGTCGACGCAGTCGAGCACCGCATGGTGCTCGATGGCCGAGACGATCAGCCGGGTACGCCGCGGGTCGTCGGCCCGGCGCTGGTAGTACAGGCCCTTGACCGCGAGGTTGTCCGACTCGGTGCCCCCGGAGGTGAAGACGACTTCGGACGGTCCGGCGCCGAGCCCGGCCGCGATGATCTCGCGTGACTCCTCCACGACGCGCCGGGCCGCACGGCCGGCCGTGTGCAGCGACGAGGCGTTGCCCGGGACGGCCATCTGCTCGGCCATGGCGGTGACGACCTGCGGCAGCGCAGGCGTCGTCGCGGCATGGTCGAGGTAGTGGGGCATCGGCCGATTCTACGAGCCGGTCCTGGGACCCGCCCGCGCCCGCTCCCCGTCTTTGGCAGACTGCTCGCTGATCCCACCCGATGAGAGGCCCGCTTTGTTCTCCCGCGCCACGCGCCTCGGCGGTCCCGCCGCACTCGCCGTTCTCGCGACGTCCGTGCTCACGGGCTGCAGCCACGGCGCGCCCGCCAGGGCCGTCCGCACCACCGTCGTCGCACCCAGCGGATGCTCCGGCCCCAAGGACGTGTCCTACTCCGGCGGCGCGACGGCGTACGACGTGCCCGTCCCGACCCCCGACCACCGCGCGGTGGCCACCCAGGTCGGTGCGCCCACCCTGTCGCAGGTCTCCAGCGGGGAGAGCAGCTACCGCATCGCGTCGGTGCACATGTCGGCGCGGGTGGTGCAGAACGGGTCGTACGTCGTCTCCCCCGGGTCGCTCGTGATGCTCGATCCGCAGGGCAGGGCGTGCCCGCGGCCCGCGCACAACCCCTGGCCGGCGCCTTCCCCCTCACGACGATCGACGAGCAGCGCGGCGCCGACGGCAACGTCGCCTTCCTGGTGCCGGCGGACGCCGACCTGGCGAACTATTCGGTCGTCTACGTGGAGAACCCGACCGACCGGCGCGCGCTCGCGAAGTGGTCCAAGCAGGGCACCGCGCCGCACAGCACGGTGACCGATGCGTGCGACGGGCCACGCACCGCGTACGACCGCAAGGGCGTCGCGACCGCGCACTTCGGCCGGACGACCTCGATCATCAACGGCGGTATCGGCGTCATTGTCACGGCGCAGGCGCCGACCCCTCGCACGCTCGGGCCGTCCCCGACCGTCCCCGGCGACGTCGACGGCGTGGCCGTCAGCCTCTCGGTCACCGCGCGGGGTGCTGAGGCGTACGTCGATCGGCGGCAGTTCGTGCTGCTGGACGGCGGCGGCCGGACGTGCCGCTTCGGCAGCGTCCCCTCGCCCGGCGAGAGCCTCACCAGCACGCTGGTGAAGCCGAACGGATCGGGGCGCTACACGATCATCTTCTGGGTGCCCAAGGGCGCACAGCCGCGCAGTTGGACGCTGCTGCAGTTGACCTCACCGACGAGCAAGCGGGCGGCAGCGGCCTGGTCGACATCGGCCAAGTAGCCCCCCCCCGCGTTTTGGACATGCAGATCGGGGCATATCCGCCCCCATCTGCATGTCCGAAAGATCAGTCCGCGAGCCGGGGCGGGAAGCCGCCGGTCGCGATCGGGCCCCAGCGGGTGGGAATGACCCGGATCAGGCACTTGCCCTGCCGGCGCATGGCCTCGCGGTATTCATCCCAGTCCGAATGCTCCCCGGAGATGACCCGGAAGTACTCCACCAGCGGCTCGACGGCGTCCTCACCCGACAGCACCTCCGCCTCGCCGTCGACCTGCACCCACTCGGCGTCGAACTCCTCGGACAGCACCAGCACGCTCACCTGCGGATCGCGTGCGGCGTTGCGGGATTTGGCGCGTTCGGGATAGGAGGAGATGACCAGGCGACCCTGCGCATCGACGCCGCCGGTGACCGGTGATGCCTGGGCCGAGCCGTCCTTGCGGGTGGTGATCAGCACGAACCGGTGCCGCGGGCGGACGAAGTCGGCGAGGGCGGCGGCATCGACGTGGGTGGTGGTGGCGACCTTGGGGCTCATGCCCTCAGCGTCTCAGACGGCTTCGTACGACGGGGGCCGTGCGTTCGGGATCGAGCGGGCCAGAACGGGCATGGGCAGCCCGATCCGGTATGCGTTTCGGGCCGAGCGGGCCTTGACAAGCCATGCGGACCTCAGACGCGGGTGAGCGGCATCGCCGGCCCGGGCGGCGGCTCGACCTCGATCGGATCTCCGTGCGCGACGGTGCCCCCACGCGACACCACGCCCATCACCCCGGCGAGGCGTTCGACCCGCCCGTCGTCGGTGGTGTGCACCAGACGCTTCAGCAGCCCGGGGCGGAAGTCCTCGATCTGCCGGCACGGGTTGCGCAGGCCCATCACCGTCACGGTGGCGCCCGCGATCGTCAGCCGGGTGCCGACCGCCAGGTCGAGCAGGGCGATGCCGCGGGTGGTGATGTTCTCGCCGAGGTCACCGGGCGCGACGTCGTACCCGGCACGTCCCAGCTCCTCGAGCACCTCGACCGGGATCAGGTGCACCTGGCGCAGGTTGGGCTGACTCGGTCCTGGGCCACCCGGGAGCGGTGCTGCACGGTGACGCCGTAGTGCGCGTCGCCGCGTACGCCGAGCCCCTCGTCGAGCATGATGCGTTCCACGGCCTGCTTGCTGAACTCGTGCACCCCGCTGACGTGGACGGCGACGACCTGGGCTGGCATGCGCTCATCCTCCCACCGGCCGGAGGGGTCACGACGTACGACGCCCCCCGCACCGGCGCGGGTGCAGGGGGCGTCGTGAGCGTCAGTGCGTCAGCTCTTGGCCTTCTTCACGGCCTCGGTGGCCTGCGGAAGGACGTTGAACAGGTCGCCGACGACGCCGAAGTCGACCAGCTCGAAGATCGGCGCCTCCTCGTCCTTGTTGACCGCGACGATGGTCTTGGACGTCTGCATGCCCGCCCGGTGCTGGATCGCGCCGGAGATGCCGCAGGCGACGTACAGCTGCGGCGAGACCTGCTTACCGGTCTGCCCGACCTGGTTGCTGTGCGGATACCACCCGGCGTCGACAGCGGCACGGGACGCGCCGACCGCGGCGCCGAGCACGTCGGCGAAGCTCTCGACCGGGGAGAAGTCACCGCCGGTGCCGCGGCCACCGGAGACCACGATGGCGGCCTCGGTGAGCTCCGGGCGACCGGACTTCTTCTTCTCCTGGACCTCGGTGATCTTGGCGCCCTTGGCGGTGTCGGACACCGTCAGCTCGACCGGCACGACCTGCGCACCGGCCTGGGAGGCCTGCGGCGGGGTGGTGTTCGGCTTGACCGTGATGATCGGGGTGCCCTGGGTGACCACGCCCTGCAGCGTGTAACCGCCGGCGAACGCGGTCTGGGTCACCACGATGCCGTCGTCCCCCGGCTGCACGTCCTGCGCGTCCGTGATCAGGCCGGACTCCAGCTTGACCGCGAGACGGGCGGCGGCCTCCTTGTTGGTGCCGCTGGTGGGCACCAGGACCGCCGCGACGTCGCCGGCCTGCTTGACCACGGCCTCCAGGGCCTCGGCCAGCGGCGCGACGAGATAGTCGGTGACGTCGGCGTTGTCGACGACGTAGACCTTCTCGGCGCCGAACTGCGCGAGGCGGGGCCGTGCGGCCTCCACCTGCGAGCCGATGAAGACGGCGGACGGCGTGCCGATCCGACGGGCGATGGTGAGCAGCTCCGCAGAGGTCTTCTTGACCGCACCGTCGGTGTGGTCGACCAGGACGAGGACTTCAGCCATGGGTGTTACGTCTCCTTCTGGGGTAGCGCAGCGTCAGACGAGCTTGGACTTGCTCAGGAACTCCACGAGCTTGGTGCCGCCGTCGCCTTCGTCGGGCTGCACCTCGCCCTTCTCGCGGGCCGGACGCTGGGTGACGTCGACGACCTTGGTCCAGGACCCCTCGAAGCCCACCTGGGCGGCATCCAGACCGAGGTCGGACAGGGACCACGTCTCGACCGGCTTCTTCTTGGCGGCCATGATCCCCTTCAGCGAGGGGTAGCGCGGCTCGTTGATCTGGTCGGTCACGCCCACGAGTGCGGGCATCGACGCCTCGACGGTCTCCGACGCGATGTCGGTGTCGCGGCGACCCTTGACCGACCCGTCGGCGACGGAGAGCTCCGACACCTGCGTGACCTGCGGCAGGCCGAGACGCTCGGCGAGCATGGCCGGGACGACGCTCATGGTGCCGTCGGTGGAGGCGAGACCGGTGAGCACGAGGTCGGGCTTGCCGATCTTCTCGATGGCCTTGGCGAGCACCAGGGAGGTGGCGCCGGCGTCCGAGCCGTGGATCGCGTCGTCGCAGACGTGCACACCCTTGTGGGCGCCCATCTTCAGCGACTTCTTGACCGCCTCGACCGCGACGTCGGGGCCGACCGTGAGCACGGTGACCTCACCCTCGCTCGCCTCGACGAGCTTCAGCGCCTCTTCGACCGCGTACTCGTCGAGCTCCGACAGGAGACCGTCAACGTTGGTGCGGTCGGTGGTGTGGTCGTCACTGAACGTGCGGTCGCTCTGAGCGTCCGGCACGTACTTGACGCAGACGACGATGTTCATGTCCTAGCCCTTCGTTGACGTGGTGCTCGATGAATGGTGACGGGCGATGACGCGGTCGTACGACGCGTCGTTCGGCGATCCCGACATGGTCCCGCAGGCTTGATACCTAGGTTACGCCACCACGTTACTGGCGAGTAACAGCCTGCCGCCGCAGATTTCAGCGACCGGCGAACCGCGCCTTGCCCGGACCCTCCTGCACGAACGACGCCATGCCCGTCGCGCGGTCCTGCGTGGCGAACAGTCCCGCGAACAGGGCAGATTCGATGGCCAGGCCGGTGTCGAGGTCGACGTCCTGACCGCGGTCGATGGCCTCCTTGGCGGCGCGCAGCGCGACCTGGGACCGCCGACGTAACGGCTCATCCGGGCCTTCGCGGCCTCGAGCACGGAGCCGGGTTCGCACAGTTCGTCGACCAGGCCGATCTCCAGCGCCTCGGTCGCCGCCACCATCCGACCGGAGAAGACGATGTCCTTGGCGCGGGCGGGTCCGACCAGGCGGGTGAGGCGCTGGGTGCCGCCGGCGCCGGGGATGATCCCGAGCAGGATCTCCGGCTGGCCGAGCTTCGCGTCGTTCGCGGCGATGCGGAAGTCGCACGTCATCGACAGCTCGCAGCCGCCGCCGAGCGCGTAGCCGGCGATGGCCGCGACCGTGGGCTGCGGGATGGCCGCGATGGCGGCGAAGCAGGCCTGCAACCGCGGCGCGCGGGTGACCATGTCGACGTACTCCAGGCGCTGCATCTCCTTGATGTCAGCGCCCGCGGCGAAGACCTTCTCCCCGCCGTAGAGGATGACCGCGGAGACGTCGTCGCGGTCGGAGGCCTCGATCGCGGCGGACCGCAGGCCCTCCTGGACCTCGCCGTTGAGCGGGTTCATCTTGGGACGGTCGATACGGATGACGCCGATGCCCTCGGCCACCTCGAGGGAGACGAACTCCCCGTACCTCGATGGTGCGTCGGTCACCCTCAGACCTCGCCGTCGTTGCCGGCGCCGGGGGCATCGTCAGGGCCGGGCAGGTCGGCCGGGTCGGTGTTGGCGACGTGCGGACCCTCGCCGAGCACGGTCTGGTGCCACAGCTGGACGGCCTGCAGCACCATCTGCGTGGTGGAGGCGACCATCATCTCCAGGTTGTCGCCGTCCTGGACCAGGTGCTCGCCGGACACCACGAGGGTGCCGTTGGCGATGCCGGTCTTGATGATGTTCAGGCTGAGCGTGACGTCGTTGCAGGCCAGCAGCTGCTTGACCAGGTCGTCGGGCATGTCGTCGGTGATCTGCCACTGGCCGAAGATGCGCAGCAGGCTCACTTCGCCCTCCGTGCAGCGCGCAAAGAGCTGCTGCTCCTGCACGGTGAAGCTCACGTCGCCGTCGGCGTCGATGTCGGGCTGTGCCTGCATGTCCTGCAGAACGTCCAACACCCGCCCACGCAGGGGGTGTTCGCCGGCGGGCGGGGGGAAGTTGGGCATCGAGGTCGGATCAGTCATCCCGTCAAGATACCCGGGGTCTTTACGCTGACGCCCATGCCCGCCCCGCGCCGCCCCGACCACGTCCCGCCGCCGTACGGCGCCACCCTCACCGGCGACGGCGCGGAGTTCGCGGTCTACGCGGGCCACGCCACCGGCGTGCAGCTGTGCCTCTTCGACGACGCCGGCGCCGAGCGCCGGATCCCAATGGTGCGCCACGTGCACGGCACCTGGTCCACGTATGTGACGGGTGTGACGCAGGGGCAGCGGTACGGCTATCGGGTCGACGGGGACTGGGACCCGGCGAACGGTCAGCGGCACAACCCCGCCAAGCTGCTGCTCGACCCGTACGCGCGCGCCATCGAGGGCTCCGTCGACTGGCGCCCGGAGGTCTACGGCACGGTCGTCGACCAGTCGCTCGCGGTCGGCGAACCCGCCGACGTGCGCGACGACCGGGACAGCGCGGCGTTCGTCCCGCGCAGCGTGGTCGTCGGCGACGGTTTCGACTGGGGCGACGAGCGCGCGCCCATGACCGCGTGGTGCGACACCGTCATCTACGAGACCCACGTGATCGGCATGACCCACGACCTGCCCGGCGTGCCGGACGAGCTGCGCGGCACGTACGCCGGACTGGCCCACCCCACGACGATCGCGCACCTGCGACGCCTGGGGATCACCACCGTGGAGCTGCTGCCCGTGCACGCGTCCGTCTCCGAGCCGCACGTCGTGCAGCGCGGGATGAGCAACTACTGGGGCTACAACACGCTCGGCTTCTTCGCCCCGCACCTTCCCTACGCCGCCGCGACAGAGCCGGTCGAGGCGGTTGCCGAGTTCAAGGGGATGATCAAGCTGCTGCACGCCGCCGGCATCGAGGTGCTGCTCGACGTCGTCTACAACCACACCTGCGAGCAGAGCGCGGCCGGCGGTTCGACGCTGGCGTGGCGTGGGCTGGACAGCCGCGCGTACTACCGCCTCGACGAGCGCGGCGACGACATCGACGTCACCGGGTGCGGCAACACCCTCGACCTGAGGCACCCGATCACCGTGCGGATGGTGCTGGACTCACTGCGCTACTGGGTGCAGGAGATGCACGTCGACGGCTTCCGCTTCGATCTGGCGGTGGCGCTGGCGCGGGGCCGTGACGACGGCTACCACCCGGACCACCCGTTCCTGATGGCCCTGCGCACCGATCCGGTGCTCTCGGACGTCAAGCTCATCGCCGAGCCATGGGACCTCGGCATCCACGGCTGGCGCACCGGGCAGTTCCCGCCGCCGTTCGGGGAGTGGAACGACCGCTTCCGCGACACCGTGCGCACCTTCTGGCTCCCCGACCTGGCGCGCGATGCGGCCGGGGAGGACGGTCACGGGGTGCGCGAGCTCGGCACCCGGATCGCCGGATCGGCCGACCTCTTCCGCGATGCACGGCGGGGGCCGCTCGCGTCGATCAACTTCGTGACGGCGCACGACGGATTCACCGTGGCCGACCTCACGGCGTACAACTCCAAGCACAACGGCGCCAACGGCGAGGGCAACCGCGACGGCAGCGACAACAACTGCTCCTGGAACCACGGGATCGAGGGTCACGTCGACGCCACAGAGGGTGTCGAGGCGCTGCGGCGGCGGTCGATGCGCAACCTGCTCGGCACCCTGCTGCTGTCCGCCGGCGTGCCCATGCTGACCGGCGGCGACGAGTTCGGTCGCACTCAGCACGGAAACAACAACCCGTACTGCCAGGACAGCGAGATCTCCTGGTACGACTGGGATCTGGCGGACTGGCAACGCGACCTCAACGACTCGGTGCGTCATCTGCTCGACCTGCGACGCCGGCACCCCGTGCTGCGTCAACGGCACTTCTTCCCGGGCACCCCCGTCGACGGAGACGCGCTGCCGGCACTGCACTGGCACGCACTGGACGGGCGGGTCCTCACGGCCGAGCAGTGGAACGACGGCCGCACCCGCACCATGTCCGTGGTGTTCGACGGCGCCGACATCGGCGACGACCGCCTGCTGCTGCTCTTCCACGGCAGCGCGCACGATGCGTCGGTGACCCTGCCGGGGCAGGCCGGAGTGACTGCGTGGAAACTGCTGTGGGACAGCCGGTTCGAGAGGATGGATGACGTGCCGCAGGTGGAGACGACCGTCGGGGCGCCGTACGACGTGCCGCCGGCGACGCTCGCGATCTTCCAGGGGGCGTGAGGTGGTCTCCTACTTCGAGGCGTACGACGGCGAGCGGCTCGCCTTCCATGAGGTCGGCCAGGGCAGGACACTCGTGCTCATCCACGGGTTCTTCTCCACCGCGCGGGTCAACTGGATCGCGTACGGGCACGCGCGGACCATCGCCGACCGCGGCTACCGGGTCGTGATGCCCGACCTGCGCGGGCACGGCGACAGCGCGAAACCCCATGATCCGCAGCGGTACCGGGGCGACGTGCTGGCCGATGACGGCTTCGCACTGGTCGAGCACCTCGGACTCGACGACTACGACCTCGGCGGCTACTCGCTCGGCGCCCGTACGACGGCTCGCATGCTCGTGCGCGGCGCCACTCCCGGTCGCGCCGTCCTCGGCGGGATGGGCCTCACCGGCATCACCCGCACCGGCGGGCGTGGTGAGCACTTCCGCGAGGTGCTCACCAGCACAGAGGAATTCCCGCGTTACTCACCGCAGTGGAAGAGCCAGTCGTTCCTGCGCAAGGTCGGCGGCGACCCGGTCGCACTGCTGCGGGTGCTGGAGTCCTTCCAGGACACCCCTGCCGACGACCTGTCGGCCATCGTGCAGCCGACCCTCGTCGTGTGCGGCGAACAGGACCAGGACAACGGCTCACCGCAGGAGCTCGCCGAGGCGCTCCCCAACGGTCGACTCACGATCGTCCCCGGCGACCACATGAGTGCCGTCGCCGACAAGGCGCTGGGCCGGGCGATCGCGGACTTCCTGGGTGACATCGGTTCCATGTGACGGCCGCTTGCAGGCACCGACTGTGACGCAGTTACGCACGAGGGACACAGGTCTACCTGTGTCCCTCGTGCGTAACTGCGTCAGGGTCGCAGGTCAGCGCTCATCCGTGCGGCCGGCGCCCGCGGGCACGTCGCGTCGGGTGTGGCGCAACCACCACAGGCCGAGGATCGGCAGGAGCAGCGGCACGTAGCCGTAACCCTGCCCGAACTTCGCCCAGACCGTCGTGTCGCCGGCTTGACCCTGAGCGACGAACGCCGAGCCGTCGGCGTAGCTCCAGATGCCGACCGCGATCACGCCGAGCAGCTCGAAGCTGATGGTGTACAAAGCGATCCGCGCGTTGCGATCGCCCCCCACGACCCAGCGCGACGGTGGCCACGATGTAGACCACCGCTGCCAGCGCGGACAGCAGGTAGGGCAGGGCCGGGTGCGGCCAGGTCTGCGAGATCTGCAGGACCGACCGCCCGGTCGCGGCCAGGGCGAACAGCGCGTAGAGGGCGACGAGGATGCGCCCGAATCCGGAGTTGACCCGCACGTCAGATCGACCCAGCCGGGTGGCCGAGGTCGGACCAGGCGGCACGCAGCAGGGAAGCCTCCTGGGCTGCACTGAGCTGCCCCGCGACGAGCCCCAGCACGTTGTGGCCGGAGGCGATGGCGAGGCAGTCCGCCCGTACGACGGTGCCGTGGACGGTGACCCGCTCCTGGAAGGCGAGCGCGCCCGTGCCGTAGCCCGTCGGAGCCGTGCCGGGGGTCACGAGGACCGTCGTACCGTCGGACGACTTCAGCGCGGAGTGGCAGCCGGCGATGTTGGTGCGCAACCCCCCGAGCTCGCGTGCGGTGTCCAGCGCCGGATAGCTCTCGAGAGTCTCCTCGACGTCGCGCAGGTCCGACACCGATGAGATCGCACCGGAGTTGTCGTACGCCGTCTGCTCCTTGTGCGCGGGCGCCGTGGAGAAGACGTCGTCGGAGTTGATGAGCTTCGCCAGTGCCGGACAGGTGCCACCGGTGCCGACCACGTCACCGCTCTGCGAGTCGGCCGCGCCGGCGTCGTACGCGACCATGTCCGACGCATACGCAGCGACCTGCGCGGCGGTGATCAGCGAGGGCCGGAACGAGGACGTCGGCAACGTGCCGAGCGGGTCGGCTGCCGAGGACGACGGGGAGGATGGGGACGCTGGTGACGACGGCGTCGTCGTACCGGACGAGGACCCGCCCGACGGCGCGGACGAGGCGGACGTCGAGCCGTTCGCCCCGACATGCGGCGGTGTCGCCGTCGGTGCGCTGCCTCCGCACCCCACGAGGGCGAGCACGCCCAGCGCCACGGCCGTGTTACGGACTCCGGACCACTGCATTCGGCTCTTCCCTTCGTCGACCGGACCGATGCGCGAGCGCCTCATCCGTGTCCGTTCCAGATCTGCACCAACCGCACCAGCATGACGAGCAGTCCGAGCCCCGCGACGAGAATGACGCCGGAGCTGGACCGGGACTCCCGCTCGGCGACGGCCCAGACACCCGCGAGCGGCAGGGCCACCACCAGGCCGGCGAGGTAGGCGATGAAGAGCGCCGCGGACATGCCGTGCCCGCCGTGACCCGAGAGAGCGATACCGACCACCAACTGGACCACGATCAGTCCCTCGGCGACCAGACCGGTCCAGAACATCGGGTCGTCGATCGGCTTGCCGCGCAGCAGCGCGTACCCGGCCTGCAGAGCCAGCACCACCAGCACCGCTCCGGTCAGGTACGTGAGGGGGCGAACACCCGGTCATCGTACGGAGCGAGAGGACTCCGCGCCCGCCAGCATCCCTGCCGCACCGCGGCCCGCGCTATCCGCGCTGCCAGTCCTGCGGTCGTCGACTCACCACTGCGGCGGCGACGGCCACCGCCACGGCGATCACGGCGCTGAGGAGGAGACCGGTGCTCGGATCGGTGTGCGACACGAGCAGCGCGCCGATCAGGGCGCCCACCAGCATGGCGGCGATGGCGATGATGCGGCGTACGACGACCGCGATATTGCGCTGCCGCAGGTCCGCAGCGATGCCGGTGAGCGTCATGGTGAGCACGGTGGTGGTGAAGTCGGGGACTGCGAGGCGGCGCACTGCGGCGTTGCGCAGCCCGAGCGCGACCGCGGCAAGGGCGACGGCCACGTCGACGCCGGCGGCGGTGTAGGGCCGGCCGTCGATCAGCAGCACCAGCGCGGCTGCGAGCAGGAGAGCGGCCTCCGCGGCAACGGCGTTGCGCAACAGGACTCCTCGGTGCCCGCCGTACCGCGTGACCACAGTGCCACCCAGACCCGCGCCGACGAGGAACCCGACGAGTGCCACCAAGGAGGCGACCAGGGAGAACCCCGGTGCGCCGGCGAGGGCGAAGCCGATGAAGACGACATTGCCGGTCATGTTGGCGACGAATACCCGGCCGAGGCTCAGGATGCTGACCGCGTCGACCACCCCGGTGCTCGCGGTGAGGAGCAGCAGCAGGACCGGCAGCGGCCCGTGGTCGGGGTGCGCCACGTACTGGCGGTACCAGGGATCCGCGGGCGTCGGCGGACTGGGCTCGGGGGGCTCCGAAGGCACATCGCATCGTTCCACGGCTGCGCAGGTGGCGGAACGGGCAGACCACAGCGGCGTGTCAGCAAGCTGGGCTACGTTCCAGCCACAGCCGGTACGTCGTTAGAGAGTGCGGGCCGTGGGTACTCCGTCATGAACCTCCCTCTGACAGTGCAGGAGTAGGACGTATGGGCAAACTCACCGGGCTCGGCATCGGCGCCGGGGCCGTCGCGGCACTTGCGGCGCGCGACCTCATCCAGAAGAAGCACTCGGTGCTGCGCAATTACCCGGTGGTGGGTCACATGCGCTATCTCCTGGAGGAGATCCGCCCGGAGATCCAGCAGTACTTCATCGAGAAGAACTGGGACGGCAGGCCGTTCGACCGCGACACCCGCACGATGGTCTACGAGCGCGCGAAGGGCACGGCCGCCGAGCTCTCCTTCGGCACCGAGCGCGACGTCTACCAACCCGGGTACGAGTACCTGGTGCACAGCACCACTCCGCTGGAGGCACCCGACAACCCGCCGCGGGTGATGGTGGGCGGTCCGGACTGTCGCAAGCCGTACAGCATGGCGCTGGTCAACGTGTCGTCGATGAGCTTCGGTGCGATCTCGGCCAATGCGATCCGGGCGCTGAACAAGGGCGCCGAGATGGGCGGTTTCGCGCATGACACCGGCGAGGGCGGCCTGTCCAAGTACCACGAGGAGCACAACGGCGACCTGGTCTGGGAGATCGGGTCAGGCTACTTCGGCACCCGCACCAAGGACGGGCACTTCGACGAGAGCCAGTTCGCCGACAAGGCGAACCGCGATCAGGTCAAGTGCGTCTCGATCAAGCTGAGCCAGGGCGCCAAGCCCGGCATCGGCGGGGTGCTTCCCGCAGCGAAGGTGACCAAGGAGATCGCCGAGGTACGCGGCGTACCCCAGGGCCAGAAGTGTGTGAGTCCCGCCGCCCACACAGCGTTCCACTCCCCCGTGGAGCTCATCGAGTTCGTGGCGCGACTGCGCGAGGTCACGGGCGGCAAGCCGACCGGCTTCAAGCTGTGCGTCGGTTCGCGCCGCGACGTGCTCGCGATCTGCAAGGCGATCCTGCAGGTCGGCACCGCGCCGGACTTCATCATCGTGGACGGCAGCGAGGGCGGCACGGCAGCGGCGCCCCTGGAGTACGAGGACCACGTGGGCATGCCGCTCACCGACGGGCTGATGATCATGCACAACGCCCTGGTCGGCATCGGTATGCGCGACAAGATCCGGATCGGCGCCAGCGGCAAGGTCGTCGGTGGCAGCGACGTCGTCAAGCGGCTCATCCAGGGCGCTGACTACACGAATTCCGCGCGCGCCATGATGATGGCAGTCGGCTGCATCCAGTCCCAGAAGTGCCACACGGACAAATGCCCGGTCGGCGTCGCCACCCAGAGCGAGGCGCGGGCGCGGGCGCTCGACGTCGGCGACAAGAGCATGCGCGTCAAGCGCTACCAGGAGGCCACGGTGAAGCAGGCGGCGTCCATGATGGCCACGCTCGGCGCCACCCGTCCCGAGGAGCTCAGCCCGCACATGCTGCGCCGCAACATCGACGCGACCCAGACGCAGTCGTACTACGAGATGTACGAATGGCTTTCGCCCGGCCAGCTGCTCGCGGGAGCGCCGCAGACCTGGATCGACGACTGGGACACCGCGAGCCCAGACCGGTTCGTCCCCCAACGCTCCCACCAACGCTAGGAGACCGACAGTGAACGTCGCCGAGAACCTCGTCACCGCCCTGGCAGACCACGGCGTCACGACCGTCTGGGGGGTCGTCGGAGACGCGCTCAACCCCGTCACCGACGCGATCCGCCGCGAGGACCGCATCGAGTGGATCGGGGTGCGCCACGAGGAGGCCGCGGCGTTCGCGGCCGGCGCTCAGGCCCAGCTGACCGGCACCATCGGGGTCTGCATGGGCACCGTCGGGCCGGGCTCGATCCACCTTCTGAACGGGCTCTACGACGCCAAGAAGTCGCACGTGCCCGTCCTCGCGGTCTGCGGACAGGTGCCCACCGAGGAGATGGGCAGTGAGTTCTTCCAGGAGGTCAACAACGACGTCCTCTTCAGCGACGTGTCGGTCTTCACGCACACCGTCACCTCCGCCGCGCAGATGCCGCAGATCCTGGAGCAGGCGGTCAACACCGCGTACGCGCAACAGGGCGTCGCCGTGCTGACGCTCCCCGGTGACATCGGCGATCTGAAGCTGCCGGACGACGCGGCGCCACGCTTCGCGCCGCGGCCCGCCGAGGCAGCCGCACCGGTGAGCCAGATCCAGGAGGCGGCGGCGGTGCTGGCCGACGCCGACGCGGTCACGCTGCTGGTCGGACGCGGCGCCCGCGAGTCGCGCCGCCGAGTGCTCGACCTCGCCGAACGCCTGCAGGCGCCGATGGTGTTGACGCTCAAGGCCAAAGAGGGTCTGGAGCACGACAACCCCCATGCCGTCGGACAGTCCGGCCTCATCGGCAACCCGGCGGCCGCGAAGGCGCTGGACGACTGCGACGTGCTCTTCCTGGTCGGCACCGACTTCCCCTACCGGGAGTGGTTGCCGAAGGGCAAGACGGTCATCCAGCTCGACGCGCGGGCCGAGCACATCGGGCGACGGATCAACGTCGAGCACGCACTGGTCGGCCACGTCGGGCCCACGCTCGACGCGTTGCTCCCCCAGCTGCCGGAGAAGCGACCGTCCGGTCGCCACCTCGACAAGGCGACGAAGGCTTACGCCACCTGGCACGAGGCCCAGCAGCGCCTCACCGACCCCGATCACGACAAGAAGCTGCTCGGCCGGCTGCGCAGCCTGGGCGATAATCCCGACAAGCTGATCCGCCCGGAGATCGTGGCGAAGGCGCTGAACGATCATGCCGACCCCGACGCGATCTTCACCAGCGACACCGGCATGTCGACCGTCTGGCTCTCCCGCTTCATCGAGTTCTCCGGCACCCGCCGGCTGCTCGGCTCCTACAACCTGGGCTCGATGGCCAACGCGATGCCGCAGGCACTCGGTGCCCAGGCCCTCGACCGGTCGCGCCAGGTCATCGCCTGCTGCGGTGACGGCGGCCTGATGATGCTGCTCGGCGACCTGCGTACGGCGGTCACCTACGACCTGCCGGCGACGTTCGTCGTCTTCGACAACGGGCGCCTCGGCATGGTGAAGCTCGAGCAGGAGCAGGGCGGCCTGCCCGAGTTCGGCACCGAGCTGGACAACCCGGACATCGCAGCCGTCGCAGCGGCGATGGGACTGGACGCCGTACGCGTCACCGACCCCGACGAGGTCGCCCCGGCGATCCAGCGGGCGCTGGCGAGCGGCCGGCCCGCGCTGCTGGACATCGTGACCAACCCCGACGAGGTGTCGATCCCGCCGAAGCCGAAGGTCGCGCAGGCCTGGGGGTTCGCGATCGCCAAGTCGAAGGAGACCATCGAGAGCGCCTGACCTCGTTGCGCGCGGCCGGGTTCCTGCGACGGGGGCCCGGCCGCGTCGTTGCGACTACTCGGCCAGCCAACCGCTGCATGATCCTGACGGCGTTCACGTTCGTTGACGGTGTTCAAACACCGTCAACCGACGTGAACGCCGTCATGGTGGGCGGAGAAGGGACAGTACGGCGAATCAGGCGTTGAGGGCCAGGCCGAGTTCGCTGGGGCTCGCGAGCCCCTCATGGCGCGGCAGCACCCGCACGGTGTAGCCGAAGGACCCGGTGCGCTGGATCGTCACGTCACCGGCGAACACCTGCCGGCCCGAGCCGTCGGGCCCGTCCTCGGTCTCCACGAACGATAGCGGCACCGTCGTGACGTCGCTCAGCTCATCGGACTCCGAGACACGCCCGTGCACGACCTGCACGTCGACCTCCTCCGGCCGCAACCCGCCGAGGGCCACGTAGGCGCGCACGTGCACCTGGTCGCCCACCTGTGGGCTGTCGGACACCCCGTCGGCGTCGACGTGGTCCACCCGGGCGTGCGGGAAGGCGGCCGCCGCTTCCTGCTTGTACGCCGCGAGCTCGCGTGCCTGCGCGAAGCCGTCCTGAGCGCGGCGCCGGGCGGCCTGCGCAGCGGGCGCGTAGAGCTGCTGGGTGTAGTCCTTGACCATCCGGGTCGCCTGCACCTTCGGGCCGAGCGTGGTGAAGGTGTGCGACACCATCGAGAGCCACCGCTGCGGCAGACCGTCGTCGTCGCGGTCGTAGAACGTCGCGGCGACGTTGTTCTCGATGAGGTCGTAGAGCGCGTTGGCCTCGAGGTCGTCGCGGCGGTCGGCGTCCTGCACCCCGTCGGCGGTGGGGATGGCCCAGCCGTTGTGCCCGTCGTACCACTCGTCCCACCACCCGTCGAGGATCGAGAGGTTGAGGCCGCCGTTGAGCGCGGCCTTCATGCCCGAGGTACCGCACGCCTCGAAGGGGCGCAGCGGGTTGTTCAGCCACACGTCGCAGCCGGGGTAGAGCTTCTGGGCCATCTCGATGTCGTAGCCCGGCAGGAAGATGATGCGGTGGCGGATCTCCGGGTCGTCGGCGAACTGCACCATCTGCTGGATCAGCTTCTTGCCGGTCTCGTCCGCCGGGTGGCTCTTGCCCGCGATGACCAGCTGGATGGGGCGCTGCGGGTCCAGCAGCATCCTGCGCAGCCGCGCGGGGTGGCGCAGCATGAGGGTGAGGCGCTTGTAGGTGGGCACCCGTCGCGCGAAGCCGATGGTGAGTACGTCGGGGCTGAGGATCTCATCGGTCCAGCCCAGCTCCGCCGACGAGGCGCCGCGTAGCAGCCACGACTCGCGCACCCTGCGGCGCGCGTCCTGCACCAGCTGCTCGCGCAGCTCGCGCTTGACGCGCCAGAACTCCTCGACCGGCACCTGCCCGAGCGCCTCCCAGGCCTGCTCGCCGCGGATCAGCTCGGGCCCGACGAAGCGCTGCCCCAGCTCCACGACCTTCGGGTCGACCCATGTCGGCGCGTGAACACCGTTGGTGATGCTGGCGATCGGCACCTCGGAGTCGTCGAAGCCGGGCCACAACCCGTCGAACATCCCGCGGCTGACGGCGCCGTGCAGCTGGGAGACGCCGTTGGCGCGCTGCGCGAGCCGCAGACCCATCACGGCCATGTTGAAGACGGCGGGGTCGCCGCCTTCGTACGTCTCGGATCCGAGCGGGAGCACCTTGGCGACGGGTACGCCGGGCAGGGTGCTCAGGTGCCGCTCGATCTGGTCCTTGCCGAAGCGGTCGATGCCGGCCGGGACGGGAGTGTGCGTGGTGAAGACCGTGCCGGCCCGTACCGCCTCGACGGCGTCGTCGAACACCAGGCCCTCGCCGGTCACCAGCTCGCTGATGCGCTCCAGGCCGAGGAAGCCCGCGTGTCCCTCGTTGCAGTGGTAGACCTCCGGCAGCGGGGTGCCGGTGAGCCGCGACCAGATGCGGGTGGCGCGCACGCCGCCGATGCCGAGCAGCATCTCCTGCTGCAACCGCTGCTCGCCGCCGCCGCCGTAAAGGCGGCTGGTGAGCTCACGTCCGGCGTCGTCGTTGCCGTCGACGTCGGAGTCGAGCAGCAGCAGGGGCACGCGTCCAACCTGCGCCCGCCAGATCCGGGCGTGCAGGGTGCGGTCGTCCGGAAGGTCGAGGGTGACCCGGGCGGGGGTGCCGTCGTCCTCGCGCACCAGGGACAGCGGGAGATCGTCCGCATCGTGGACGGGGTACGTCTCCTGCTGCCAGCCGTCGGCGGACAGCGACTGGGAGAAGTAACCGGTCTTGTAGAACAGGCCGAGCCCGACGATCGGCACGCCCAGGTCGGAGGCGGACTTCAGGTGGTCGCCGGCCAGGATGCCGAGACCGCCGGAGTACTGCGGCAGCACGTGGGTGATGCCGAACTCGGCGCTGAAGTAGGCGATGGCCCGCGGCGCCTCCTGGTCGGCGGCGAAGTCGTCGTACCAGGAGGGAGCGGTCAGATAGCGCTCCAGGCTGCGCGCGGCCGCGTGGACCCGCTCGACCAGCACGGTGTCGGCAGCGAGCTGGGAGAGCTCGTCAGCGGAGAACGAGGCCAGCAGCGCGACGGGGTCGTGCCGCACGCTCTCCCACCGCTGCGGATCGATGTCCCGGAAGAGGTTCCTGGTGCGACTGTGCCACGACCATCGCAGGTTGCTGGCGATGTCGCCCAGCGGAGCCAGCGGCTCGGGCAGCACGGTGCGGACGTGGAAACGTCGGATGGCCTTCACGAGGAAGATGGTAGAGCCGCGCGGATCACCCGCCGTGGGGCGTCCGACTGGCAAACCTTGTAGCGTCCTTCGCGTGACTGATTCGCCTGCCATCAGCCGTCGGCTTCCGACCGCGACCAGCGCACACTCCCCTACTCCGCCGTCTCCCGGTGCCGAGCGCGCCATCGGCCGGATCCCCGTGCAGGACGTCTCCCCGATCGTCGACGGGGGCACCCTGCCGACGAAGTCGGTGGTGGACGAGGAGTTCGTGGTCTCCGCCACCGTCTTCCGCGAGGGTCACGACGCGGTGAACGCGACGGTGGTGACCACCGACCCGCAGGGCCGGGTCGGCCACGTGCCGATGACCTGCATCAACCCGGGTCTCGATCTGTGGACGGCCACGGTCAGCGCGGATCGGGAGGGCCGCTGGAGCTACCGGGTCGAGGGCTGGTCGGACCCCTACGCCACCTGGGCGCACGACGCGATCATCAAGGTCGCGGCCGGCGTCGACGTCGACCTGATGCTGGACGAGGGCGTGCTGGTGCTGCAGCGCGCGCTCGAGAAGGGTTCCTACGACACAGAATCCGCCGCCGTGCTCACTGCGGCTGTGGACGGCTTGCAGGACACCACGGCGGACGCCGGCGTGCGGCTGTCGGCGGGCACCGGCGCCGACGTACGCCGGGTGCTCGCCGCTCAGCCGCTGCGTGAGAGCGTGAGCCCCGGCACGACCTACCCCTGGCTGGTCGAGCGCGAACTGGCGCTGACCGGCGCGTGGTACGAGATCTTCCCCCGCTCCGAGGGGTGTCACCAGGACGAGGACGGCGACTGGGTCAGCGGCACCTTCGCCACCGCCGCAGAGCGGCTGCCCGCGATCGCGGCCATGGGCTTCGACGTCGTCTACCTGACGCCGGTGCACCCCATCGGCAGCACGAACCGCAAGGGCCCCAACAACAGCCTGCACGCCGGTCCGAAGGACCCCGGGTCGCCGTACGCGATCGGTGCCGCCGACGGCGGCCACGACGCGCTGCACGCCGACCTCGGCGACTGGGACGACTTCGACGGATTCGTCACCGCCGCGAAGCGATCCGGCCTGGAGGTGGCGCTCGACCTGGCCCTGCAGTGCTCGCCGGACCACCCGTGGGTCACCGAGCACCCGGACTTCTTCACCACGCGCGCCGACGGCAGCATCGCCTACGCGGAGAACCCGCCGAAGAAGTACCAGGACATCTACCCGCTCAACTTCGACAACGACCCCGACGCCATCTACGCCGAGGTGCGCCGCGTGGTGCAGGTGTGGATCGACCACGGCGTCAAGATCTTCCGGGTCGACAACCCGCACACCAAGCCGGTGGAGTTCTGGCAGTGGATCATCGCCGACGTCGCGCGTGAGCACCCCGAGGTGATCTGGCTGGCCGAGGCGTTCACCCGGCCGGCGATGATGCACACACTGGGAAAGATCGGCTTCCAGCAGAGCTACACCTACTACGCGTGGCGCAACGACCCGGCCGAGCTGCGGGAGTACGTCGAGTCCCTGGCGACCGAGTCCGCGGCGTACATGCGTCCCTCGTTCTGGCCCACGACGCACGACATCCTCACGCCGTACATGCAGTACGGCGGGCCGAACGCGTGGAAGCTGCGCGCCGCGCTGGCCGCGACGCTGTCGCCGACGTACGGCATCTACGCCGGCTACGAGCTGGTGGAGAACGTCGCACGCCCCGGCGCCGAGGAGCAGCTGGACAACGAGAAGTACCAGTACAAGGACCGGCACTGGGCCGATTTCGAGCCCGGGGGTCCACGCGAGGGCCAGTCGCTCGCGCCGTACCTGACGCGGCTCAACGAGATCCGCCGCGAGCATCCGGCGTTCGGGTGGCTGCGCAACATCACCTTCCACGCCGTGGACGACCCGCAGCTGCTGGTCTTCTCCAAGCGTCGCGGCGACGACGTCATGATCGTCGTGGCCAACTGCGACCCGCACGCCACCCGCGAGTCGACCGTTCACCTGGATATGGAGGCGCTCGGCCTCCCGGCAGGCAGCTGGTTCGCGGCGCACGAATGCTTCACCGGTGCGACCTGGCACTGGGGCGAGCACAACTACGTCCGACTCGGCCCCGAGGGCGAGCCGGTGCACATCATCCACGTGAGGAGCGCCTGACCAGTGAGTCCGCAGCAGTTCAACCTCCATCAGCCGGGGTTGCGCCACGATCCGCACTGGTACCGCAAGGCCGTCTTCTACGAGGTGCTCGTGCGCGCCTTCGGCGACTCCACCGGCAGCGGTTCGGGCGACTTCAGCGGTCTGATCAACCGGCTCGACTACCTGCAGTGGCTGGGGGTCGACTGCCTGTGGCTGCCGCCGTTCTACGCGTCCCCGCTGCGCGACGGCGGTTACGACATCGCCGACTACAAGCAGGTGCTGCCGGAGTTCGGGACGCTGCCGGAGTTCATCGAGTTGGTCTCCCAGGCGCACGCCCGAGGCATCCGGATCGTGACCGACCTCGTGATGAACCACACCAGCGACCAGCACCCGTGGTTCCAGGCCTCCCGCAGCGACCCCGAGGGCCCGTTCGGCGACTACTACACGTGGTCGGACACGGATGAGAAGTACGCCGACGCGCGGATCATCTTCGTCGACACCGAGGTCTCCAACTGGACCTTCGACCCGGTCCGCCGGCAGTTCTTCTGGCATCGCTTCTTCTCCCACCAGCCGGACCTCAACTTCGAGAACCCGGCCGTGAAGGAGGAGATGTTCGACATCGTCCGCTTCTGGATGGATCTCGGCATCGACGGTTTCCGGCTGGACGCCGTGCCCTACCTGTTCATCGAGGAGGGGCACAACGGCGAGAACCACCCCCGGACGCACGAGTACCTGGCCGACCTGCGCGAGATGGTCGACACCGAGTACCCCGGGCGGGTGCTGCTCGCCGAGGCCAACCAGATGCCGCACGAGGTGGTCGACTACTTCGGCACCGAGGAACGCCCCGAGTGCCACATGTGCTTCCACTTCCCCGTCATGCCGCGGCTGTACTACGCGCTGCGTGAGGAGAAGGCCACCTCGATCGTCAAGGTGCTGGAGGAGACGCCCGCGATCCCGCCGGGCACCCAGTGGGGCACCTTCCTGCGCAACCACGACGAGCTGACGCTGGAGATGGTGACGCCGGAGGAGCGCTCGGCGATGTACGGCTGGTACGCCCCGGACACCCGGATGCGCGCCAACATCGGCATCCGCCGCCGGCTCTCCACGCTGTTGGACAACAGTCGCGCCGAGATCGAGCTGATCCACGCGCTGCTGCTGTCGCTGCCCGGATCGCCGTGCCTCTACTACGGCGACGAGATCGGAATGGGCGACAACATCTGGCTCGAGGACCGCGACGCCGTCCGCACGCCGATGCAGTGGTCGCCGGACCGCAACGCCGGCTTCGGCACGTCCGACCCCGGCAAGCTCTACCTGCCGGTCATCTCCAGCCTCGTCTACCACTACAACAACGTGAACGTGGAGACCGCGATGGGCAGCTCGTCCTCGCTGCTGCACTGGGTTCGCGAGATGCTGGCGATCCGGTCGCGCTACCCGGTCTTCGGGCTCGGCGACTTCACCATCTGCGAGTCGGACAACGACGCGGTGCTCACCTTCACCCGCTGCGTGAGCGACGAGGACGCGCAGGAGAACGAGCTGGAGGTGCGCAACGTGCTCTGCGTCAGCAACCTGTCCAGTCGTCCGCAGGCAGTCACCGTCAAGGCCGGCGAGCGGTTCGCGGGTGCGCGGATGCGCGACCTGTTCGGCGGCAGCTGGTTCCCGCCGCTCGACGAGACCGGCACCACCACGCTGACGCTCGGCTCGCGGGACTTCTTCTGGCTGCGCATCCAGGGCGCCGACGACTGACCCGTTCGGAGTGAAACGCGCCGCACCCGCTCATGGTGGCGCACGCCAGTGAGCGGGCGCGGGCAGATGTACTCGGACGGCCTCGACGCGGTTGCCGGGTCGGCCGGCCCTGCGGTTGCAGGAAAGTCGCCGCACCGCCGCTTTCCCGCCTGGCGGCGTACGCACGGCACAGGTAAGTGACCGCACCGCCGACAACCCGCGAGGGCGCACCGAGCAGCGACCACCGTCTGCAGCGTCCCCGTCCAAGCCGCCTGAGAACCCACATCGAGCAGCGGCACCCGGGGCTGCGGACCGCGCGACCCGAGGAAGCGGGGTCGTCCGCAGTCCCAGCATTCCGTCACCGACTCGCGTGCGCCGGGCACCGGTGAAATAGTCGCGAGTATGGCCATCGTGTACGAAACGACACTGCAGCCCTCCAAACTCGACCTGATCGCCGGATGGATCGGCGGGCAGCGCTGGTACACCGGCAAGGCACACACCCCGAAGCTCGAGCGCCTCGGCTTCTACCGCTTCGACGACCCCGAGGGCGAGGTCGGCATCGAGGTGATGGTGCTCGCCGACACGGGCGGCGCGGGCGAGCCTGTCGTCTACCAGGTCCCGGTGACCTGGCACGCCGAGCCGGTCGCCGAGCTAGAGCACGCGCTCATCGGCGTCACCGAGCACGGCACCCTCGGCACGCGCTACGGGTACGACGGGTGTCACGACCCGGTGTGCGCGGCCGCGCTGCTGGAATGCATCGTCACCGGTAGCGCCCAGGCGTCGCTGGAGATCCACGCGAGCGACGGCGCCGTGCGGCACGAGCAGGGGTCGATCCGCGTGCAGGGCAGCGGCAGCCGCGAGGTCGCCATGCCGCAGATCGTCCGCAGCCGGGTGCTGACCGGTGAGCAGTCGAACACCTCCGTGATCTACGAGGTGACCGACGCCGACGGTGCGTCGAAGTCGTTCATCCTCAAGGTGTTCCGGGTGTTGCACGACGGCGAGAACCCGGACGTCGTCCTGCAGTCGGCGCTGTCGCGGGCGGACAGCTCGCAGGTGCCCACGATGCTGGGCGCGATCCAGGCCACCTGGCCCGGCGTCGACGGCCGACAGGAGCAGGGTCACGTCGCGTTCGCCCAGGAGTTCCTACCGGGCGTGCAGGACGCTTGGCGCGAGGCGACCGCCGCGGCCGTGGCCGACGCCGACTTCACCCGTCAAGCGCGGGAGCTCGGCGCCGCGACCGCCTCCGTGCACACCGCGCTCGCCACGGCGTTCGGCGTCACCGACCCGAGCGTCGCCGACGTCGCCCGCGTCACCGACGGCATGCGGGACCGGTTCTCCCAGGCCTGCGATCGGGCGTCGGAGCTCGGCGCCCACATCGACCGGTTCCGCGACCTGATCGCCGCGGCCAGGGACGCGAGATGGCCCGCTCTGCAACGCATCCACGGCGACTACCACCTCGGTCAGGTGCTGGACGTCTACGATCGCGGCTGGGTGCTGCTGGACTTCGAGGGCGAGCCGCTGCGCCCGCTGGCCGAGCGCAACGAGCCGGACTCTCCGCTCCGGGACGTCGCCGGGATGCTGCGGTCCTTCGACTACGCCGCCGGGTCCGCCGAGCGTGAGACTAGCGAGGACCGCCGCGCCTGGGCGCAGGCCACGCGGGACGCGTTCGTGCAGGGGTACGTCGCCGCAGGCGGACTGGACCTCGCGGCGTACGGCCCGATCCTCGACGCGTTCGAGATCGACAAGGCCAGCTACGAGGTCGAGTACGAGGCACGCAACCGGCCGTCCTGGCTGGCCATCCCGACCACCGCGATCCTTCGGCTCCTCGCCGACGAAAGGCAGGCCGCCGTGCCCAGCACCGCCGCGATCCTCCCGCCCCCGCCCGTGGACGTCCACGAGGCCGACGCCCTGCTGATGGGCGTGCACGGCGACCCGCACAGCGTCCTCGGCGGTCAGACCGACGCCCGCGGCCCGTTCGTCCGGGCGCTGCGTCCCTTCGCGGAGACGGTGCAGGTGCTGCTCGAGGACGGCACCCGCGTGCCGTTGACCCATGAGTACGAAGGCATCTGGACCGGTCGCCTGCCCGTCGCGCAGCTGCCGGACTACCGGCTGATCACGACGTACGAGGACGGCTACGAGCACGTCCAGGACGATCCCTACCGCTTCCTGCCCACGCTCGGGGACATCGACCTCTTCCTCATCGGCGAGGGGCGCCACGAGCAGTTGTGGACCGTGCTCGGCGCCCACATCCGCTCCTACGACGGCCCGCTCGGCCAGGTGACCGGCACGTCGTTCGCCGTCTGGGCACCGAACGCCAAGGGCGTGCGGGTCATCGGCGACTTCAACTTCTGGAACGGCGAGGCGCACGGCATGCGCCAGCTCGGCAACTCCGGGGTGTGGGAGCTGTTCGTGCCGGGTGTCGGCGCGGGCACGAGTTACAAGTTCAAGGTCTGCTGCGCCGACCGGGTGTGGCGTGACCGCGCCGACCCGATGGCTCGCGCCGCGGAGACGGCCCCGGCGACCGCGTCCGTGGTGACGCAGACGGCGTACGAATGGGGCGACGAGCAGTGGCTGGCCGACCGCGGCTCGGTCGACCCGCACACCCGGCCGATGAGCGTCTACGAGGTGCACCTGGGCTCCTGGCGGCAGGGGCTCAGCTACGCCGAGATGGCCGAGGACCTGGTCAACTACGTGCGCGACCTGGGCTTCACGCACGTGGAGTTCATGCCGGTCATGGAGCACCCCTACCCGCCGAGCTGGGGCTATCACGTGACGGGCTACTACGCCCCGAACTCACGGATGGGCACCCCCGACGACTTCCGCCACCTGGTCGACGAGCTGCACCAGGCCGGCATCGGCGTCATCCTCGACTGGGTGCCCGGGCACTTCGCGACCGACGAGTGGGCGCTGGCGAAGTTCGACGGCACGGCGCTCTACGAGCACCCCGACCCGCGCAAGGGCTGGCACAAGGAATGGGGCTCCTACGTCTTCGATTTCGGCCGCCCGCACGTGCGCAACTTCCTCTTCGCCAACGCGCTCTACTGGCTCGAGGAGTTCCACGCCGACGGCCTGCGGGTAGACGGCGTCGCCTCGATGCTCTACTTGGACTACTCGCGCGACGAGGGCGAGTGGATCCCGAACATCTACGGCGGCCGGGAGAACCTCGACGCGGTCAAGCTGCTGCAGGAGACCAACGCCACGGCGTACCGACGCAAGCCCGACACCGTGATGATCGCCGAGGAGTCGACGTCCTGGCCGGGTGTCACCCAGCCCACCAGCGCCGACGGGCTCGGCTTCGGCTTCAAATGGAACATGGGCTGGATGCACGACTCGCTGGACTACATGTCCAACCCGCCCATCTACCGCAAGTACCACCACGGCGAGATGACCTTCGCGCTCGTCTACGCGTGGAGCGAGCAGTTCGTACTGCCCATCAGCCACGACGAGGTCGTGCACGGCAAGGGCTCGCTGCTGCGCAAGATGCCCGGCGACCGCTGGGAGCAGCTGGCCAACCTGCGCGCGTACGTCGCGAACATGTGGTCCCACCCGGGCAAGCAGCTGCTCTTCATGGGCCAGGAGTTCGCGCAGGAGGCCGAGTGGGCCGACGGCCGCAGCCTGGACTGGTGGCTGCTCGACCAGCCCGCGCACTGGGGTGTGCACGCCATGGTCAAGGACCTCAACCGGTTGTACGCCGCGCACCCCGCGCTGTGGGAGCTGGACAACGAGCCACGCGGCTTCGGCTGGATCGACGCCGATGACGGTGACCGGAACACGTTCTCCTACCTGCGGTTCGGCAAGTCCATCGACGACGTCGTGGCGGTCGTGGCGAACTTCAGCGGCGCCGAGCACACCGGCGTACGCATCGGCCTGCCGCACGAGGGCACCTGGGCCGAGGTGCTCAACACCGACGCCGCGGGGTACGGCGGCGGCGGCCGCGGCAATCTCGGCAGCGTGACCGCCGAGCCGGTCCCGATGCACGGCCAGCCCTTCTCGGCCGTCATGACGCTGCCACCCCTGGCGGCTTTGTGGTTCGTGCCGGAGCATGACCTCACGTCCGATTCCGCACCTGCACCGACGCAGCAAGGAGCATGAGATGGCACCGTCCCGCGCAGGGCAGCCGGCACAGCCCTCGGACCTGGTGGACGTCGCCCACCTGGTCACCGCCTACTACGCGGATGTGCCCGACCCGGACAACCTCGACCAGCAGGTCGTCTTCGGCACCTCGGGTCACCGCGGCTCCTCACTGAACTCCGCGTTCAACGAAGCGCACATCCTCGCCACGACGCAGGCCATCGTGGACTACCGCCGCGACCAGGGGTACGACGGGCCGCTCTTCATCGGCCGGGACACCCACGGGCTGTCCGAGCCGGCGTGGGTCACCGCGCTCGAGGTGCTCGCCGCGAACGACGTGACGGTCCTGGTCGACAGCAAGGACTCGGTGACACCCACCCCTGCGGTGTCACACGCCATCCTGCGCGCCAACGGCGGGCGCACGACCGGCAGCGGACTGGCCGACGGCATCGTCGTCACGCCGTCGCACAACCCGCCGAGCGACGGAGGTTTCAAATACAACCCGCCGCACGGTGGACCCGCCGACAGCGACGCCACCAAGGTGATCGCGGCGGCCGCGAACGCCTACCTCAAGGCGGAGCTGGACGGAGTACGGCGGGTGCCGTTCGCCAAGGCGCGGGCCGCGGCGTCGGCGTACGACTTCCTCGGCACCTATGTCGACGACCTGCCGAACGTGGTGGACCTGAAGGCGATCAAGGACGCCGGCGTGCGGATCGGAGCGGACCCGCTCGGCGGGGCGTCGGTCTACTACTGGGGCGAGATCGGCGAGCGGCACGGCCTGGATCTCACCGTCGTCAACCCGCTGGTGGACCCGACGTGGCGCTTCATGACGCTGGACTGGGACGAGAAGATCCGGATGGACTGCTCCTCCCCCTCGGCGATGGCCTCGCTGATCGCCCAGAAGGACAAGTACGACATCGCGACCGGCAACGACGCCGACTCCGACCGGCACGGCATCGTCACGCCCGACGCGGGCCTGATGAACCCCAACCACTACCTCGCGGTGGCGATCCAGTATCTCTACGGCGGTGCGCGTCCGAAGTGGTCCAGCGACCGCGTCGGCAAGACGCTGGTGTCGTCCTCGATGATCGACCGGGTCGTGGAATCGATCGGCGCCACGCTGTGGGAGGTGCCGGTCGGCTTCAAGTGGTTCGTGCCCGGACTACTCGACGGCAGTGTGGGATTCGGCGGCGAGGAGTCCGCGGGCGCGTCGTTCCTACGCTTCGACGGCACTGCATGGACTACCGACAAGGACGGTCTCCTGCTCGCGCTCCTGGCCTCGGAGATCCAGGCCACCACCGGGAAATCGCCGAGCATGCACTACGCCGACCTGTCCGAGAAGTTCGGTGCACCGGCGTACGCCCGGGTCGACGCACCGGCGAACCGCGAGCAGAAGGCCAAGCTGGGCGCCCTCAGCGGCTCGGACGTCAGCGCGGACTCGCTCGCGGGAGAGCCCATCACGGCCAAACTGACGGAGGCGCCCGGCAACGACGCGGCGATCGGCGGGCTGAAGGTGACGACGCAGAGCGCCTGGTTCGCCGCGCGACCATCCGGCACCGAGGACGTCTACAAGATCTACGCCGAGTCCTTCAAGGGTGCCGACCACCTCAAGCAGGTGCAGGACGAGGCGCGGGAGATCGTCGGGGCAGCCCTCGGCGCCTGAGTGGCATACCTATCCATCGAGTGCACCCCGTAGAGGTATGCCAATCGACGCATAGGCATGCCACTCGACGGGGTCAGCCGATCTCGTGTGTGCGGTACTCCCGCATCGCCCGCAGCAGGACGCAGGCCCAGGTGCGGAACGGGCGCCAGGCGAGCGACACCTCGTCGAGCACGGCGTCGTCGCCGTAGCGTTCGGCGATCTCAGCATGCAGGCGGCTCTCGTTGGCGGGCACCGCATCGGGCACGTTGGCCCCGCGCAGCACGACGAGCTCCGCCGCGAACGGGCCGATCCCCTTGATCTGCTGCACCCGTTGCTCTGCCTCCTGCGGGTCCACCGACCTCAGCGTCGCGGTGTCGAGCCGTCCCTCGATCGCGGCGTCCGCCACGGCCCGCAGGAACTCGTTCTTCCTCCCCGGGAGGTCGAGATCGGCGCGCCGCAGCCTCTCCGGGCTGGGAAAGGCGCCCTCGTCGCCGTAGTCCTCGATGATCCCCGCTCGCAACCGGGCGGCCTGGACGATCCGGATCCGCTGGGAGAGCACCGCCCACGCCGCCGCTTCGTACGGCGAATGGAATCCGCAGGGCCGCAACCCGGGAAGCTCGCGTTGGGCGTCGGCGATCACCGCGTCGCGCTTCCCGACCTCGGGCCAACCCTCGGCGTCGACGTCCAGCGACAGGAACCGCGTCACCTGCGCGGCGGCGGCCTCGAGGTCGCCTTCGCCGCGGACCTGCACGACCGCGGACGAGTCACGCTGAGTCACCTCGGCGCTCGCCCAGGACCAGTCGGCCTCGACCCGGAACACCGTCGACAGCGCATCCGAAGCCTGTGCGGCCAACGCCGCCGGGGCGAACCCCTCCCAGAAGCGCCGACTGGTCGCGAGCGACCACGGGCCGCGCACCTCGTACTCCGTGCTCAGAGTCCTCATGGGCTCACCACCTCCTGCCACGTTCCTAGCACCGGCGTGTGACAGCCGCGCCGCCGTCCGAGGCCCTGACAGAATCGCGCCATGCCCGCGTTGCCCGACTCACCCGACATCCCTGCGGCGCCGGACGGCCCCGGCCGCCTCTTCGTGATCACCGGCGCCCCGGCCTCCGGGAAGTCCACCGTCGGGCGGGCGTTGGCGGAGGCCCTCACGAAATCGATCTTCGTGGACGGCGAGGTGATGGCCGACATGGTCGCCGCCGGCCGGACGCCGATGACCGCAGAGCCGACCATCGGAGCGCTCGAGCAGCTGTTCACCCGCTACGCCGGCGCGCTGACCCTGGCGGACGTCTACTGCGCCAACGGTTTCGACACCGTGATCGCGGACAACATGGTCGGTGACTACCTCGAGGACTTCCTCGATCTGGCCGACACCGGACCGTTGCACCTCATCGTGCTGCACCCGTCGGTGGACGCCGTCCACGAGCGCGAGCTGGCACGCGGCGTCAACGCGTACGGGGACGGGTCGGCGACCGAGAACGTCTGGAACGAGGTCGAGTTCAACACCAAGCGCGTCGGGCTGTGGATCGACAACTCGACTCTCACGCCCGCCCAGGTGGTCGTCCGCATCCTGCGCAACCTCGACGAGGCGACGGTCGCCCCTCCGGACTGACCGTCAACCGCTGTGCTGGGCGATGTTCAGCACGTTGCCGTCCGGCGCCCGCACGAAGAACCGTCGGATGCCCCACGCCTCCTGACTCAGGTCGTGGACGATCTCATACCCCCCGCCGTCTCGCCTCGGCGTACGCCTCGTCGACGTCGTCCACCTTCACGGAGACGACCGGCGGCACGGGCGCGGTCGCGTCCCGCGTGAGCAGCTGCAGGCCGGCGCCCGTCTGAGGATCGGTGTGCCTCGTCACCCACGACAGGCCGAGCGACTCCTCGCTCAGTCCCAGGTATCCGGCGTAGAAGTCCCGTGCTGCCTCCAGATCGGGCACGCGCAGGTCGGCGATGATCGATTCCACCCGCATGTGACGACACCTCACGGTTGCGATGAGAGCTGGTGCTCGCACGCTACGCCGACGACTCGCCCCCGTCAGCCCGCCAGCGCCGCCTCGTCACGCGCCCACAGCCCGGTCAGGCCGCGGAAGTGGGCCAGGAACCGTTCGTGCTCGTGCGGCGGATAGGTCGAGCGGACGGTGTCGACCAGGATCGCGTCGAACGACGGCGAGGTCACCCAGTCCAGCACCATCTCGTCCACGTGCGGCAGCGCCGTCCCTGCGAACTCCCGATACTTCTCCACCTCGAAGTAGTCGTCCGAGAGCCGTTGGTAGTCAGCCAGTTTCGCGTTGTACGACGCGTCGGTGTCGGCGATGTCGAACCACGGACCGGTGTCCACCTGGGTCCGGGCGCGGCGGCCGCTGACCGCGCAGTAGACCGACCACTTCAGCAGCGACTTCATCGCCCAGGGGAAGTAGTAGTGCAGCGAGGTGACCGCGACGTCGGGGCAGGCGTTCGCGTAGTCGATCGGATAGACGACGCCGTCCTTGACGAGCATCTCGCAGCTGTTGAACTCCCACCGGAAGAACGCGTTGACCGTCTGCGCGATCGTGCGCGTCTCGGCACCGACCGACGGACTGAGGAAGTCGTGCGACACGGCGTACCGCTCGTGCATAGGCTGGTCCGGGCGGAAGTTCATCACCATCGTCTCCGGTCCGATGGTGAGCGCCCTTGCGAACACCTCGAATCCGTCGACCGCGGCCTGCAGGTGCATCAGCATCTCGCCGGACTCGTCGTACGAGCGGTGTAGCTCGGCCTCGTCGCGGACCATCGACACGCCTCGCCACGCGCCGCCGTCGAACGGCTTCATGAACATCGGGTAGCCCACGTCCCGCGCGACCGCGGCCAGGTCGAACGGCGCGTTGTACCGGCCCGAGGTGTAGGCCCACCGCACGTTGTCCAGGGGATTCTTGTACGGCACGAGCACCGTCTCGGGGACGTGCATCCCGAGACGCATCAACGCGCAGTACGCCGAGTGCTTCTCCATCGACTGGAAGGTGAACGGGCTGTTGAGCAGATAGACGTCGTCCATCAGCGCGACCTTCTTCAGCCACTCCCGCGGGTGGTAGTACCAGTGCGCCAGCCGGTCGATGACCAGGTCGGTCCGCGGCGTGGAGCGCAGGTTGAACGGCTCGATGGTCAGGCGCTCGGCGCGTACGTCGTGTGTCTCCCCGCCGTAGCGCACCGGCCCCATCCGGTGCACCAGCTCCTCGAACGCCCGCGGCCAGTCCTCCTCGGCGCCCAACAGCAACCCGATCAGATGCTCGCTCATCGACCCACCCGCATGCCCATGCAGCTCACCGTATGCCGCGCCCGGTCCTCACGGCGCGCGAACGGCGTTCAGCCCCAGACGCTCTCCAGCAGGCGCGGCAGCGCCGGATCCAGCGCCGCGCGCCACGCCGGGTAGTCGTGGCCGCCCTCGACCTCGGTCAGCCGCGTCGAGACGCCCGCCTGCCGAGCGCTGTCGCGGTCAGCCGGTTGTTGGGCAGGTTCTCCTCCTCGCGCCCGCAGGTCAGCGTGACCTCGAACCGACGCCCGGGCGCGGGCCTCCAGGCGGACAGGCCCGCGACGGCGTCGGCCACCCGATCGAAGCGCACCAGGTCGATCTCCCGGCCCTGCGTCTGCTCGGCGAACAGCTGCCGGTCCGTCTCCGGCGTGAAGAAGGAACCGGACTGGGCGAACACGGCACCGACCCGCTCGTCGGCCATGCCCACGAGCAGCGAGGTGAGTCCCCCGAGGCTGGCGCCCATCACCGCGACCGAAGACGCCACGGCGTGCTGCTCCTGCAGCGCGGTCAGACCCGTCGAGAAGCTGCGGAGATAGCGCGGTGAGGCGGTGTACCACTGGGTGCGGCGTCGGACATCGGCCAGCACCAACCGCATCGGCGGCAGATCGCCCCGCCCGACGCGACGCGCGGCCCATTCGACCAGCCCGCCCTCCACGTCGTACGCCGGACCGTCGTGCACCCACAGCAGCGGCGCCTCGGCGTCGTCCGCGAGGTCGGCGGGGCGGCACACCTCGACGGGTAGAGGTCCCTCGAACGCGCTGGGCAGCTCGTGGCGCGTACGCCGCCAGTCCATCCGCCGCTGCTCAGTACAGGGCGGACATCAGCGCAGTACGAGCCTTCTTCACCCGCGGGTCGGACGGCCCGACGACGTCGAAGAGCCCGATCAGGTGCTGACGGGCGGCGTTGCGCTCGTCGCCGGAGGTGACCCGCACCAGGTCGACCAGCCGCACGAACGCGTCCTCGACGTGGCCGCCCAGGACGTCCAGGTCGGCGACGACGGTCTGCTTCTCGACGTCGGTGGGTGCCGCTGCTGCGGCCGCCCGGGCCTCCTGCAGGTCCACGCCGTCGGTGCGCTGCAGCAGCCGCACCTGGCCCAGTCCGAGCACGGCCTCCTCGTCCTGCGGGTCCGCTGCGATGGCCTGTTCGTACGCCCTGACCGCTGCCGCGTAGTCACCGGATTCGATGGCTGCGTAGGCCTGTTCGTGCAACGGGGAGATCTCGGGCTCGGCCGGCCGCTCGCCGTCCGCCGCCGGTGCGTCGCCGACTGGCACGCGCCCGGTGACACCGTTCGCAGCTGCGGCCTCGAGCACCTTGTCGAAGACGCCGCGCACGGCGTCGACCGGCTGGTCGCCGGCGTAGAGCGGCAGCGGCTGGCCCTTGACGAGCGCGAGCACCATCGGGACCTGCTGCACCTGCAACGCCTGCCGGATCTGCATCGCGACGTCGATGTCCGCCGACGCGAGCACCAGCCGCCCGGCGTACTCCCGCACGACGCCGACCAGCGTGTCGATGTGCTCGCGGCTGGCGGGGCGGGCACCGGAGTAGAGCGCGAAGATGACCGGCACGTCCATCGACTGCTGCACGGCGTGGCCGAAGGTGACGTCGTCGACCTCACGGACCAACGAGTCCTCGCCGGGGCCCGCTGGTGCGCCACCGGCGGCACCGGAGGCCCGAGAGCCGGCAGCAGGTCTGGCCGGCTTCTTGGCCAGTCCGGACAGGTCGATGGCGCCGCGCAACGACGCAGGGGTGATCGGCTGGTCGCTCATGGGCCCATTCTGTCGTGTCCCCGTCGGGACCGGTCGGCGTGGTCAGTAGAACACCGTCGAGCGGAGGGGGTCAGAAGCGCGCGGGCTCCCGGTAGACGCCCCACACGTCGCGCAGGGCGTCGCAGATCTCGCCCATCGTCGCCTCGACCCGCACTGCGGCCAGCATCGGCTCGATGAGGTTGTCGCTGCCCTTCGCGGCGGCGACCATCCGCGCCAGCGCCGCGTCGACGGCGACCCCGTCGCGGGCTGCCTTGCGGGCGCCGAGCGCCCGGACCTGCTCGACCTCCACCTCGTGCGAGACCCGCATGATCTCCAGGTCACCCGCGAGCGACTCGGTGTGGCAGTTGACTCCGACCACCCGCTTCTCGCCCTTCTCCAGCGCCACTTGGTACTGGAAGGCCGCCTCGGCGATCTCGGACATGAACCAGCCGTCCTCGATACCGCGCAGCAGGCCGGAGGTGATCGGGCCGATCTCGTGCTGCACCGCGCCGGAGGCGTCCCGCTCCCGGCCGAGCTCCCCCATCTCCCGGATCTTGTCGAAGATCGCCTCCGCCTCGGCCTCGAGCCGATCGGTGAGCGCCTCCACGTAATAGGAGCCGCCGAGCGGGTCGGCCACGTTGACCACGCCCGTCTCCTCCATGAGCACCTGCTGGGTACGCAGCGCCACCTCGGCCGACTGGTCGCTGGGCAGCGCCAGCGTCTCGTCGAGCGCGTTGGTGTGCAGCGAGTTCGTGCCGCCCAGGACGGCCGCCAGCGCCTCGACCGCGGTGCGCACGACGTTGTTGGTCGGCTGCTGCGCGGTCAGTGAGACCCCGGCGGTCTGGGTGTGGAAACGCAGCCACTGCGCCTTGTCGGTCTTCGCGCCGTACTCGTCGCGCAGCCAGCGCGCCCAGATCCGGCGGGCGGCGCGGAACTTCGCGATCTCCTCGAAGAAGTCGATGTGGCTGTCGAAGAAGAAGGACAGCCCGGGCGCGAAGACGTCGACGTCCATGCCCCGCGACAGGCCCAGCTCGACGTAGCCGAAGCCGTCGGCCAACGTGTACGCAAGCTCCTGCGCGGCCGTCGAACCGGCTTCCCGGATGTGGTAGCCGGAGACCGAGAGCGGTTTGTACGCAGGGATGTTCGCGCTCGTGTACTCCATCAGGTCGCCGATCAGGCGCAGATGCGGCTCGGGTGCGAAGAGCCACTCCTTCTGGGCGATGTACTCCTTGAAGATGTCGGTCTGCAGAGTGCCGTTGAGCTTCGTGATGTCCACACCCTGACGCTCGGCCGCGACCAGGTACATGCAGAACGCCGGCACCGCGGGGCCGCTGATCGTCATCGACGTCGTGACGTCACCGAGTGGGATGTCCGCGAAGAGGGTCTCCATGTCGGCGGCCGAGTCGATCGCGACGCCGCAGTGGCCGACCTCGCCGAGCGCGAGCCCGTCGTCGGAGTCGCGGCCCATGAGGGTCGGCATGTCGAACGCGACGGAGAGCCCGCCGCCTCCGCGCTCGAGGATCATCTTGTAGCGCTCGTTGGTCTGCACCGCGTTGCCGAAGCCCGCGAACTGCCGGATCGTCCAGGGACGGCCCCGGTATCCGGTCGCGTACAAGCCTCGGGTGAAAGGGAATTCACCCGGCCAGCCGATGCCGTCCGGCGCCTCCCCCTCGGGTGGCCCGTAGACGGGGTCGACCTGCACTCCGGACAAGGTGGTGAAGTCCGCGTCACGCACCAGGCCCTTGGTCTCGGCGGCGGCGAAGCGGTCCTGCCAGCGGCGGTGGCCCTGGCTCGACTCGCGGTGGTTTTCCATGTGAGCCAGATTACGTCGAGCCGGGTGCTACTCCCTCGTACCGGTTCCGCGCCGTGCGCCCCGGTGTTGTCCGTTTTGATTTGTATTTCTCCGTTTGTGTTGACATCGACCCGTGTGGGCCACTACACATACCTCTGTGACCGAACACACACGGGAGAGCACCCCCACCCTCTACGCCGCCGAACGCCAGGCCCTGATCCTGCGATCGGCGCAGGCGCACGGCCGCGTCGAGGTCGCCGCCGTCGCGGCCGAGCTCGACGTCACGCCTGAGACGGTGCGGCGTGACCTGACCGTCCTGGAGCGCCGCGGCAGGGTGCGCCGGGTGCACGGCGGCGCCATCCCGGTCGAGCGCCTCGATATCGAGCCGACGGTGGCCGCACGCATCGAGGCCAACGCGCAGGAGAAGGAGCGCATCGCCCGCGCGGCGGTCGAGTTCCTGCCCGCCGAGGGCACCGTGATCATCGACGGCGGTACGACGACCGCGCGGCTCGCGGAGTTCTTCCCCCGCGACCGGGAGCTGACCGTCGTGACGACGTCCCTGCCCGTCGCCAGCACCCTGGCCGCCTTCCCCGGGGTCTCACTGCACCTGGTCGGCGGCTACCTGCGCGGCCGCACGTTGACCGCCGTCGGCGACTGGACCACCGCAGCCCTGGCCGGCATCTACGCCGACGTCGCCTTCCTCGGCACGAACGGGCTGAGCCTCGAACACGGTTTGAGCACCCCCGACCAGCGCGAGGCCGCCGCGAAGCGCGCGATGATCGCCTCCGCCAAGGAACGCGTCGTCCTCATGGACGCCGACAAGTACGGCCAGGCGCACTTCTCCCGGTTCGCCGACCTCGACGAGATCGACACGGTCATCACCGACGATTCGCTGAGAGGCGAGGACGCCCGCTCCATCCAGCAGCTCGGTCCGCAGGTGGTGCGCGCATGATCGTCACCCTCACCCCCCAACCCGTCGCTGGACCGCACGCTGGTGCTCGATCGGCTGGTCCGTGGCGAGGTGAACCGGGCACTGGAGAGTCGCCTGGAGCCGGGCGGCAAGGGTGTCAACGTCACCCGCGCGCTGGTCGCGAACGGATCCACGAGCATCGCCGTCTTCCCCTGTGGCGGGAACAACGGCCGCCTCATGGAGCTGCTCATCGCCGAGGAGCGGGTCACGGCCCGGGTGGTGCCCGTCGGCGGACCGATCCGGGTCAACACCGCGATCGTGGAGCCCGACGGCACCACCACCAAGGTCAACGAACCCGGCAGCCGCTTCAGCGAGGCCGAGACCGCCGCCGTCCTGGACCAGACCGCTTCCCTGCTCCCCCACGCGACGTGGCTCGCCGTGTGCGGATCGCTCGCTCCCGGCATGCCCGCGCACTTCCCGGCGCACGCCGTGCGCCTGGCCCGCGACGCCGGCGTGCGGTGCGCGGTCGACGCCTCGGGCGCAGCCCTGGAATCCGGCGTCAGCGCCGGCCCGGACCTGATCAAACCGAACCGCACAGAGCTCGCCGAGCTGGTCGGCCGCCCACTGGACCGGCTCGCCGACGTACGCGCCGCGGCCGCCGACCTGGTGCGCGGCGGCGTGGGAGCCGTGGTGGTCAGCCTCGGACGTGACGGTGCGCTGGCCGTCGACGCCGACACCGTGGCCCTCGCGACGGCCACCACAAGCCGCCCCAAATCAACTGTGGGAGCGGGAGATTCACTCTTGGCCGGAATGCTCTTCACCCTCGAGCGCTCCGGCACGCTCGCCGACGCACTGGCCACCGGCGTCACCTGGGGCACCGCGGCGGTGCAGCTTCCCGGCACCCAGGTGCCGCGCCCGGGCGACCTCGCGGGCATCACCCCGCGAACGACGTACGCGCCCGACGAGGACCTCGCCCTCGCGGACTGATCGACCGAACACCCATCCGGCGGCCGGTCCGGCCCGTCGCACAGCAGCCCCACGAAAGGAACAACCGATGTCCATCATCACCACCGACCAGGTCGTCCTCGACCTGAGCGCGACGGACCGCCACGAGGCGACCCGCACCCTCGCGCAGACCCTCGTCGCCAGCGGGCGGGTGACCGACCTGGAACAGTTCCTGGCCGACGTGCGCAAGCGCGAGGAGCAGATGGCGACCGGCCTGCCCGGCGGCATCGGCATCCCCCACGCCCGCAGCGCCGCGGTGACCGAGCCATCGCTCGTCTTCGGACGCACCACCGGCATCGACTGGGGCGCCGAGGACGGGCCCGCCACCCTCATCTTCCTCATCGCCGCACCCGAGGGCGGAGGCGATGACCACCTGAAGATCCTCGCCGCCCTCGCCCGGAAGCTCATGCGCCGGGAGTTCCGTGAATCGCTCGCCCAGGCCGCCGACCCGGCTGCCGTCGTGGACCTCGTCAACAAGGAAGTAGTCGGATCATGAAGTTCGTTGGTGTCACCTCGTGTCCCACCGGCATCGCGCATACCTACATGGCTGCCGAGGCCCTCGAACAGGCCGCCCGGGACGCCGGCCACGAGATGGAGGTGGAGACCCAGGGCTCCGCCGGGTCCTCGCCGCTCAAGACCGAGACGATCGCGTCCGCGGACGCGGTGATCTTCGCCCACGACCTCGAGGTCAAGGACAAGTCCCGCTTCGCCGGGAAGCCCACGGTCGACGTCGGGGTGAAGAAGGCCATCTCCGATGCTCCGGGACTCATCGCGCAGGCGGTGCAGCTCGCCGAGGAGCGTGCGGCGAACCCACAGGCGGCGGCCGCTGCAGGTGCGGCGGGCGCCGGCGCGGGTGCGGGTGCCCTTGTCACCAAGGTGGACCAGAACGCCTCGGTCGGCACCCGGATCCGGCAGTGGCTGATGACCGGGGTGAGCTACATGATCCCGTTCGTCGCTGCGGGCGGAATCCTCATCGCGCTGTCCTTCATGCTCGCGCAGGTCGCGGGCGGTAAGAAGGGCGCGATCGGCGTCACCAACTACAGCCTCACCGACGCCGCGGGGCTCGCGAAGTCCTACAACCTGATGACCCACTTCGACCCCACCAGCGGGATGAACTGGGCCGGGCTGCTCTTCGTCGTCGGTGCCGCGTCGTTCGGCTTCCTCGTACCGATCCTGTCCGGCTTCATCGCGTTCGGCATCGCCGACCGCCCGGGCATCGCGCCCGGCATCGTGGGCGGCTCCATCGCCGCGACCATGGGCACCGGGTTCCTCGGCGGCATCGCGACCGGCTTCATCGGCGGGTTCATCGCGCTCTTCGTGAGCCGGTGGAAGGTGCCGAAGGGCGTCCGCGGCGTCATGCCCGTCGTCGTCATCCCGCTGATCTCCACGCTGCTGACCGGCGCGATCATGATCATCATCCTGGGACGGCCGCTGAAGTGGCTGACCGATCACCTGACCGACGGGCTCAACAACCTCGGCACCAACGGCGCCGGTCTGGTGCTGCTCGGTGTGGTGCTCGGCCTGATGATGGGCTTCGACCTGGGCGGTCCGGTCAACAAGGTGGCCTACACCTTCGCGACCACCGGCCTGGCGACCGTCGCGGCCAGCAACGGCGATGCCCCGCAGCTGCGGATCATGGCCGCCGTGATGGCAGCCGGTATGACGCCCCCGCTCGGCATGGCTCTCGCCACCACGGTGCGCAAGCGGCTCTTCACCCCGGCCGAGCAGGAGAACGGGCGGGCGGCCTGGCTGCTCGGCGCGTCGTTCATCAGCGAGGGTGCGATCCCGTTCGCCGCGGCCGACCCGTGGCGGGTCATCGTGTCCTCGATGGTCGGTTCCGGCGCGACCGGCGGCCTGGTGATCCTCTTCAACAACACCCTGCGCGCTCCGCACGGCGGCATCTGGGTGGCGCCGCTGATCGGCAACCCGTTCACCTACGTGCTCGCGGTCGTCATCGGCACCCTCATCACCGCGGCGGTCGTCGTCGGGCTGAAGTCGATGCGCTCCACCGCCAGCACGCAGGCCACGGCTGCCGCCGACCAGCTCGTCGCAGCCTGAGCGTCGTACGACCACCCATCACCAGCAACCAGAAGGAATCCGACATGGCAACCCAATCCCGTACGGCGACCATCGCCTCCAGCGTGGGACTGCACGCACGACCCGCGGCGCTCTTCGTGCAGGCGGCCGGCGCCACCGGTGCCGACGTGACGATCGCCCGCCCCGGTGAGGAGCCGGTCGACGCGACCAGCATCCTCGGGGTGATGGCGCTCGGCGCCAAGCACGGTGAGGACGTGGAGCTCACGGTCACGGGCGACGACCCGGACGCAGCGCTCGACTCCCTGGTGGACCTGCTGTCGCAGGACCTGGACGCGGCCCACTGAGATGCGCACCTTGAGCGGTGTGCCGGTCAGCCCGGGCTCGGCGGTCGGACCGGTGGTGCAGGTCAGTCCTGCGCTCACCGCGCCCGCCAACGAGCCGGCGCCCCAGGGGCCCGAGGAGGCGGCGGCCTCGATCACCGCTGTCGAGCGGGCCTTTGAGGACGTCGCGGTGGGTCTCCAGCGTCGCGCCGAGGACGCCCCCGGCGCGGCCAAGGAGATCCTCGGCGCGGCCGCGCTCATGGCCCGCGACCGGGCACTGCTCAAGGCGGTCAGCAAGAGGATCACCGACGGCTGCGGCCCGACCCGCGCGGTCGAGGCCAGCGTCGCGGAGTACTGCGCGATGTTCCAGGCAGCGGGCGGCTACCTCGCCGAGCGGGTCACCGACCTGTGCGACGTGCGCGACCGCGTCGTGGCGCGGCTGCTCGGCGAGCCGGAGCCGGGCATCCCGGCGCTGCACGGCCCGTGCGTGCTGGTGGCCCGCGATCTGGCACCCGCCGAGACGGCCACGCTCGACGCGACGCTGGTGCGGGGCATCATCACCGAGGCGGGCGGTCGCAACAGCCACACCGCGATCCTGGCCGCCGGCCTCGGCATCCCTGCGGCCGTGCAGGTCGCGGGCGCCACCGCCCTGGAGGTCGGGACGATCGTCGCGGTCGACGGCGACAGCGGGGTGGTCACGGTCGAACCGGACCAGGCCACCCAGGACACCATGCAGCGCAAGGCGTTCGCCCGTCGTACGGCGCTGCAGGCGGCCTCCGGACCCGGCCGCACCAAGGACGGCCACCCCGTCGCGCTACTGGTCAACATCGGCACCGCGCAGGACGCGATCAGCGCCGGGCCGATGGACGTCGAGGGGGTGGGCCTCTTCCGCACCGAGGTGCTCTTCCTCGGCAAGCAGAGCGCCCCGACCGTGGAGGAGCAGACGCAGATCTACCGCTCGGTCTTCGCGGCGTTCGGCACCCGGCGGGTCGTCGTGCGCACCCTGGACGCGGGCGCCGACAAACCGCTGGCCTTCGCCGATCTGGGCGAGGAGGAGAACCCGGCGCTCGGTCGCCGCGGGCTGCGGATGGGCCAGGCGATCCCCGACCTGCTGGACCACCAGCTCGAGGCGCTCGGCGCTGCCGCTCAGGGGACGTCCGCCGAGGTCAAGGTGATGGCACCCATGGTCGCCACCGTCGACGAGGCGCAGTGGTTCGCCGAGCGGGTCCGCGCCCACGGGCTGCCCTCGGCAGGCGTGATGATCGAGATCCCCGCGGCGGCGCTGCGGTCACGCGACGTGCTCGACGTCGTCGACTTCGGCTCCCTCGGCACCAACGACCTGGCGCAGTACACGATGGCCGCCGACCGGATGCAGGGCGCGCTGTCGGATCTGCTGGACCCCTGGCAGCCCGCGGTGCTCGACGTGATCGACGCGGCCTGCGTCGGTGCCCGCGCCCACGGCAAGCCGATGGGAGTGTGCGGGGAGTCCGGCGGCGACCCGCTGATGGCGCTCGTGCTCGCCGGCCTCGGTGTCACCAGCCTGTCGATGGCCCCCGGCAAGGTCGACCTGGTGCGCTACGCGCTGTCGCTGCACGACCTGGCGACCTGCGAGCGCCTCGCTGCCGTCGCCCGCGCGGCACGGACCGCCGGCGACGGTCGCGCCGCGGTCCTACGGGAGGTCGACCCCGCGCTGCGCGACGTTGCTGTGAGCCGCCCCGCCTAGGCTGCCGTTCGTGAAGGACAAGCAGGCCCGCCGGGCGGCCATGGAACGACGTTGGGAGCTGCGCTCCTGCGGTCGGCACGGCCACCTCACCTACGCGCCGGACGAGAGCGGGCTCGCGAGTCGCCTACGAGCCGACAGCGCCCAAGGCGAGGCGTGGCGCTGCCTGCGGTGCGGCGACTACGCGCTCGGGCCGGCCACCGCGTCCGGACCGGCCGATGACGCGCCGGTCCCGTTGCGGGGCAAGGCGCTGCGCGACGCGTTCATCATCCGGTTGCTCGCGATCGAACGTCTGCTCCGCGGGGTGTTCCTGATCGCGGCGGCGTACGTCGTCTGGCGGTTCGTCGGGGCCAAGGACTCGGTGCAGCGCGTCTTCGACAAGGACCTGCCGGCCGTGCGCGACCTGTCCCGGCGTACCGGCATCGACTTCGCCGACGCGGCGCCCACGCGCCTGCTGCAGCGGGCACTGGATGCCGGGCACAGCACGTTGGTGCTGCTGGCCGCGGGGGTGCTCGCCTACGGACTGCTGGAGATCCTCGAGGCCTACGGCCTGTGGATCATGAAGCGCTGGGGCGAGTACGTCGCCGTCGTCGGCACGGCGGTCTTCCTGCCGCTGGAGATCTACGAACTCACCGAAAAGGTGAGCGCGCTCAAGATCGTGGCGTTCCTGATCAACCTCGCGGCCGTCGCGTGGCTGATCTGGAGCAAGCACCTCTTCGGGGTGCGCGGCGGACGCGCGGCCTTCGAGAAGGAGCGCGAGAGCACGTCCCTGCTCGAGGTCGAACGCACGGCCGCCCAGGTCTGAGAGTGGCTGTCAGTCCATGTCCGGCGAATCCACCGACGCCGCGCATCCGGGACCGGGTGTGCGCGGCGTCGGAGGAGTCAGCTCGGGTTGTAGCCGACCGGTCCGACGGTCAGCTGGTGCACCGTCGCGCCGGCGCATCCGGTGATGCCGGAGCGGGACAGGAAGATGGCCTGGGTGCTGCCCGGGGGATAGATGCGGAAGCCGCGCGCGGCCGTCGGCCGGCACTGATCCGAGGAGTAGTTGCCGGCGTCGGCGACTTGGACGATGAAGGTCGTGGCGGCGCCTTCGGCCAGAGTCACCGTCCTCGACGTGCCGGCCGGGTTGCGGTCCGCGGAGTGGCCGAGCTGCACGCCGTTCGCGCCCACCAGGCTCACACCGGGATATCCGTCCAGCGTGCAGGTCGCGTGCCCGTCGTTGCGCAGCCTGACCGTGTAGTACGCCGACCCCGCGGCGCCGTCCACCCCGCTGACGCCCGTGCCGAGCGAGGTCGCGAGGCACCGACTTCCCGCTGCACTGCCGCTGGATCCGCTGGCGCTGGTCTCCCCGGCGGTCGATGAGCCGGACGAGGAACTGGCCGACGACGTGCTCGAAGACGAGGAACCGGCCGACGAACTGCCGGATCCAGGGGTGGACGCGCTGGTGGACGGCGCGGACGAGGTAGTGCTGCTGACGGACGCCGGAGCGGTCGTCGACGGCGAACCGGCGGAGTTCGAACTGCCACAGGCGGCCAGCAGTGCCAACGGGCTGATGAGAGCGGCGGCGGAGAGCGCTCGGCGAGTTGTGTTCATACAGGAGAAGACGACGATGGGGCTCATGAGGTTGGCACCGGCTCCAGGACCGGCCGTTCGCCGTTGACGGTGTCGAGATAGGCGTGCACGAGGGGTACGGCGGCGGCGCCCTCTCCGCTGGCCGACGCGACCCGTTTCATCGACCCGGCGCGGATGTCGCCGGCGGCGAAGACGCCGGGCACCGTGGTCTCCAGCGACGCCGGGGGCAGCCCGTCGACCCAGGTGTGCTGCGGGGTGTCACGGCCGGTCACGACGAAGCCGGCGCGGTCGCGGACGACGTCGTCCGGCAGCCAGTCGCAACACGGCTTGGCACCCAGCAGCAGGAACAGCCCGTGAGAGGAGACCTTCTCCTCGCCGCCGGTGTTCTTGTCGCGCAGCGTGATCCAGTCCAGTCGGCCGGCGCCGCCGGCATCGATCACCTCGCTGCAGGCGCGCACCGCGATGCGCGGGTTGCCGGCGATCTCGCGCGTCAGGTAGTCCGACATCGTCTCGGACAGGTCCGGGCGGCGGATCACGATGGTCACCGAGCGGGCCCACCGTGCCAGGTGCACTGCTGCCTGCCCCGCCGAGTTGCCGCCGCCCACGATGTGCACGTCCTTGCCCTCGCACCCGCGAGCCGCGGAGGTCGCAGCTCCGTAGTGCACCCCGAGCCCGACGAGGTCCTCGACCGCCTGGACGCCGTGTCGGCGGTAGGAGACCCCGGTCGCCACCAGCAGGGCTCGCGCCTGCACGGTCGTGTCGTCGAGGGTGAGGATGTGCACACCACTGGGGCCGTCGGCCAGCTCGGCGGCGTGCACCGGTCGGGCGGAGTAGATGTGCGCTCCGAACCGATTGGCCTGACTGCGGGCCCGCTGCGCGAGGCGCATCCCGGAGATCCCGCGGGGGAAGCCGAGATAGTTGCGGATCATCGAGCTGCTTCCGGCCTGCCCCCCGACGGCATCCGCGTCGAGCATGATCGTGCTGAGGCCCTCGGACGCGCCGTACACCGCCGCCGCCAGCCCCGCGGGACCGGCACCGACGATCGCGAGGTCGTAGACGCGCCCGGCCTCCGGTTCGCGGCCCATGCTGAAGAGGGCGCCGATCTCGCCGATGCTCGGCGCGTTCATCACCCCGCCGAGCGGGGAGACGACCAGCGGGTACGTCGGCTCGGCGCCGTTCAGCCCGGCCAGCGCATCCCGCCCGACGTCGCTGTCGGGCTTGTAGACGCGGAACGGGACGCCCAGGCGCTCCAGGAAGTCGCAGATCTGCGACTTCAGCGGTGAGATGCCGTCGCTGACGATCTGCACCGACTCCACGACGGGCACATCGGAGGTCCAGCCCCAGTCCGAGAGCAGCTCGGTGACCGCGGTGTGGAACTCCTCGTCGCGCACGCCACGCGGCACGGTCAGAGAGGTGTCGATTCGCCCGGCGAGCTGCGCCTCGCGCACGACCTCCATCGCCGACCTGAACTCCTCCCACGCCAGCACGATGACCCGCTTGGCGGCGGAGCTGATGGCGTGCACGCAGTCCAAGGCGACCAGGCCGGCGGCGTCCGGCAGTTCCATCTGCGCTGCGACCAGGGCGATCGGGACGTCCTGTGAGTGCAGCATCTGGGTCGTCGCGATCGCGGCGGCCAGCCCGTCGGCGTACTCGATGCGGTAGTCGACCTCGTAGCGGCGGAACTCCCGGGTGAGGGCGTCACGCTGCTGGGTGCCGATCAACAGGATCGCGGGGGTGCGGATCGTCATAGCGAAAGTCTAGGAGCGCCGCCAAGCCCCACCCTCGGGTCGAGCGTCAGAGGGCCTCGACCAGCTCGTCCGCCGCGGCGTACGGGTCGATCTTCCCGGCCACGACCCGCGCGGCCAGCTCGTTCAGGTTGTCGTCCCGACGCGGATCGGTCATCCGCAGTCGCAGCGTCTGCAGCGCGATCGCGGCGATCTCACCCTCGGCGCGCGCGATCCGGCGCTCGCGCAGCACGTCGTGTTCGACGAGCCACGCGTGGTGCTTGTCGAGCGCGGCGACCACGTCGTCACGGCCCTCTCCGCGCTCGGCGACCAGCTTCTCCACCGGCGGGCGCCAGGCGCCGGCCTCCGTCCGCTCCCCCAGGCTGATCATCGCCCGCAGGTCGCGCACCGTCGTGTTGACGCCGTCGCGATCCGCCTTGTTGACCACGAAGACGTCGCCGATCTCCAGGATCCCGGCCTTGGCGGCCTGGATGCCGTCGCCCATGCCGGGCGCGAGCAGGACGATGGTCGTATCGGCGAGGGCGGCGATCTCGACCTCGCTCTGCCCGACGCCGACCGTCTCCACGAGGATCACGTCGCACCCGGCGGCATCGAGCACCCGCAGCGCCTGCGGGGCGGCGAACGACAGGCCTCCCAGGTGTCCCCGGCTGGCCATGGAGCGGGTGTAGACGTGCGGGTCGAGCGCGTGGTCCAGCAGGCGGATCCGGTCACCGAGCAGCGCACCGCCGGAGAACGGCGAGCTGGGGTCGACCGCGAGGATGCCGACCCGCAGGCCCCGCTCCCGGAACGCCGCGACCAGCGTGTTGGTGGTCGTCGACTTGCCCACCCCGGGGCTGCCGGTGAGGCCGATGACCCACGCGGAGCCGGTGTGCGGAGCGAGCGCCGCCATGACCTCGCGCAGGGCGGGGTCGGCGTTCTCGACGAGGGTGATCAGCCGGGCAACGGCCCGCGCCGAACCGTCGCGGGCCGCAGTCACCAGGGCCGGTACGTCGACCGGTCGCGAGCGCATCCGTGAGATCCCTTGCGCCGAGGTGGTGTTCAGGACTTCGGGACGCGCACGATCAGTGCGTCGCCCTGGCCACCGCCACCGCACAGAGCGGCCGCACCGACACCGCCGCCACGCCGCTTCAACTCCAGCGCGAGGTGCAGCGCGATGCGCGCACCCGACATACCGATCGGGTGGCCCATCGCGATGGCGCCGCCGTTGACGTTGACCTTCTCCGGGTCCAGACCGAGCTGCTTGGTCGAGGCCAGCCCGACGGCTGCGAAGGCCTCGTTGATCTCGACCAGGTCGAGGTCGGTCGGCGCGATGCCGGCCTTGGCGCAGGCCGCAGCGATCGCGTTGGCCGGCTGGGACTGCAGGCTCGAATCGGGGCCGGCGACGACAGCGTGCTCGCCGACCTCGGCAAGTGGGGTGACCCCGAGCTCGGCGGCCTTGGCCGCGCTCATCACGACGACCGCGCACGCCCCGTCGGAGATCGGGGACGCGGAGCCGGCGGTGATGGTGCCGTCCTTGCGGAACGCCGGGCGCAGCTTCGCGAGGGATTCCACCGTGGTGTCGGGGCGGATGCCCTCGTCGTCGCGGAACTCGATCGGGTCGCCCTTGCGCTGCGGGATGAGCACGCTGACGACCTCGTCGTCGAAGAGGCCGTTCTTCCAGGCCTGGGCCGCGCGCTGGTGGCTGCGAGCCCCGAACGCGTCCTGCTCCTCGCGGCTGAACTCCTGGTCGGCCTTGTTGGCGTCCTCGGTGAGACCGCCCATGGCCTGGTCGGTGAAGGCGTCCCACAGGCCGTCGTGGGCCATGTGGTCGCGCATGGTGACGTCGCCGTACTTGAACCCGCCGCGGCTCTTCTCCAGCAGGTGCGGCGCCTGCGACATCGACTCCTGGCCACCGGCCACCACGACGTCGAACTCGCCGGCGCGGATCAGCTGGGCGGCGAGCGCGATGGCATCGACGCCGGACAGGCAGACCTTGTTGATGGTGAGGGCGGGCACGGTCATCGGGATGCCGCCCTTGACCGCGGCCTGGCGAGCGGGGATCTGGCCCGCGCCGGCGGTCAGCACCTGGCCCATGATCACGTAGTCGACCTGGTCGCCGCTGATGCCGGCCTTGTCGAGGGCGCCCTTGATGGCGAATCCGCCGAGATCGGCTGCGGACAGGTCCTTCAGACCCCCCATCAGCTTGCCCATCGGCGTACGGGATCCGGCGACGAGGACGGGGGTGCGATCGGTCGCGCTGTCGGCCATCAGGGGTCTACTCCAACGAGTTGCGGGCGGGGACGAACGGTCCCGGGATCTTCCGGGTGACGGGTTTCACTTTAGCCTTGCCGGTATGCCGAGCCTGCCCACCCATCTCTTCACCGCCGTAGACCACGTGGGCATCGCCGTGCCCGACCTGGACGCCGCGATCGACTTCTACCAGGCGACGTTCGGCATGCGGCTCACCCACCGTGAGACCAACGAGGACCAGGGGGTGCACGAGGCGATGCTGCGTGCCGGCAGCGAGGACGGCGCGCAGATCCAGCTGCTCGCCCCGGCGTCCCCGGAGTCGGCGATCGCGAAGTTCCTGGACCGCTCCGGCCCCGGCGTGCAGCAGGTCGCCTACCGGGTCGTCGACATCGAGGCCGTCAGCGCCACCCTGCGCGACCGCGGGATGCGGCTGCTGTACGACGAGCCGCGGCGCGGCACCGCGGGCAGCAGCGTCAACTTCGTGCACCCCAAGGACGCCGGCGGCGTGCTGGTCGAGCTGGTGCAGCCCGCCGGCTGACGGACCCGGAACCGCCGCCGGCGATCGATCGTTGGCCGGTCAATCATGGACTTCCTCACCAGCCCGGACCTCTGGGTCGCCTTCCTGACCCTCTTCGCGCTCGAGCTCGTGCTCGGCATCGACAACGTCGTCTTCATCTCGATCCTCACAGGTCGCCTCCCGAAGTCCCAGCAGCAGCGGGCGCGGATCATCGGACTCGCCCTGGCGCTGGTGCTGCGCATCGGGTTGCTGGCCGTCGCCTCCTGGATCGTGGGACTGACGGCACCGATCTTCTCGATCGGCGACGCCCAGGCACTGGAGTTCTCCGGCCGTGACCTGATCCTGCTGGCCGGTGGCCTCTTCCTGGTCTACAAGGCCGTCACCGAGATCCACGACAAGATCGAGGGCGCCGGCGAGGCCCACGTGGCGACCGGGGTGACGTCCACGATGGGCAAGGTGATCGTGCAGATCCTGCTCATCGACGCGGTCTTCTCCCTGGACTCGGTGATCACCGCCGTCGGGATGGTCGACCAGCTGTCGATCATGATCGCCGCCGTGGTGCTGTCGATCGGCCTGATGATGGTGCTGGCGGGGCGCATCAGCGACTTCGTGAACGCGCACCCGACCGTCAAGATGCTGGCGCTCAGCTTCCTGGTGCTGATCGGGTCGACGCTGATCGCGGAGGGCTTCGACGTGCATCTGTCCAAGTCCGCGATCTACGGCCCCATCGCGTTCGCCATCGCCGTCGAGGCGCTCAACCTCGCCTACCGCAAGAAGCACGAGGCCGGCCGCACGATGTAGACGCCGCGTGGGTGGAGTCGTCGCGCGCTCTATAGAGCGCGCGGCGACTCCACTCCCGTGGGTGCCTAGCGCCAAGAGCCTCGGGGTGGGCGGCGGTCCCGGGCCTTCCAGCAGCCCGTGTGCCAGTGCCGCCGGTCGCTCACGTCGCCGAGGCCATCGTCCGGCCACACCACGACGTGCGCGAGGGAGGCCGGCAGCTGCTGACTGCAGCCGGGGCAGGTGTAGACCCGGCAGTTGGCGTTGCCCCGCACCGGGCGCACCATCCATGCGCCGCCGGCGTACTGCTCGCGGCGCACGCCTGACTCCAGCACCCGCGAGATGTCGGGTGCCGGGCCGGGAGTACGACGGGGTGGCCGCCTGCGCCGCGGCATCGGCTCAGCCGTGCAGCGACTGGCCGGCGGCGGTGGCCTCGCGCAGCAGCGGCGAAGGGGTCAATCCCACCTCGCCCGTCTCGTCCCGCATCGTGGTGAGGACTGCGGCGACCTGCGCCGGACCGATCCGGTCGATCATCGCCAGCGGGCCCTCGGGGTAACCGCATCCGGCGGTCATCGCGGTGTCGATGTCGGCGGCGGTGGCGTAGCCGGAGTCCAGCATCCGCACCGCGTCGTTGAGGTGCGGGTAGAGCAGGGCGTCGACGACTCCCCCTGCACGCAACCGGCCGCCGACCACGACGAAGCCGGCAGCGGACAACGTCGCGCGCAACGTCGCGACCTGCGGGGCACCCGTCGAGCGCAGGACCTCGGCGAGGCGCCCACCCTTGGTCGCCGGGTGCACGCGAAGGGCCACCACGGTGACGCCGCCGGAGGCGGCCGGCGTCGCCGCAGCACCGCCCGGCGACGCGACGGCCAGCGTCGCGCCGGAGTCCATCGTGGCCAGCAGTTCGGCGACCCAGTCGGGGCTGGTGTCGCTGGCGAGGATCACGACGTCGACCCCGGCGAGCGAGTCGCGGGCGCCGGCGGTGCTCACCCACTCCACCGAGGAGGCGCCTCCGCCGCCGATCTGCCCGGCGAGATCGGACGCCGCTGCGGACTCGCCGACCACGACCACCTGTGCCGCGGGCTTCACGTCGTCCGGCGCTGCGGCGGGTGTCACGGTGCCGGAGCCGGCCTTCTCATAGTCGTAGAAGCCGGAGCCGGTCTTGCGTCCGAGCCGCCCGGCGGCGACCAGTTGCTGCAGCAGGGCGGGCGGTGCCGCCGACGGGTCGTGCGTGGCGGCGTAGAGCACGTCGCAGACCTCCTTGACCACGTCGAGTCCGATCAGGTCGGACAGCGTCAGCGGCCCCATCGGGAAGCCGACACCGACACGCCCGGCGTCGTCCAGGTCCTCACGGCTGACATGCCCGGTCTCGTACGTGCGGATCGCGCGTGCCAGGTAGGTGATCAGGAGCGCGTTGGCGACGAAGCCCGCGCGGTCGCGTACGACGACGGGTTTCTTGCCCAGCCGCTCGGCCAGATCGCGGACGCGCTCGACCACGGCGTCGTCGCTCAGCACGGTGGTGATGACCTCGACGAGCTTCAGCACGGGCGCGGGGTTGAAGAAGTGCATGCCGACGACTCGCTCGGGACGCGCTGTGGCGGCCGCGATCTCGGTGAGCGACAGGCTGGAGGTATTGGACGCGAGGACGGTGTCCGGGCGCACCACGCCGTCCAGCTTGGTGAGGATCGCGGTCTTGATGTCGAGCCGCTCGGGGACGGCTTCGATGACCAGGTCGCAGTCGGCGAGCGCGTCGTACTCGGCGGTCCACGTGACCCTGTCGAGGATCTCCTGCTGCGCGCTCTCCGCCAGCCGGCCGCGCGAGACGGCCCGGCCGGTCGAGGACTCCAGGAAGCCGCGTCCGCGGTCGGCGAGCTCCTGGCTGCCGTCGACGCCGACGACACGCAATCCCGCGCGAGCGAAGACCTCAACGATGCCGGCTCCCATGGTGCCCAGTCCGATAACCCCTACCTGCGCGATCTCGCCCGTCATGCGCGCAGTCTCCCAGACCGCCCACTGCGGTTAGGCTGCCGGTCGTGCGCGTCGTCATCGCCCGCTGCAGCGTGGATTACACCGGAAGACTGACCGCCCATCTGCCTCTGGCAACCCGGCTGCTCATGGTCAAGGCCGACGGTTCGGTGCTGGTGCACAGCGACGGTGGTTCCTACAAACCGCTCAACTGGATGTCCCCGCCCTGCGCGATGGCGCAGGTGGAGCCCACCGAGGACGAGCGCGAGACCGGCGTGGTGATGACCTGGTCGGTGCAGCACGCCAAGTCCGAGGACCGCCTGCGCGTGCTGATCCACGGGGTGCTGCACGACTCCTCTCACGACCTGGGGATCGACCCGGGCCTGGTCAAGGACGGCGTCGAGGCGCAGCTGCAGGCACTGCTCGCCGAGCACATCCACACCCTCGGCGACGGCTACTCCCTGGTGCGCCGCGAATACCCCACGGCCATCGGCCCGGTGGACATCGTGTGTCGCGACGCGGGCGGCGCCACGGTCGCCGTCGAGATCAAACGCCGCGGCGACATCGACGGGGTCGAGCAGCTCACCCGTTACCTGGAGCTGCTGAACCGCGACCCGCACCTGCACCCGGTGAGCGGGGTGTTCGCCGCCCAGCAGATCAAACCGCAGGCGCGTGTGCTGGCACAGGACCGCGGGATCCGTTGTGTCACCTTGGATTACGACGCCCTGCGCGGCATCGACGACGTGACCACCCGGCTCTTCTGACCGTATGACGAGTATCGCGGTCGCCGCGCCCAGCCGGCTGGCGACCGATGCGGCGCTCTCCGTCGCACACGCCGGAGGAAGCGCCGTGGACGCCGCGATCGCCGCGGTGATGGTGGCCTATGTGACCGAGCCGGGCATCGTCAGCGCGCTCGGCGGTGCGTTCGTCAACGTCTGGGCCGCCGACGGCTCCCCTGTCGTGATCGACGGCAACTGCGAGATGCCGGGGCACGGCCTCCCCCGGAGCGCTTCGGCGAGGGGCTGCGGGAGATGGCGCTGAACTACGCCGGCGGCATCACCGTCTACGGCGGAGCCGGATCCGCCGCCACGCCAGGATCGTTCGCTGCCTTCGCGCTGGCACGGGAGCGCTTCGGGCGGGCCTCCCTGGCGGACGTGCTCGCGCCCGCGGTCGCCGCTGCGCGCGACGGATTCGAGCTCGGCTCGGCGGCCGGCAGCTATCTGCAGCTGGTCGGCGACCCGCTCTACGCATTCGACCCGGTGACCCGCGAGGCGCACTTCCAGGACGACACACCGCTCGGCCCGGGTGACACGATGACCAACCCCGACCTCGCGGACACCCTCGAAACGATCGGCCGGCGGGGCTTCTCGACGCTGTACGACGGCGAGTTGGCCGACGCGGTCGCCGAGCACGTCCAGCGCGAGGGCGGTCTGCTGACCAGGGCGGACCTTGCGGCGTACACCGCGACGGCCCGCCCTGCGAACCGAACACGTCTCGGCCGCTGGGACATCGCCACCAATCCGCCTCCGTCCATCGGCGGTCCGGTCCTCACCACCATGCTGCGGATGCTCGCCGAGACCGGCACCGACCCCGCTGCGCTGATCGATGTGCAGACCCGGGTGCTGCGCTACCGCGAGGCGCACCTGGACACCGCGGTCGACCTGACGGCCGCCGGCACCGCGCTGCTGAACGGCGCCACCGACGATGCGCGCGCCGCTCTGTCGACCAGCGGCGACACAGTGCAGGTCTCGGTGGTCGACGCGACCGGCACCGCGTGCTCGATCACCTCGTCGGCCGGATACTCCTCCGGCGTCACGGTGCCCGGCACCGGACTCGTCCTGAACAACTGTCTGGGAGAGCCGGAGCTGAACCGTCTCGGACTGCACGCCCTGCCGCCCGGCACCCGCATCGCCTCGAACATGGCGCCGACCACCGCGCGTAGCGATGACGGGGGTCTGCTCGCCATCGGCAGTCCCGGCGCCGACCGGATCACCTCGGCGCTCATGCAGGTGATGGGGCGCTACTGTCTGGCCGACGCCGACCTGCAGGAGGGCATCGACGCACCGCGGCTGCACGTGCAGCTCGCCGGCGACCGGGAGGTCGTGCAGCACGAGCCCGACGCCGCCATCGAGGCGGCGCTGGTCGGCCGGGATGCCGTGGCGCACCCGCCCCGCGCCATGTACTTCGGCGGGGTGGGGGCGGCCTACCGCTCGGGCGACGGGGCGCTCTTCGCGGCGGCCGACCCGCGCCGCGCGGCGGCGACCGCCGTCGGCTGACCACCCACCCCGGCGCAGGCAAGGCCGACAGCCACAGGTCGGCCAGTGGCTCTCGGATCTACCGGTGCCACCGTCGCCAGCGCGGCGGCACCGGACCCTGAGAGGATCGGGCCATGGTCATCCTCAGCAGGATCTACACCCGCACCGGCGACGACGGCAGCACCTCCCTCGGCGACTTCAGCCGCACCGGCAAGAACGACCCGCGCCTGATCGCCTTCGCCGATGTCGACGAGGCCAACTCCTGCATCGGCGTGGCAGTCGCGGCGGGTGAGCTGCGCGCGGACCTCACCACGATGCTGCGCCGCGTCCAGAACGACCTCTTCGACGTGGGTGCCGACCTGTGTACGCCGCTCGTGGCCGACCCGGAGCACCCGCCGCTGCGCGTACAGGCAGCGTGGGTCGATGAGCTGGAGGCCGATTGCGACCGGCTCAACGAGGAGCTGGAGACGCTGCGCTCGTTCATCCTGCCCGGCGGATCGGTCGGAGCAGCCCACCTGCACCTCGCGCGGACCGTCGCCCGGCGCGCCGAACGCTCCACCTGGGCCGCGATCGCCGAGTACGGCGACGGCGAGGCTCCCGTGGGCACCGCCGAGCCGGGCGGGGTCAACCCGCTCACGGCGCGCTACCTCAACCGACTCTCTGACCTGCTCTTCCTCGCCGCCCGCACCGCCAATCTCGACCACGGCGGCGACGTGCAGTGGAAGCCGGGCGGAGGTCGCTGACCTCGGGCAACCTTTCCGGCTCCGTCGCCGTATTGAGGGGGTGAGGCGCAGCGTGACGGGACCCGGTGAGCGGGGCAACGACGACTTCGCGGAGTTCGTCACCGCATCGAGCGCCCACCTGCTGCGCACGGCCTGGTTGCTCACCGGCGACGCCGATGCGGCTCACGATCTCGTACAGGCCGCGCTGGTCAGGGCCTACGTCGCATGGCCCGGGATCCGCCGACCGGAGGCACTCGCCTATACCCGGCGCATCCTGGTCAACGAGAACGTCGATTCGTGGCGTCGGACGCGGCGTGAGGTGACCGTTTCCGACGTCCCCGAGCCCGTGTCGGCCCGCGCGCTCGACCGGACCGCTACGGCGGTGGTGGACCAGCGGGACCAGATCGTTCGCCTGCTCGCGCAACTCCCCGAGGGTCAGCGCAAAGTCGTGGTCCTGCGGTACTACGCAGACCTACCCGAGGCCGCCGTCGCAGGCGTTCTGGGTCTGTCACTGGGGGCGGTGAAGTCCGCCGGGTCACGCGGGCTCGCGACCCTGCGAAGGCTCCATTCCGATGCGGAAGGACTCGCCGATGCCGACTGAAGTGTCCGACGACGCTGGATTCGAGCGGTGGATGCGAGACGAGCTCGCACGCACCCCGTTACCGGACCACCTGACCGTCGCCGCCTCGGACGTCGTGGCCGACGCCGAACGGCTCGTACGTCGACAGGGATCCCGCCGGAAGGTCGTGCGGCGGAGCGTTGTCGCCGTGGCTGCAGCCGTCCTGATCGGGGTGATCGTCACACCCTTGCTGCACGACCGGGCCCCCGACACCCGCGCCGGCACAGCGGCGTCGTGCGCGGGCGTCTCGGTCCGAGACACGTCCGGAGTCGAGCGACTCGTGATCGTGGGGCCACCGGTCGCCGGGCGGACCGTGGTGAGGCTGTTCGCCTTCGCCGACTGCGAGGCTCACCTGGCGCAGCACGCCGACGCGACCACCGAACTACCGACCCCTGCGCGGGGCAGAGTCACGGTCGGCCACCTGCGGGGGATGCCGTTCTACCTCGTGGCAGGCAGCGCGACCCATGTCTCGATGGAGGGTCTGGGTGCGAGAGCATTACCCACCCTCGGCGCGCAGACCCTGATCTGGCCCGACCAGGTTGCCATCCGGGCCGGCCACACGCCCTCCACACTCACGTGGAAGGTCGGCTCCGCGTCGTACACCGTGCGGCTGCACGAGTGAATCGAGGGCCGATCAGCCGAGGACGGCCCAGCCGTGCGCGTCGACGGTGAAGCGGTCGCCGGTGCCGGACGCCGAACCGGCTTGCAGCGACAACCCGTCCGCGTCGACGCCGTAGCCGTCGTCGCTCAGGTTGAGCGCGACGCGCAGCCGTTCGCCACCGTCGCCGTTCACGTCGTAGACCATCGTGGCGTTGGCGAGCTCGACCACCGAGGTGTGCGCGGTGTGCAGCCACGGATGGCGCCGGCGCAGCCCGATCAGCTCCTGGTGCAGCCGCAGCGTCGGCTCCCCCAGCGGTGACAGCTCGTCCGGGTGCGGGGGAAGCGACGGGCGGATCTCGTCGTCGCCCCCGACGCGCTCCTCCTTCACGCCCCGGAACGCCTGCTCATCGCCGTAGTAGATGCTCGGCGTGCCACCCACCGTCAGCAGCACGGCCACGGCATGCGCGATGTGGCGCTCGTCGGTGATGTGACTCGCGATCCGGGTGACGTCGTGGTTGCCCACGAAGGTGAGCGGCACGAACGCGTCGAGGAAGTCGTCATGCCGCTGCAGCGCGGCGGCGAGCTCGAAGAGGTTCCCGTCGTGCACCGAGCTCCAGATGGCCTTCCACAGCTCGTACTGGGTGACCGCGTCCATCCCGGACTCGCGCACGATGCCCGGGTAGTCGCCGTGGATCACCTCCCCCACGATGTACGCGTCGGGGTGGCTCTCGCGCACGCCGGGCAGCACCCGCGACCAGAAGGCCGGCGGCACCGCGTACGCCGCGTCCAGTCGCCAGCCGTCCGCGCCGCGGTCCAGCCAATGTCGCATCACGTCGGTCACCATGTCGGCGACCGCCGGCGAGGAGTGCTCGAGAGCGACGAGCTGTGCGTGCCCTTCGAAGTCGTCGTACTCCGGCGGGCCGTCAGGACCGGAGGGCCAGCGCAGCCGGAACCACCCGGCGTACGCCGAGTCGGCACCCCGGGCGAGCACGTCCTGGAAAGCCGGGTGCTCGCGCCCGACGTGGTTGAAGACCCCGTCGAGCAGCACCCGCACGCCACGAGCGTGCGCCGCCTCCACGAGGGCGTCGAAGTCCGCGTCGGTGCCGAGACGCTCGTCGATCCGCCGGTAATCGGTGGTGTCGTAACCGTGGGTGCTCGAGCCGAAGACCGGTCCCAGAGCGATCCCGGAGGCGCCGAGGGAGACCGCGTAGTCGATCCAGTCGCCGATCCTCGCGAGCGCCGGTGTGGGCGCCCGCGATGCCCCGGTCGTGTCGGCGCCGGCCACCCCGAGGGGGTAGACCTGCCACCAGACGACGTGCTGCACCCAGCCGGGCTCCGTCACTCTCACGCGACGTCGGCGTGGATGCCGGGGGTGCCGACTCCGACCAGGAGCGCAGCGCCGTGTAGTCGGCGTTGTTCATCGCGATCTCGAAGGTCCGGTCGTCGATCCGACAGGTGACGCGCACCGGATCCGTCAGCACCATCGACGAGTTCTTGGGAGCCGGCCGCGGCGGACCCAGCTCGAGGTCGCCCCGCCGCCATACCTGCGACGGGCGCACCGACATGCTGCGCATGCCGTACCAGCGCACACTCGACGTCGACACCTGAGCCTGACCGAGGCGGAAGTGCGGGCCCTTCTGCACCGCCACCAGATACGCCGTGTGACCGCGCCCGATCGATCGATTGCGCAGTACGAACGCGATGACTGCCACAGCGATCAGAGCCAGCAGGACACCGAGACCGAACGCGACCAGCTCACTGGAGTGCAGGAAGCTCTTGCTCACGGGGCCGGTCGCCCTGCTCTACCGATGCGCCGTGGCTCAGAAGTCGGAGGCGTCGACGGTCTCGGCGACGACGGTCACCTTGTCGTTGTCGACCGAGACGAAACCACCGTCGATCTTCGCGACACGACGCTGGCCGTCGGCGGGGTCGATACGCACCTCGCCATCCACGAGCACCGACAGCAGCGGTGCGTGGCCGGGCAGGATCCCGAGCTCGCCCTCGGTGGTGCGGGCGCTCACCCCGTTCGCCTCGCCCTCCCAGACCAGACGGTCGGCGGCGACAAGTTGGACGTCGAGTGGGGCCACGGTGCTACTCCTAGGTCGGGCGCCGGGATGCGAGGCATCGCTCAGGCGCCGGCCGGGTCTGTCGGACCCGCCAAGCCTACCGGGTACCCGCCGGATTCCAGTCGGCCTGTCCCCGGGCCGGCGCCCCCGGGCGGATACCATCGCCGGGTGCCGATCCCAGTGACCACCGTGCTCGGCAAGGTCGTCCGTCGCGCAGCCCTCGCGCGCGGTGGGGGCTCGGCCTTTCCCGGCCTCTTCGTCGAGCGTCTCGACCCGTCGTACGTACGCCGCGTGCTCGCCACCCTGCCCCGCGGGGTGGTCGTCGTCAGCGGCACCAACGGCAAGACGACCACCACCAAGATCGTGGTGGACCTGCTGGAGTCACAAGGCCTCCGGGTCTTCACCAACCGCACCGGCAGCAACTTCGTGCGCGGCGTCGCGGCCGCGCTGCTCGGCGCGGTCGACGTGCGCGGCCACCTGCCGGCGGACATCGCGGTGCTGGAGCTCGACGAGGCGCACGCGGTGCACTTCGTCAAGGAGATCGCGCCGCGCTACTGCCTCCTGCTCAACGTGATGCGCGACCAGCTCGACCGTTTCGGTGAGATCGATCACACCGCCCGGATGCTGCAGTCGATTGCCCGCGCCACGACCGAGGCTGTCGTGGTCAACCGCGACGACCCCCGGCTCGGTGCGCGGGTCTTCGCCGAGGGCATCACCGGCCCGACGCTGCGCAGCTACGGCACGAGCGCCGCGCTGTCCGCGAGCTTCCCCTCCGACGACAACCTGTACGGCGGTTCGGAGGGTGCGCCCCACCCGGCCCCCGCGACGTACGTGGACGACACCCAGCTGGACTCCTTCGAGGGCGACCGGGCGGAGATCTCCTACGCGGGCGGCAGTCACAGCGCGCACCTGATGCTGACCGGCGTCTACAACGTGCTCAACGCCACGGCCGCCATCGCGCTCACGCGGGCGGTCCTCGGCGACGACCTGCGCGAGCCGCAGATGCTGGAGGCACTGGCGAAGGTGCGACCGGCGTTCGGTCGCGGCGAGACGCTGCAGATCGACGGGCAGACCTGCGCGATGGTGCTGGTGAAGAACCCGGCCGGCTTCCGGCTCGCCCTCTCGTCGTACGACCCGGCCGACACCGCCACCATGATCGCGATCAACGACAACTACGCCGACGGGCGCGACATGAGCTGGCTGTGGGACGTCGACTTCGCGTCGTTGCGCGCGGGCGGGGTCACGACAGTGGCCGGGGTCCGCGCGTACGACATGGCGCTGCGCCTGCAGTACGACGACGTGCCGGTCGGGGTGGTCACCCCCGATCCGGAGCGCGCGGTCGAAGAATTCCTGCGCTCGACCACAGGGCAGGACAAGCGCATCTACTGCACCTACACGGCCATGCTGGCCATCCGAAAGGTGCTCGGCACCAAGGGCGCTCTGGACAAGGTGGTCGCGTGATGAGCAGGCCGGTCCGCATCCTGCAGCTCTACCCGCGGGACATGAACATCTACGGCGACTGGGGCAACACCCTGGTGCTGAAACAGCGCCTGACCTGGCACGGGTACGACCCGGAGGTGGTGGACTACAACCCCGGCGACACCTTCCCGGACGACGTCGACCTCATCGTCGGCGGCGGCGGACAGGACAGCGGGCAGATCGTCATCGTGGACGACCTGCAGAAGATCGGCCCGCGCCTGCACGACCTGGCCGAGGCCGACGTGCCGATGCTCGTGGTGTGCGGGCTCTACCAGCTCTTCGGCCACCACTTCGATACCGTCGACGGCCGGCGGTTGCCCGGCATCGGTCTCCTCGACGTGCACACCGTCGGCGGCACCACCCGCCTCATCGGCAACATCACCACCCGCCACCCTGACGTCGGCGACCTCGTGGGCTACGAGAACCACAGCGGGAAGACCTACCTCGGTGCGGGCGCCCAGCCGCTCGCGACCGTCGTACAGGGCGCGGGAAACAACGGCGAGGACGGCACCGAGGGCGCGCGGCACCGCAACGTGCTCGGCACCTACCTGCACGGGTCGGTGCTCCCGAAGAACCCGCGGCTCGCGGACCGGCTGCTCGCACAAGCCGTCGACAACCGTTACGGCGAGTTCTCCCCCGGCGCGGTCGACGACCGCTACGCCGACCAGGCCCGCCGCGTGGCCATGTCACGCCCGCGCTGACGTCCCCGTGACGCTCAGCCTGCTCGGTGCGCTCGCGGCGGCGATCGCGTACGGCGCCGCGACCATCCTGCAGGCGATCGGCGTACGCCGGCTCTCCGCGCTGCCGTCCGACCCGGGGTGGCGCGCCCGCGTGCCGGGCGCCTCGATGTACTTCTGGGGGCTGCTGCTCGACGGCCTGGGTTTCGTCTTCTCCGCCGCCGCGCTGCGGACCCTGCCACTGTTCCTGGTCGAGTCGGCGGTGGCCTCATCGGTGGCCTTCACCGCGGTGCTCGCCGTGCTCTTCCTCGGAGTCCGCCTGCGCGGCAGGGAGATCGGCGCGCTGGTCGGGGTGGTGCTCGGTCTTGCGCTCCTGGCGGTGAGTGCTCACGAGGGGCCGGCCAAGCACGTCGGTCATCTCGCCGGGTGGCTGCTGCTGGCGGCCGCGGCGGTGGTCGCGGCGGTGATCGCCACGGGCTGGTGGGCGGTACGCGACGCCGGGTCGTCGGCGCTCACGCTGGCCGCGGCCGCCGGCGCCGGCTTCGGGATGGTGGGCGTGGCCGCGCGCATTTTGTTCATCCCTCACGACTGGTGGCGGCTGCTCGGCGAAGTGACGTTCTGGGCACTCGTCGCGCACGGCGTGCTCGCCACCGTCTGTTACGGCCTCGCGCTCGACCGCGGCCGCACGACGACGGTCGCTGCCGTCACCTTCGCCGTCGAGACCGTGCTGCCGGCCGCGATCGGGCTCGCCTTCCTGGGCGACGACGTACGCCGGCACCTGGCGATCGTCGCGGTGCTCGGGTTCGCGGTCACCCTCGGCAGTTGCGTCGCGCTGGCGAGCCGCGCCGAGCCCGACCCCGGCTGACCTGCTCCGGCCCGGCCCGACGCGCGCTCAGCCGGTGCTGCCGGTGTGCGTCGCCGGCGGACAGTCTGCGTCGGTGCCGCCGATGTGCGTCCTCGGCGGACAGTCTGCGTCGGTGCCGCCGGTTTGCGTTGGTGGCCAGTGCTGCAGCCCTGGCCACAGACGCAGAACCCCCACCTCGACCCCGTACGCGGCGTGGCATACACGGGACCCGAACGCCGGAACGGCCACCCGGGTGTGCCGGGTGGCCGTTCTGGATGAAACGGGTGGGACCGAAGCGATCAGTCGCCCTGCTCGTGCAGTTCCTTCGCGCGGCGCTCGACGTCCTCGAGGCCACCGCACATGAAGAACGCCTGCTCGGGGGTGTCGTCGTAGTCGCCGTCGGCGATCTTGGTGAAGCCCTCGATCGTCTCCGAGAGCGGCACGGTCGAACCCTCGATGCCGGTGAACTGCTTGGCGACGTAGGTGTTCTGGGACAGGAAGCGCTGGATCCGGCGCGCCCGGTTGACCAGCACCTTGTCCTCTTCGGACAACTCGTCGATACCGAGGATCGCGATGATGTCCTGCAGTTCGCGGTTGCGCTGCAGGATCCCCTTGATCCGGACGGCCGTGTCGTAGTGGTCCTGCTCGATGTAGCGCGGGTCCAGGATGCGCGAGCTGGAGCTCAACGGGTCCACCGCGGGGTAGATGCCCATCGAGGCGATGTCACGCGAGAGCTCGGTCGTGGCGTCCAGGTGCGCGAACGTCGTGGCGGGCGCCGGGTCGGTGTAGTCGTCGGCCGGCACGTAGATCGCCTGCATGGAGGTGATCGAGTGGCCGCGGGTGGAGGTGATGCGCTCCTGCAGCACACCCATCTCGTCGGCCAGCGTCGGCTGGTAACCCACCGCGGACGGCATCCGGCCGAGCAGCGTGGAGACCTCGGAACCGGCCTGCGTGAACCGGAAGATGTTGTCGATGAAGAGCAGCACGTCCTGGTTCTGCTCGTCGCGGAAGTACTCCGCCATGGTCAGCGCCGACAGGGCCACGCGCAGACGCGTGCCCGGCGGCTCGTCCATCTGGCCGAAGACGAGGGCGGTCTGGCCCAGCACGCCGGCCTCTTCCATCTCGACCATCAGGTCGTTGCCCTCACGGGTGCGCTCACCGACACCGGCGAACACCGAGACACCACCGTGGTCGCGGGCGACGCGGGCGATCATCTCCTGGATCAGCACGGTCTTGCCGACACCGGCACCACCGAAGAGGCCGATCTTCCCGCCCTGCACGTACGGCGTGAGCAGGTCGATGACCTTGATGCCGGTCTCGAACATCTGGGTCTTGGACTCCAGCTGGTCGAACGCCGGCGAGCGGCGGTGGATGCCCCAGCGCTCGGTGATGTCGAGCTTCTCGCCGTCCTTGAGGTTCAGGCAGTCACCGGTGGCGTTGAAGACCTTGCCGAGGGTGACGTCGCCGACGGGCACGCTGATCGGGCCGCCGGTGTCCTGCACCGGGGCGCCGCGCACGACGCCGTCGGTCGGCTGCAACGAGATCGCGCGGACCATGTTGTCGCCGATGTGCTGGGCGACCTCGAGGTTGACGTGGGTCTTGCCCTCGCCCTCGATGTTCTCGCCGGTGAGGTCGACCTCGAGAGTCAGCAGGTTGTAGATCTCGGGCATCGAGTCGACCGAGAACTCCACGTCGACGACGGGTCCGATGACGCGGGCGATCCGGCCGACGCCGCCCGCCTCAGGGGCGGTCTGGTCCTTCTCTGGGGTGGCAACTGTGCTCATGTTCAGTCCTTCGTCGTAGCCGGGTCAGCTGGCGTCTTCGAGCGCGCTGGCCCCGCCAACGATCTCGCTGATCTCTTGGGTGATCTCCGCCTGGCGCGCCTGGTTGGCGAGGCGGGAGTAGGTCTTGATGAGTTCCTCGGCGTTGTCGGTCGCGGACTTCATCGCGCGCTGGCGGGCGGCCAGCTCGGAGGCGGCCGACTGCAGCAGCGCGTTGAAGATGCGTGCCGTGACGTACTTCGGCAGCAACGCGTCGAGGACCTGCTCGGGGCCGGGCTCGAACTCGTAGAGGGGCGCGACGGCGTCCGCTTGACCATCGCCATCGACGTCGTCGCTGTCGCTGATCTCCAGCGGCAGCAACCGCAGCACCACCGGCTCCTGCACGACCATGTTGTGGAAGCGCGTGTAGACCAGATGCACCTCGTCGATGCCGCCGTTCTCGGCTCCCTTGCGGAAGTCCTCCACGACGCGCTCGCCGATCTCGCGGGCCACCTCGAACGTGGGGCTGTCGGAGAAGCCCTCCCAGGTCTTGGTCGCCTCACGACGGCGGAACCGGTAGTAGCCGATCGCCTTGCGGCCGAGCAGGTACGGGGAGACCTGCTTGCCCTCGTTCGAGAGCTTCTCCACGAGCTCGGCGCTCTTCTTCAGCGCATTCACCGAGTAGGCGCCCGCGAGACCGCGGTCGCTGGTGAAGATGACGACGCCCGCGTTCTTGGGGTCGTCCCGCTCGGTGGTGAGCACGTGGTCGGTGTTGGAGTGGGTCGCCACGGCCGAGCACGCACGGGTCAGTGCCAGCGCGTACGGGGTCGACTTGTTGACGGCCTGACGCGCTTTGACCACCCGGGACGCGGCGATGAGCTCCATCGCGCGGGTGATCTTCTTGGTGGACTGCACCGAGCGGATGCGCTGTCGGTAGACCCGCATTTGCCCTGCCATGAGTGCCCTTCCGTTGTGGTGATCGAGAACGAGAGTGGGGATTCCCCGGTACGCGCGTACCGGGGCGCCCCGCTCAGTCCTGCTTGCTCTTCTGCCGGGCGATCTTCGCCTGGTCGACCTCGTTGCTGTCGATCTCGTCGTGCGACTCGGCGCCGGGGCCGGAGTCGCCCTTCTTGGCGGTGGGCTCGAACTGCTGCTTGAACTTCTTGACCGCCGACTCCAGCGCACTGCGGCTGTCGTCGTCGAACTTCTGCGTCTCGCGGATCGAGTCCAGGGTGCCCTTGTCCTCGCGGCGCAGGTACTCCAGGAACTCCCGCTCGAAGCGGCCGATGTCCTCCGGCTCGATGTCGTCGATCTGACCGGTCGTGCCGGCCCAGATGCTGACGACCTGGTCCTCCAGGGGGTACGGCGCGTTCTGCGGCTGGCGGAAGAGCTGCATGAGCCGCTCACCACGGGCCAGCTGACGGCGCGAGGCCGCGTCCAGGTCGGAGGCGAACATCGCGAAGGCCTGCATCTCGCGGTACTGCGCGAGGTCGACCTTGATCGAACCGGTGACGGCCTTGAGGGCCTTGGTCATGGCCGCGCCACCGACGCGGGAGACCGACACACCGACGTCCACGGCGGGACGCTGGTTGGAGTTGAACAGGTCGGCCTGCAGGTAGATCTGACCGTCGGTGATCGAGATGACGTTGGTCGGGATGTACGCCGAGACGTCACCGGCCTTGGTCTCGATGATCGGCAGACCGGTCATCGACCCGGCGCCCAGCTCGTCGGACAGCTTGGCGCAACGCTCCAGCAGACGGCTGTGCAGGTAGAACACGTCGCCGGGGTAGGCCTCGCGGCCCGGCGGGCGACGCAGCAGCAGCGACACGGCGCGGTAGGCCTCGGCCTGCTTGGACAGGTCGTCGAAGACGATGAGGACGTGCTTGCCGTCGTACATCCAGTGCTGGCCGATGGCCGAGCCGGTGTACGGCGCGAGGTACTTGAAGCCGGCCGGCTCACCCGCGGAGGCGTTGACGATGGTCGTGTACTCCATCGCTCCGGCCTCCTCCAGGGCGCCGCGGACCTCGGCGACGGTGGAGTTCTTCTGGCCGATGGCGACGTAGATGCAGCGGACCTGCTTCTCCGGGTCGCCGGACTCCCAGTTGGCCTTCTGGTTGATGATCGTGTCGGTCGCGATCGCGGTCTTGCCGGTCTTGCGGTCGCCGATGATCAGCTGACGCTGGCCGCGGCCGATCGGGGTCATCGCGTCGATGGCCTTGATACCGGTCATGAGCGGCTGGTGCACCGACTTGCGCTGCACGACGGTCGGCGCCTGCAGCTCCAGGGCGCGGCGCGCGTCGGGCTTGATGTCGCCCAGACCGTCGATGGGGTGACCGAGCGGGTCGATGACCCGGCCGAGGAAGGCGTCGCCGACGGGCACGGAGAGCACCTCGCCGGTCCGCTTGACCTCCTGGCCCTCCTCGATGCCGTCGAACTCACCGAGGACGACGACGCCGATCTCGTGCACGTCGAGGTTCAGGGCCAGACCCAGGGTGCCGTCCTCGAAGCGGAGCAGCTCGTTGGTCATGGCCGAGGGAAGGCCCTCCACGTGGGCGATGCCGTCGCTGGCGTCGCTCACCCGGCCGACCTCTTCGCGCGCGGCGGCGCCGGGCTCGTAGGAGGAGACGTATCCCTCCAGGGCGTCCCGGATCTCGTCTGCGCGGATCGAGAGCTCCGTCATCTTCTTCTCCTTCGTGTCGGCCGCTGCGGCCGGTCAAGCATGGGCTGTCGGTTCAAGGTGACCGGCGTACGCCGGCCTGCGTGCATCAGCTCGACATCAACCGTCGGGCTTCGTCCAGTCGATTCGCGAGGCTGCCGTCGATGACCTCGTCACCGACCTGCACCCGGACGCCGCCGACGACCTGCGGGTCGACGATGACGTTGACCTGTACCTCGCGGCGGTAGATCTGCGTCAGCGCACGTGCCAGCCGCTCCCGGTGGTCCTCGTCGAGGGGATGGGCGACGAACGCGGTGGCGGTCAGCTGCTCGCGCAGCCGTGCCGCCGTCGCGACGTAGGAGTCCAGCACCCGCTCGTAGCGCCGGCCACGGGGATGGTCGGCGGCCTGGCGTGCCAGCAGCTCGGTCTCGGGTGCGACCTTGCCGTCGAGCAGGGTGCGCACGAGACCGCCCTTGTCCTCGCCGCTGCGCTGCGAATCGGTCATCGCGTCGCGCAGCTCGGGGTTGCCCGCCACGATCCGCTCGAAGCGGAAGAGCTCGTCCTCGACCTGGTCGATCCGTCCCGCGCGGTCGGCGCCGGTCAGGACCGCCTCGACGGCGAGTCCGTCCGCGGCGTCGGCCAGGTCGCGCTCGGCAGCCCACCGCTTGTTCGCGAGGGCCCGGACGACGGCCAGCGTCTGGTCGCCCACCTTGCCGCCGAAGAGACGGTCGGCGAGACCGGCCTTGGCGTCATCCGTCGCCGACGGGTCGGCGAGCGCACGCCGCAGCGAGGCGCTGCTGTCGAGCACCGAGGTCACAGCGAAGAGCTGCTCCCCCACGGCGCCCGCGTCGGCCCCGTCCGAGAGCTGCTCGCGCAGCGTGCCTCGTACGGCGACGTACGACGCCCGCGAACTGCCATCCATCAGTTGCCCGCCCCAGCGTCCGACGTGCCGGTGGACCCGACCTTCTCCGGCTTGACGTCGCCGGACTCCAGGTCTGCCAGGAAGCGGTCGACGATCCCGCGGCGACGGGTCTCGTCGTCGAGGGACTCACCGACGATGCGGCTGGCGAGGTTGGTCGAGATGGTCCCGACCTCGTTGCGCAGCTGCACCGACGCCTGCTGACGCTCGGCCTCGGTCTGCTTGTGCGCAGAGGCCACGATCCGCTCGGCCTCCGTGCCTGCCTGCTCCCGGGCCTCGGCGATGATCGTCGCGCCCTGCGCCTTGGCCTCTTCGCGGATGCGCGAGGCCTCCGCACGAGCGTGCGTCAGCTGCTCCTCGTACTTCTCCTTGGCAGCGGCGGCCTGGGCCTGCGCTTCCTCGGCCTGTGCCATCCCGCCCTCGATCGCGGCGGTGCGCTCGTCGTACATCTGCTCCAGACGCGGCACGACGAACTTGGCGTAGAGGGCGTAGATGACCGCGAACGCGATGAGTCCGATGATCAATTCCGCATAGTGCGGAATGATCACGTGACCGGCCTCGGCCCATGGGCTCTCCGCAGTGACCTGCGTTGGAATATGCACGGCTTAGTCCTTCTGTCCGCGTGTCGGGCGTGATTGACGTATGTCGAGGTGTACGCCTCGATCAGGTGAAGACGAAACCGAAGACCAGACCCAGCAGGGCGAGCGCCTCGGCCAGCGCGAAGCCGATGAAGGCGATGGTCTGCAGCTGACCGCGGACCTCCGGCTGACGGGCGACGCCGTTGATGTATGCCGCGAAGATCAGGCCGATGCCGATCCCGGGGCCGATCGCGGAGAGGCCGTAGCCGACGATCGAGAGACTGCCCTTCATTGTGTTTCCTTTCGTTGGCGAGTCGACTCGGATGTCGACACGTCGGACGCGTGTGAAGTCAGGTGGGGACTCAGTGCTCTTCGGCCAGTGCGCCGGCGATGTAGATGGCCGCCAGCATGGTGAAGATGAAGGCCTGCAGGAATTCGATGATGAGCTCGAAGAGCGTCATCACGATGGTGAAGAGGAAGGACACCACACCGGCGCCCCGGATGCCGATGTTGCCTCCGTGCAGCAGCATGTACTCCCCGCCGACCGTGAAGACCAGCAGCAGAAGGTGACCGGCCAGCATGTTGCCGAAGAGTCGCAGCGCGAGCGTCAACGGGCGGGTGATGAAGAACGTGACCAGCTCGAGGATGTAGACGAACCAGGCGATCCACCAGGGGATGCCGGGCGGCATGATCGACTTCATGTACGGCCCGACGCCGCCCTTCGCCCGCACACCCACGACGTGGTAGGCCACGTAGACGATGAGTGCGGCGACGATGGGGAAGGCGATCCGGCTGAAGGTCGGGAACTGAACGAACGGGATGATTCCCGCGAGGTTGTTCACGAGGATGACGGTGAACAGGGTGAAGAGCAGCGGCAGGAAGCGGCGGAAGTCCTTGCTGCCGATGACGTCGCGGCCGATGGTGTCGCGCACGAAGCCGTAGACCAGTTCGGCCTTGAATTGCCGCTTGCTCGGGACGACCTCCAGCTTGCGACTGACGCTGACGAAGAACCAGCCGAGCAGTCCCACCGAGAGGAGGAGGACCAGGGCCGGGCGGGTGAACGCGAAAGCCCCGTGGCCGACGAGCGGCTGCCAGAAGTCGGCGACGCCGGGAGCCTTGAACCCGTCGTCGGCGACGACCGCTGCGTGGGGGGCGGCCGCGGCAGCGAGTGTCGCGCTCACAGGGTCTCCTTCGTCGTCATGGATTCAGCAACTGTCCAGCTTGTGGTGCCACCTTCTGATGCGATTGACAGCACGCACCGTGGTGGCGGTGGACGGTGGTGGCTCACGGACGCGCCTTCCAGCGCGAAATCCGGCGCCCAGACTACCCGACCCCGTCGACCGTCATTCACGTCACTTCACCACCGGCGGACGGCGGGTCGTAGACCGGTCGGCGGCTGCGCACGAATCCCAGCACCTGGAAGATCTGCCATACCAGGACGACCACCACGACGCCGATCATCGTCGGCAGGGCTTGCAGATCGAGCACTGTGGTCGCGGCCAGCATGACCAGGAGCACGAGGATCAACTGGCCGAAGAAGACGGCCATCGCCGCGGCCATCAGGGCCACCGCGTTCACGTCGATGACCTTGCGCATCACCAGCAGACCGGCTGCGAAGAAGATCAGGGCCAGAGCGGCTCCGAAAGCCGCGGACAGACCGGCTCGACCACCGGCCACGATCCATGCCACGACGGCGGTCACGACGCCTGCTCCGAGGCTGGGCAGGAACGCCGTCCTCAGCATGGTGTCGAAGGGCGACGGCTGGGCCCGCTGGGCCGGCGCCGGTGCGGAGTGAGGCGACGGCTGAGAGGGCTGAGAAGGCACTGAGTCCGTCATTGGGCTCGCTCTCCTGCCGGATCGTGGGCGTCCGCATCGGTCTCCCGGGGCGTCACGCGAAGGGGCAAAATAGCCGTTCGGCTACTTTGTGAAAACTATCACAAGCTCCTGCCGCGCTTCCACCTCGGGAGCCAACGGGTCAGTCCCGCGCTGATCGCGATGAGGACGACGAGGGCTGACAACGCCCACGCGGTCGACACGTACGTGAACATCAGCACCCCCAGTGCGAGCGAGGCCGACCAGAGGTAGAGCAGCAGTACGGCGCGGCGGTGGGAGTGGCCGATGTCGAGCATCTTGTGGTGCAGGTGCCCGCGGTCCGGCTTCCAGAACCGCAGTCCCCGTCGGCGCACCGCCAGGATCACATCCAGGACCGGCAGGGCGAGGATCGCCACCGGGAGGGCGATCGGCACCCAGAACGCCGCCGACTGCGACTTCACCTGACTGGGCTGCAGGGCCCCGGTGAACGTGATGGTCGAGGCCGACAGGAGCAGTCCGAGCAGCAGTGCGCCGGCATCCCCCATGAAGAGGCGCGCCGGGAAGAAGTTGTGCGGCAGGAAGCCGAGGCAGCACCCCGCCGTCACCGCCGAGACGAAGGCCGAGGCGCTGAAGACGCTGTCGGAGGGGTTCAGGTAGACGTGCGCGACCTGGTAGGCCCACAGGAAGAACGCGACCGCCGCGATGGCCACGAACCCAGCGGCCAACCCGTCGAGCCCGTCGGCGAAGTTCACCGCGTTGGTCATCGCGATGACGATCACGAAGGTGAGCAGGATCAGGATCGGCTGCGGCAGGATCGTGTAGGAGTCGCCGGTCGGCAGCGCGGACAGCTGCACGCCTCCGAACGCCATCACCCCTGCGGCGATCAGCTGCCCGGCGAACTTGGTCAACGGGTCCAGCTCGCGGAAGTCGTCGATGGCACCCACCGCGGTGATGAACGCGGCCGCGATGAGGACGGCCAACACCTGATGGTTCGCGCCGTGCAGAAGGCTCGACGCGTGGCGCAGCCGACTCGCGATGAGCACCGCGGCCGCGAAACCGAGGAGCATCCCGACCCCGCCGAGTCGCGGGATCGGCACCGAGTGCACATCACGCCCGCGTACCGGGGTGACGGCTCCGAACCGCACCGCCAGCCAGCGGATCGCGGGTGTCGTCAGGTAGGTGACGACCCCGGCGACGACCGCGACAAGCAGGTATTCACGCACTGGGAGACGGGGCTGGTCCGGCCGAAGCCCTAGGCCGGCCGGGGATACGCCGGGAAGCGGCCCACGAGGTCGGTGACCTCGGCGCGGACGTCCTTGGCGACCGGGTGGTCGGGGTCACCGTCGGTCTGGGTGATGGCCCGGTGGATCAGGTCGGCGATCTGCACCATCTCGGGGGTGCCCATCCCCTGCGTCGTGACGCTGGGGCTGCCGACGCGGATGCCGGAGGCGACGTTGGGCTTCTGCGGGTCGAACGGGATCGCGTTCTTGTTGAGCACGATGCCGGCGGCGTCCGCCCGCTCCTCCGCCTGCGCACCGGTCACCTGCACGCCCTGCAGATCGTGCAGGGACAGGTGGGTGTCGGTGCCGCCGGTGGTGGGACGGATCTCCTTCTCCCCCAGCGACGTCGCCAACTGCTGCGCGTTCTCGATGACCTGGCGGGCGTACGCGGCGTACTCGGGCGTCGCGCACTCCTTGAAGTTGACCGCCTTGGCCGCGATCGTGTGCATCTGCGGCCCGCCCTGCATCATCGGGAAGACGGCCTTGTCCAGCTTCGCCGCGTGCTCGGCCTTGCAGACGAGCGCGCCGGAGCGGGGACCTCGCAGCACCTTGTGAGTGGTGAAGGTGACTACGTCGGCGTACGGGACGGGCGAGGGGATCGCCTTCCCGGCGACCAGGCCGATGAAGTGCGCGGCGTCGACCCAGAAGATCGCGCCGATCTCGTCGGCCAGGTTGCGGAAGAACTCGAAGTCGATGAGCCGCGGGATGGCCGATCCACCGGCGAGGATCACCTTGGGCCGATGCTCCTTGGCGAGCGCCTCGACCTCGGCGTAGTCGATGTTCTCCGACTCCTTCTCCACGCCGTAGCCGACGGCGTTGAACCACTTGCCGGAGAAGCTGACCTTCGTGCCGTGCGTGAGGTGCCCGCCCATCGGCAGCGACATGCCGAGGATGGTCTCGCCGGGCTTGAGGAACGCGCCGTAGACGGCCTGGTTGGCGCTCGCGCCGGAGTGGGCCTGGACGTTGGCGTGCTCGGCGTCGAACAGGCTCTTGCACCGCTCGATCGCCAGGTTCTCGGCCTTGTCGACCTCCGAGCACCCGCCGTAGTAGCGGCGGCCGGGGTAGCCCTCGGCATACTTGTTGGACAGTGTCGAGCCCAGCGCGGTGAGCACCGCGGGGCTGGACATGTTCTCGCTGGCGATCAGCTGCAGGCCGCTGCGCAGCCGGTCCAGCTCGGACAGCAGCACCCCCGAGATCTCGGGGTCGAACGCGGCGAGGGCGTCGAAATCGGAGCCGTAGAAGGGCGTGGGCGAAGCGGTCATCGGGTCACCTTAGGCGTCGGACGTTGGAGTGGAACGGGTGCCGTCGGTGTGGTCCGAGGGCGGGGCGGGTAGGTCGGGCGGGGGCACCTCGGCGGACGGCGCACCGTCCTGCGGGAGGTCGCTCGCAGGCAACGTGCCGTCCTGCGGCGGCACGAACACGGGGTCGATACCGGCGTCCACATCGCCGTCGGGCGTGCCTTCGGGCTCGGTCTGCGACAGATCGAGCGGCTCGGGTCCGTCCTGATCGTCGGCGGGCGCCTTCCAGAGGCTGACCCCGTTCTCGGTGGAGGGCTCGATCAGCTCCACACCCGCCAGCACTTCGCGCAGCGCATCGGTGCCGATCGCGCCGGCCCGCAGCAGCACCGGGTCGGGCTTCGTGCAGTCCAGGATGGTCGAGGGTTCGGTGCCGCTGCGCTCACCGCCGTCGAGGTAGACCTCCACAGAGGGGCCGAGGGCGAATCCGGCCTCGGTGATCGTGGTCGCGGTCGGCTTGCCGGTCCGGTTGGCGGAGCTGACCGCCATCGGGCCCACCCGTTCGAGCAGCGCCAAGGCGACCTCGTCGTCGGGCATCCGCAACCCGACGGTGCCGTTGTTGTCGCCGAGGTCCCAGGCCAGCGAGGGCTGCGCGCGCAGGATCAGCGTGAGTCCGCCGGGCCAGAAGCGCTCCATGAGCCGTCGCGCATACGACGGCACCGACATCGCCAGTCCGTCGACCGTCGGGAGCCCCGGCACGAGCACCGGCGGGGGCATCTCGCGGCCGCGGCCCTTGGCGTCGAGCAGCTTCTGCACCGCCGAGGGATTGAACGCGTCGGCGCCGATGCCGTAGACCGTGTCCGTCGGGAGGACGACGCACTCACCCAGGTCGAGTGCGGACTTCGCAGCGTCGAGACCGTCCTCCCGGGTCTGCGGATTCGCGCAGTCGAAGACGGGGCTCAACGAGGGACTCCTGCAGGTGGGGGCCGGGTGGGAGGCTCCAGGCTAATGGTCGGCGCCGGGCTCGACTACGTCCGCCACAACCCTTCGTCCATCGCGCGTTGCAACATCGCACGGTGCGCCGCCGGGTCCAGACCCCTCGCCGCCGGCCAGTCCTCGTCGTAGTAGGTCGCGCTGTAGCGCTCGCCGCCGTCGCAGAGCAACGTGACGATGCTGCCGGTCTCCCCCCGCGCCTTCATCTCGCATGCCAGCTCGAGCACCCCGACCAGGTTCGTGCCGGTGGACCCGCCCGCGAACAGGCCGGTGCGCTCGCGCAACAGGTGAACGGCCGCGATCGAGGCAGCGTCCGGCACCTGGATCATCCGATCCACGATCTGCGGCTGGAACGACGGCTCGACGCGCGGGCGCCCGATGCCCTCGATCCGCGAACCCCGGCCGGTGACGTAGGAGGCGTCGCGGTCCACCCAGCCCCCGAAGAACGCGGAGCCCTCCGGGTCGACGACGCACAGCCGGGTCGGGATGCCCCGGTAGCGCAGATAGCGTCCGATCGTCGCGCTGGTACCTCCGGTACCAGCGCCCACCACGATCCACGCCGGCTGCGGATGCCGCTCCAGTCGCATCTGATCGAAGATGGATTCGGCGATGTTGTTGTTGCCGCGCCAGTCGGTCGCCCGTTCGGCGTAGGTGAACTGGTCGAGATAGTGCCCGCCGCAGTCCCGCGCGATCTGCTCCGCGGCCGCATAGACGGCGCCGGCGTCGTCCACGAAGTGGCAGCGGCCGCCGTACCGCTCGATGAGCACGATCTTCTCGGCACTGGTCGAGCGCGGCATGACGGCCACGAACGGCAGGCCCAGCAACTGCGCGAAGTACGCCTCGCTGACCGCGGTCGAACCGCTCGACGCCTCCACGACGGTCGACCCCTCACGGATCCACCCGTTGCAGAGGGCGTAGAGGAAGAGGCTGCGCGCCAGGCGGTGCTTGAGACTTCCGGTCGGGTGGGTCGACTCGTCCTTGAAGTAGATGTCGATCCCGTCGAGACCGGCCAGGCGCAACGGGATCAGGTGAGTGTCGGCCGACCTGTTGGCGTCTGCTGCGACTTTGCGTACGGCGTCCGCGACCCAGGACCGCTCCTTCGGACAGCCGTGCTGCGGCTGGGTGGTCGACATGCCGCAGGAGTCTAGGAGAGGGAAACTGCCCGCGGCCGACCGCCGACGTCGCCCAACAGGCCGTTATCCATCTCGCCCGGGACCGCGCCACGCTACGACAGCGGCGGAGGCCCTACACCGTTCGTTCGGCGTCGTGCATCGTGCCCGCCACACGGAAGCCGAACTGCCTGTTGAGTGCCAGCATCGGGGCGTTGGACTGCGACGTCCAGGTCTGGACGTATCGCGCCCCGGCTGCGGTGTCGGCCGTGATCCGCTCGAGCTGGTGCAGGTTCGCGGCCTTCAGCGACCGGCCGACTCCCTTGCCCCGGGCCGCCCGGTCGACCAGCGTCGAGTCCTGCACCACGATCGCCGGCTCGTCGGCGTCGAGGAACATCTCGGTGAAACCCACCGGGCGGTCCCGCAGCAGCGCCATGCTGCGCAGCACTGATCCAGCCCCGCTCGATCATCCGGCCCTCGTCCTCGCGCATCCGCTCGACGTCGATCCGGGTGTCGCTCCAGGTCAGGTCCCCGACCGGGTGGTCCTCCTGCATCTGCTGCTTGAGGGCCGCCCACTCCAGCTCGTACCGCTGCGGGCACGCGCCGACCCACGACTGCACGCGTACCTCTCCGGAGGGTGGATCGCCCTCCCCGCGACCGTCCCACGGCAGGTCGAGCAGCAGCCTGTCCTCGACGTTGCCGACCCGGAAACCCTGGTCGCGCAGGAACCGTCCGGACCGCGTGGCCTCGAGGGCCTGCGCGCCGGGCACGTGCACCTCCGTCTGCAGGGTGGAGTGACCGCGCTCCGTAGCGAACTGCAGCGCGTACGAGGCCAGTTCACGACCGATGCCTCGTCCCTGCGCTTCCGGGGCGACGGCCAGCTCGACCTGCACGGGCTCGGCCGGGTCGCCCACGGCCGAGACCAGCTCCAGGGCGCCGACGAGCCGCGGGCCGTCGAGGGCGGCGTACCTGGAGCGGGTTCTACGCGGGTGCGGGTGCTCGGCCGAGTAAAGCTGGTGCGCCAGCGAGATCCACCACATCGGCCCCTGCCCCTGCGTGTACGCGGCGCGCAGGACCTCATGCCACTGGCGCAGGATCGGGGACGACGGGTCGACTGCCACGATCCGGGGCTCGCTCATGGGGTCATCCTGCGACGCGCGTCGGTTTGTCGCCAGTCACTTCCATGCTCGACCCCGCCCGCGCCGACGTCCGGACGCCCACGAGGGACCACACGGCGCCGTTCGGGGAGACCACGTGCGTCGAGGACGCGCTCGAGGGCCCGCGCGGTGCCGCTTGCGGGCTCCCGGCTCTCAGCCGGCGACGTACTCCGCGAGGTGCTCGCCGGTGAGGGTGGACCGGGCGCCGACCAGATCGGCCGGCGTGCCCTCGAAGACGACCCGGCCGCCGTCGTGGCCGGCGCCGGGACCCAGGTCGACGATCCAGTCCGCGTGCGCCATGACGGCCTGATGGTGCTCGACCACGACCACCGTCTTGCCCGAGTCGACCAGCCGGTCCAGTAGCTGGAGCAGACGCTCGACATCGGCCAGGTGCAGCCCGGCAGTCGGCTCGTCGAGCACGAAGACGCCGCCCTTCTCGCCCAGGTGAGTCGCGAGCTTCAGCCGCTGCCGCTCGCCGCCCGACAGGGTCGGCAGAGGCTGCCCGATGGTGAGGTACCCGAGCCCCACGTCCACCAGCCGTTCGAGGATCGTGTGCGCGGCCGGGACGGCGGCGTCGTCCTCCCCGAAGAACCGCTCGGCGTCGGTCACCGACATCTCCAGCACTTCGCTGATGTCGCGGCCACCGAGTCGGTACTTCAGCACCGCCGTCTGGAAGCGCCGGCCCTCGCACACCTCGCACGTCGTGGCCACTCCGGCCATGATCGCCAGATCGGTATAGATCACGCCGGCGCCCTTGCACGCCGGGCACGCACCGTCGGAGTTCGAGCTGAAGAGAGCGGGTTTCACGCCATTGGCCTTCGCGAAGGCCTTGCGGATCGGGTCCAGCAGGCCGGTGTACGTCGCCGGGTTGCTGCGCCGTGAACCCTTGATCGGGCTCTGGTCGATCGTCACGACACCGTCCTGGCCCGCGAGCGCGGCGGTGACCAGGGAGCTCTTGCCGGATCCGGCGACGCCGGTGAGGGCGACCAGCACACCGAGCGGGACGTCCACGTCGACGTCCTGCAGGTTGTGCAGGTCTGCTCCTCGCAGTTCGAGCGCGCCCGTCGCTGCGCGTACCTGCTCCTTCAGGCTCGCACGGTCCTGCAGGTGACGACCGGTGGCGGTGTCGGCCTTCCGCAGCTGCGCGACGGTGCCCTCGAAGCGGACCTCGCCACCCGCCGCACCCGCTCCCGGGCCGAGGTCGACGACGTGGTCGGCGATCTGGATGGTCTCGGGCTTGTGCTCCACAACCAGCACGGTGTTGCCCTTGTCCCGCAGCCGGAGCAGCAGCTCGTTCATCCGTTGGATGTCGTGCGGGTGCAGCCCGATGGTCGGTTCGTCGAAGACGTAGGTGACGTCGGTGAGCGAGGACCCGAGATGGCGCACCATCTTCACGCGCTGCGCCTCGCCGCCGGACAGGGTGCCCGACGGGCGGTCGAGGCTGAGGTAGCCGAGACCGATCTCGACGAAGGAGTCCAGCGACTCCCCCAACGACTGCAGGAGCGGAGCGACGGTCGGCTCGTCCAGGCCGCGCACCCACTCCGCGAGATCGCTGATCTGCATGGCCGACGCCTCGGCGATGTTGAGCCCGCCGACGGTGCTGGCCAGGACCTCCTTGGTGAGCCGGGTCCCGCCGCAGTCGGGGCAGGTGGAGAAGGTGACCACCCGCTCCACGAACGCGCGGATGTGCGGCTGCAGGGTGTCGATGTCCTTGGCCAGGAAGGACCTTCGGATCTTCGGGATGATCCCCTCGTAGGTCAGGTTGATCCCGTCGACCTTGATCCGGGTGGCTTCCTTGTAGAGGAGTGCGTCCAGCTCCCTCTTGCTGAACTTCTCGATCGGCTTGTCGGGGTCGAAGAAGCCGCAGCCGCGGAAGATCCGGCCGTACCAGCCGTCCATGCTGTAACCCGGTATGACGAGAGCGCCCTCGTTGAGCGAGCGGTCCGCGTCGTACAGCTGGGTCAGGTCGAAATCGGTCACCGATCCTCGGCCCTCGCACCGCGGACACATGCCGCCGGTGACGCTGAAGCTGCGCCGCTCCTTGGTCGTGCGGCCGCCCCGCTCCATGCTCACCGCCCCGGCGCCGCTCATCGAGGCGACGTTGAAGGAGAACGCCTGGGGCGAGCCGACGTACGGCGTGCCGACCCGACTGAAGAGCACCCGCAGCATCGCGTCGACGTCCGTCGCGGTGCCCACCGTGGACCGCGCGTCGGCACCCATCCGCTCCTGCCCCACCACGATCGCCGTCGTGAGGCCGTCGAGCACGTCGACGTCGGGGCGCGCCAGCGTGGGCATGAAGCCCCGCACGAACGCGCTGTAGGTCTCGTTGATCAGCCGCTGGGAGTCGGCGGCGATCGTCCCGAAGACCAGCGAGCTCTTCCCCGAGCCCGACACCCCCGTGAAGACCGTCAGCCGGCGCTTGGGGATCTGCACGCTGACGTCCTTGAGGTTGTTCACCCGGGCGCCCCGCACCGTGATCAGGTCGTGCTTGTCGGCGGCATGCGGTGTCGAGGACGGCGCCGGTGTGCGCCGTCGCCCCGAGGCCGTGCTCATCGTGTCTCCCTCTGCCGGCGCGTTCTCCGCACCGACGGCTCAGTGGACCTCGTTCATCCGGATCAGGTTGCCGGACGGGTCCCGGAACGCAGCGTCGCGCACACCGTACGGCTGCTCGATCGGCTCCTGCACGACCTCGGCGCCCGCCGCCTGGAGACGGTCGAAGGTCTCGTCCAGATTCGGCGTGGCCAGCGTGATGATCGCGAAGGTGCCCTTGGCCATCATCTCGGTGATGGTGCGGCGCTCCTCGTCGGTGACGCCGGGATCGGCGCCCGGCGGGAAGAGCACGATGGACGTGCCGGGCTGACCGGCGGGCCCGACCGTGATCCAGTGCATCCCGTTGTAGCCGACGTCGTTCCGGACCTCGAAACCGAGGACGTCCCGATAGAAGGTGAGCGTCGCGGCCGGATCCGTCTGGGGCAGGAAGGCGTTGTGAATGGTGATGTCCATGGCGCTCACGCTAGATCCGCCGCCGCGAGGCGGGCTTCTCGATTCCTGACCGGTCTGGTCACCTGCTTCACCACGCACGACGGGATGCCCGACGTCGCGGACGCCACCTCACGGCGGTAGGTGCTGGGCGGCACACCGACCAACTCGGCGAACCGACTGCTGAAGGTGCCGAGAGAGGAGCAACCGACCGCGAAGCAGACGTCGGTGACGCTGAGGTCGCCGCGGCGCAGCAGCGCCATCGCACGCTCGATCCGCCGGGTCATCAGATAGGCGTACGGCGACTCGCCGTACGCCGTGCGGAACTCGCGGCTGAGGTGGCCGGCCGACATGTGCACCCCGCGCGCGAGCGCCTCGACGTCCAGGGGCTGGGCGTACTCCCGGTCCATCCGGTCCCGGACCCGGCGCAGCAGGATCAGCGTGCGCAGTCGCGCCTGCGTATCGGGGCTGTCGTTCATCTGCGCGATCGTGCCACGCCGACCTGGTGCGCGCTCGGCGTCATGGGGCTCACCGGCCGGTCCGCGCCGATTCGCACGTGGTGGCGAGCTGGTCGATCGACTCCTGCAGGTACTCCGGTGGCCAGGGGGCATCCGACCGAAGTCCTTGCGGGTCTGGGTAGAGGTGTCGCCCCAGTCGTAGGTGAGGGTGACCCGGGTGCCCTCGCCCTCGGGAACGAGGTCGTAGCGCCACTCCCAGCCGCCGAGGTGCAGGTCGCCGTCGCGGACGCTGCCCGGTCTCCAGGCGATGAGCCGCGGCGGCTCGAACGCCGTGACCATGTTGTCGATCCGATAGTCGCCGCCGACCCGCTCCAGGTACATGTTCATTGTGAAGACCTGCCCCGCGTGCGTGATGGGGTCGGGCTGCTGGGGTTCGCGGACCCATCTCCAGGGCGCGGGGTCGGTCTCCTGGTGCCGTGTCGGATGGGCCAGCACGTCGAAGACGGCTGCGGGTGGTGCATCGACGAACCGGGTGACGCTCAGTTGCTCGGCGGTGCCATCGACCATGAGATCTCCTGTGCCAGAACGCATTGAGGAATGAGGTCCGCCGCAGGCATCCTCCGGAAGAGACGCGGGCGGCCGGCCGATTGCGATGTGGACACCGTACACATCACCCGGGGCTCGCACCAGAGCGAACCGACCGCCGCGTGGCTAGGCTCACAGCACGGGCGCGCCGGACCGGGTGTACCTGCGAGGACGGGAGTACGTGATGGCCGGTGACCAGAAGATCGCGCCGCGGCAGGGGGTGCTGCGCCGCAAGCCGATCGTCAGTCACGAGGAGGCCGGCGGACTGGAGCGCTCGATCGGTCTGTGGCAGCTCACCGCCATCGGGATCGGCGCCATCATCGGAGCCGGCATCTTCTCCCTGGCCGGCACGGTGGCCAACGGGGTCGCAGGACCGGCGGTCAGCATCTCCTTCATCATCGCGGGTGTCGCCTCGGCGTGCGCCGCGCTCTCCTACGCCGAGTTCGGCGGCCTGATCCCGGCGGCCGGGTCGGCCTACACCTACGGGTACGCCGTGCTGGGCGAGCTCGTCGGCTGGCTCATCGGGTGGGACCTACTCCTGGAGTACACCGCCATCGTGGCGGTGGTCGCGATCGGCATCTCGGGCTATTTCTCGTTCCTGCTGAACGACTTCGGCGCCCACCTGCCCGTCTGGATGCTGGGCGCGCCCGGCACCGGATCGGGCCACAAGGTCGACCTCTTCGCGCTGATCCTGTGCCTACTCATCGCCGTGCTGCTCAACCGCGGCATCAGATCCAGCGCCCGGGCGGAGTCCGTCCTGGTGGTCGTCAAGGTGGCCATCGTCATCGCGGTGGTCGTCGTCGGCGCGTTCTACATCAAGGGTGGCAACCTGCATCCCTACTTCCCCTACGGTTTCGGCGGTGCCGTGACCGGCGCCGCGACGGTCTTCTTCGCAGTGTTCGGGTACGACGCGATGAGTACCGCTGCGGAGGAGTCCAAGGACGCCACGCGGATCCTGCCGAAGGCGATCATGCTCTCGCTGGCGATCTCGATGGTGCTCTACCTGCTGGCGTGCACGGTGCTCACCGGCATGCAGAAGTACGACAAGATCAGCAAAACCAGCGGTTTCGCAACGGCGTTCAAGTCCGTCGGGCTCGACCGGTTCGCCGACGTCGTCGCGATCGGCGCCATCATCGGCATCCTTACCGTGCTCTTCGGCTTCATGCTCGGCGCGTCCCGGGTGTTCTTCGCGATCAGCCGCGACGGGCTGCTCCCCGGGTGGTTCGCCAAGACCAACCGCTTCCACGCACCGCACCGGCCGACCTGGATCATTGGCGTCGTGTCGGCCGCCATCGCCGGGTTCGTCCCCATCGGCGACGCGGCCGAGCTGACCAACATCGGCATCCTGCTCGCGTTCATCGTGGTGTCCGCCGCCGTGATCGTCCTGCACTACCGCTCACCGGACCTGCCTCGCACCTTCAAGACACCGGGCATGCCGGTCACCCCGTTGATCGGCATCGCGTTCTCGATCTGGCTGATCAGCAAGCTGGAGCCGGTCACCTGGCTGCGGTTCGTGGTGTGGGCGCTGCTCGGCATCATCATCTACGCGTTCTACGGCTACAAGCACAGCAAGGTCGGCGAGGGTGTCGCCGTACAGACCGAGGACGGCTGAGGGGACCGGTGCAGCTCGGCGACGAGAGCTACGACGGTCCCACGCTGCGGGAGGTCGTGAACGGCGCAACGGAGGCGGTGCGACTGGTCCGTTGCGATCTGCGGGAGATCGACCTGCGGGGTGTCGACCTCACCGAGGTGCACTTCGAGGAGTGTGTGCTGGACAACGCCGACCTGCGCGGTGCTGCTCTGGGGGGTGCGTCGTTCGGCGGATGTCGTCTGATGGGCGCCGACTTCGAGGGCGTCAGCGGCTTCGGATTCACGATCAGTCGCTCGAACGCGTTCGCAGCCAACCTGATCCGTGCACCGCTGGCTCATGCGGACCTGTCCGGGACGAGGTTCACCGAAGCCGTCCTGCGCGGCGCCGATCTGCGGTCGTGCATCTTCGACGGGTGTGACCTGAGCGGCGCGGACCTGGCCGAGGCGCAGCTGGAGCACGCCGACCTGCGGGGTGCCGGCCTCGGCCCGTGCGACCTCGACCGGATGCACGCCCTCCGCGGCGCGATCATCACCACCACGCAGGCTGCGGCCATCGTCTGTGATCTCGCGGGTGCCACCGTCCTCTGAGACCGAACGGGCGGGGGGTCGCGCGCCGGGGTGCGCGTGTGCAGTTTGCGTTTGCGGCCAGTGCTGCAGCCCTGGCCGCAGACGCAGAACCCCCACGCCGACTCAGTCGCGTTGCGCGATGAACACGTGTTCGCGGCCGGGCCGGTCGGGTGCGTCACGCACCTCGCGTACGACGAATCCGGCCGTCCTCAGCGTCTGCTCGATCTCGGTGCGCGAACGGAAGATCAGCGTCGACTCGGAGGTGACGGTGGTCGCGTCCGCGGCGAAGGTGCACCGATGTCGGAAGGACACCAGCGGCAGTGCGACGCCGGTGAGTTCGAACCGCTCGATGACGTCACCGACGCCCTCGACATGGAGCTGCACGGGGGCGGCATCACGCTCCCAGTCCTCCCACGCGCGTCGTTCCGGCCGACGCGACTCGAAGACCAGGTGCCCGCCAGGGCGCAGCATTTGATGGACCACGCGCAGGGTCTCGTCCCATTGCGAGTCCTCGGTGAAGACCTGGGCGACATTGCCGGTCATCACCGCCACGTCCACCCGCAGCGATGGCAGATCCTCGACCGTGCCGCGGTGCCACCGCACCGCGTGCGCGCCGGGTTTCGATCGGGCGACGTCGAGAGACGCGCCCGCGGGATCGACCGCGTGCACCGCGACCCCGTCGGCGGCGAGCATCAGCGCCAGCACGCCCGTCCCGCAACCGATGTCGAGCACCGATGTCGCGCCCAACTCACCGATGATCGCGCGGTACGCCGTCAGGTCGCTGCGGTCACCCTCGAACGCGTCGTAGACGGCGGCCAGCCGCGGGTCGTCGAAGATCGCATCGGGCACCCGCCGATGCTAGGCGCGTACTCCGCCGACACGCCTGGATTAAACGTCGAGGTGGGGGTTTTGCGTGTGCGGCCAGTGCTGCAGCACTGGCCGCACACGCAGAACCCCCACGCGACCTCGGAGCGAGCGGTCAGCGGGACCTGCGCAGCCTGCTCACGACCGCGGCCGGGCGCTGCATCGTGGTGGCCCGGCCGTGCATCACGGTGATCAGCTGGGCGAACGTCGAGTCCTGCTTCGCGGTGCGGTCGAAGGTGGTCAGGAGCATCACCGGCTTGATCCGCCGCGACGCGATCGCCTTGGCGTAGGTGAACTCGCGCAGCCCGTCCGGGCCGTGGATGCGACCGAAGCCGGAGTCACCGACCCCGCCGAACGGCAGCGAGGGGATGGCGGCGAACGAGATGACGTCGTTCACGGCCGTCATCCCGCAACGGAGACGACGCGCGATCTCCGTGCCATGCGCCTTGGAGAAGACGGTCGAGCCGAGGCCGTAACGGGTGGCGTTCGCCAGCCGCACCGCCTCGTCCATGGAGGCCACCTTCTTGACGGTGATGGTCGGACCGAAGGTCTCGTCCGTGTTCGCGGGGCGGTCCTCCGGTACGTCGACCAGCACCGTCGGCTGCACGAACCGGTCGCCGACCGCGCCCTCCCCACCGACCAGCGCTCGACCACCCGACGCGAGTGCGTCGTCGATGTGTCCGCGGATGAGGTCCAGCTGTTTGGGCAGCGTGGCCGGGCCGTAGTGGGCACCGGGCCCGCCGCCGGGGTGCACGTTCTGGGCGCGAGCCACGAGGGCGTCGACGAAGGAGTCGTACACCCGCTCGTGCACGTAGACCCGCTCGACGCCGATGCAGGTCTGGCCGGCGTTGGAGAAGGCACCCCACGCGGCAGCGTCCGCGGCGGGGGTCACGTCCGCGTCCTCGTCCACCAGCAGAGCGTCCTTGCCTCCGGCCTCGACGATCACCGGGGTGAGGGTCTGCGCGCAGGCGGCCATCACCTTCTTGCCGGTCTCGGTCGAACCGGTGAAGGCCAGCTTGTCGACACCGGCCGTGCACAGGGCGGCGCCGGTCTCGCCGAGACCGGTCACCACCTGCAGCAGCGCGCGGTCCGGCACGACCTCGCGCAGCGACGCGGCCAGCCATTCGCCCACGCCCGGGGTCAGCTCGCTGGGCTTGAAGACGACGCAGTTGCCGGCTGCGAGCGCGTACGCGATGGACCCCATGGGGGTGAACACCGGGTAGTTCCACGGCCCGATCACACCGATGACACCGAGTGGCCGGTGCTCGACGACGGCCGACTGGTTGGCCATCAACAGGCCGGCGAAGGACTTGGTCGGGCCCAGGACCTTGCGCGCGTGCCCGGCCGCCCACGCCAGGTGATCGACCGTCAGGCCGATCTCCAGCTGCGCGTCGGCGTGCGGCTTGCCGGTCTCGTCGTGCACCACGGCCGCGAGCTCGCCCATCCGCCGGGCGATGACCCCGCGCCACTTGCCGAGGATCTCCCGGCGGCCGTCGAATCCCAGCTCGTCCCACCATGCGGCGTCGGCACGCGCGCGACGTACGGCTTCGCGGACCGTCGCCTCGTCGTCGATCGCGTGGACGCCGACCACGTCGCCGGTGGCCGGGTTCAGCGATTCGAAGGTGCGCGGCTCCTGCTCGGCGGCATCGGTCGCGGTGTCTGCCATGGCTGTGCTCATCGGTTCACTCCTGCATCGGCGAGGCGGTGGGACGGGTTCGAGGCGCGGCCGCGGAGCAGGTCCGCTGCGCGCTCGGCGATCATGATGGTCGGGGCGTTGGTGTTGCCGCGGGGCACCTCGGGCATGACCGAGGCGTCCACGACGCGCAGGCCGGTCAGCCCGTGCACGCGCAGTTCGGCGTCGACGACGGCGTCGGGATGTTCGCCCATCGCGCAGGTGCCGACCGGGTGATAGAGCGTCTGGGTCTCCCGACGGATGTGCGCCTCGAGCTGTTCCGTGCTCGGCGCGGCCGTGTCGGGCATGAACGGCGTGTCCAGATACGTCGCGAGCGGACCGGAGTTCGCGACGTCCAGCAGCCGTTCGCACCCCGCGAGCATCGCGTCGAGGTCGCGCTGGTCGTCGTAGTACGCCGGGTCGATGCTCGGATGCCACGACGGGTCGGCCGACCGGAGCCGCAGCTGCCCGCGGCTGGCGACGCTGACCAGCGTCGTACCGATCGAGACCTTGCGCGACCCGGACTCGTGGGCAGCGTTGTCCCAGAAGCCCGTTGGGGTGAAGTGCACCTGCAGATCCGGCGCCGCCAGCCCCTCCCGGCTGTGGAAGAACGCTCCGGCCTGAGCGACGTTGGATGTCAGCGGCCCCCGGCCCAGCGCCTTGGCCTTCAGGATGTTCGGCAGCGTGTTGAACTCCAGCAGATCCGTGGTGCCCTTGGTCTCCCAGATCAGCGGCACGAACGGGTGATCGTGCAGGTTGGCCCCCACCCCGGGCAGGTCGTGGCGCACGTCGACGCCGGTCTCCCGCAGGTGCCCGCCCGGTCCGATCCCCGACAGCATCAGCAGCTGCGGTGAGTTGATCGCCCCGGCGCACAGGAGCACCTCGGCATCGACCCGCGCCGTGCGCCGCTCCCCCAGGTGCTCGAACGTCACTCCGACCGCGCGATCCCCGTCCAGCTCGATGCGCTCCACCATCGCGCCCGTGATGACCTCGAGATTGGCGCGGCCGCGGGCGGGCTCCAGGTACGCGCGTTCGGTGGACCAGCGACGGCCGCCCTTGCAGGTCACCTGGTAGAAACCGGCGCCCTCCTGGCGGGCACCGTTGAAGTCGTCGTTCGCGCCCATTCCGGAGGCGACGGCGGAGGCGATCCACGCGTCGTTCAGTTCGTGGTCGTAGCGCCGGTCCTCCACGTACAGCGGGCCGTCCTGCCCGTGGAACGGATCACCGAGCCGCGAATTGTGCTCTGCGCGCTTGAAGTACGGCAGAACGTCGTCATACCCCCAGCCGGTGGCGCCGTGCGCGTCACGCCAGGTGTCGTAGTCGACCCGGTTGCCGCGGATGTAGATCATCGCGTTCATCGACGAACAGCCGCCGAGCGCCTTCATCCGCGGCCAGTACGTCGGTCGCGCGTCCAACTGCTTCTGCCCGGTCGTGTGGTAGTTCCAGTCCCACCGCGTCCGGAAGAGGGAGGGGAAGCCGGCCGGGATGCTGATCTCGTCGGCGTCCGCCTCTCCACCGGCCTCGATCAGGAGCACAGTCGTGGCCGGGTCTTCCGTCAGCCGGGCGGCGAGCACGCACCCCGCGCTCCCGCCGCCGATGACGACGTAGTCGTAGGTGTCGGGCATGAAGCCTCCTGGCCACGCTGGCGACCGCACGGTGGCCTGCTCGCTACCGATCCGGTGTGATGGGGCTCACCTTACCCATCGGTAGCCTCGGCCGACACCGCGTGCTGCTCTTATGTCCCACGCCGCCGCCCCGACCGGGGTGTGCGGCATCCGGACGGTCATCGGCAGTGCGCACTCACCGCACGGGGAAGGGCCGTGAGGTCTCGATGGTCGGCGACGTCGTCCCAGAGGCCCTGGATCGACAGTCGGGCGGGTAGCGAATCCCCCTGGGAAGATGCGTGTTCCATCACCAGGAGACCGCCAGGCCGCAGCAGTTGAGCCGCCCGCGCCGCCACCAGGAGCGGGATTCGCAAACCGTCCTCACTGCCGCCGTAGAGCGCGATCTGCGGGTCGTGGTCGCGCACCTCGGGGTCGATCGGCACCATCCCCACAGGGATGTACGGCGGGTTGCTGAGCACCACGTCGACCTGCCCCTCGAGCTCGGGGAACGCCGTGAGCGCGTCCTCGCACCGGATCCGCACGTCCAGCCCGAGCCGGTCGCGATTGGCCTGCGCCCACGCGCACGCGTCCGGCGATAGCTCGGCGGCGTACACCGACGCCGCCGGATGCTCGTTCTTCACCGCCAGGGCGAGCGCACCGGACCCGGCGCACAGATCCACAACGACCGGGGCGGCGATCGACTGCAGAGTGGGCGCGACGAGGTCGACGAGCATCTCGGTCTCGGGACGTGGCACGAAGACCCCCGGCCCCACAGCCAGCTCGAGGTGCCGGAACGCCGCGCGTCCCGTGAGGTGCTGCAGGGGCACCCTCGTCGCGCGCTCGTCGATCAGTGCCGAGAACCGCTGCAGCACGACGTCGTCGGGCATCCGGCCCAGCACCTCGGCGCGGCGTACCTCCGCGACGTCCGTGGACCAGGCGTGCGCGAGCAGCGCGATCGCGTCGGTGTCCGGCGACCCGACGCCGGCGTGGGAGAGCCGCAGCGACGCATCGCGCAGCAGCAGGCGCAGCTCGTTCATCAGTCGCGGTCGGCGACCGCTGCCATCCGCGCGGACTCGTCGGCCTCGACCGCCGAGGCGACCACCGCGCCGAGGTCGCCGTCGAGCACGGCGTCCAGGTTGTAGGACTTGTAGCCGGTGCGGTGGTCCGCGATCCGGTTCTCCGGGAAATTGTAGGTGCGGATGCGCTCACTGCGGTCGACCGTGCGCACCTGGCTCTTGCGCGCGGCGGACGCCTCGGCGTCCCGCTCGTCCTGACGGATCTGCCGCAGTCGGGCCTTGAGCACCCGCAGCGCCGACTCCTTGTTCTGCAGCTGGCTCTTCTCGTTCTGGCACGAGACGACGACGCCGGTCGGCAGGTGGGTGATGCGGACCGCCGAGTCGGTGGTGTTGACGCTCTGCCCGCCCGGACCGGAGCTGCGGTAGACGTCGATCTTCAGATCGTTCGGTCCGAACTCGATCTCGTCGTCGTCACCGTCGTCGAGGTCCGGCATCACCAGGACGCCCGCCGCCGAGGTGTGGATCCGCCCCTGGCTCTCGGTGACCGGGACGCGCTGCACGCGGTGCACACCGCCCTCGTACTTGAGCAGCGCCCACGGCGCGGTGCCCGGGTCCATGGTGCCCTTGGCGCGCACCTGCAGCCGGGCGTCCTTGTACCCGCCGAGGTCGGACTCGGTGGCGTCGACCAGCTCGGCGCGCCACCCGGCACGCTCGGCGTACCGCAGGTACATCCGCACCAGATCGCCGGCGAACAGGGCCGACTCCTCACCGCCCTCACCGGCCTTGACCTCGAGGATCACGTCGCGGTCGTCGTCCTCGTCGCGCGGGAGCAGCAGCTTGCGCAGCGCGTCCTGGGCGCCGTCGAAGCGCTCCTGCAGGGACGGCACCTCGGCCGCGAAGGACTCGTCCTCCTGCGCCAGCTCGCACGCGGCACCGAGGTCGTCGCCGGCAGCGAGCCAGGCGCGGTACGCCGCGACGGTCGGAGCCAGCGCGGCGTACCTCTTGTTGAGCTTGCGCATGGCCGTGGGGTCGGCATGGATCGCCGGATCGGCGAGCCGGGCCTCGAGGTCGGCGTACTCCTGCGCGACGGCGGCGGCGGATTCCAACACGGCGAACTCCTTCGAGACGGTCGGTCAGGTGTCACGGGACACAAACAACGCGCCGGCCCCACCTGGAGAGGTGGAGCCGGCGCGTCGGAGGAGCTACTTGGCTTCGGCCTTCTTGCCGTAGCGCTCCTGGAAGCGGGCCACGCGGCCACCGGTGTCCAGAATGCGCTGCTTGCCCGTGTAGAACGGGTGGCACTGCGAGCAGGTCTCGGCGGTGATGGTGCCGCCCTCGGCAGTGCTGCGGGTCTCGAACGTCGCGCCACAGGTGCAGGTGACGGTCGTGGGACCGTACGCGGGGTGGATGTCCTTCTTCACGGGTTTTCTCCTAGCTGTCGATTGCCTCCGGGTCGCTCGCGCGATGTGCACGACGCGTGAACCGGTGGCCAGCGGGCCATTCTGCCAGAACCTCTGACCTCTTCCTAAACGACGCCGTGGCAGGTGCTATTCCTCGGCGTCTCGGGCCGTCGGAAGCGGCCTTGCAGGGGCGCCCGTAGGCGCCGTCATTCTGCTACCCGTGCGTATCGAGTACGGGTGCCGGTTGTGCGCCGCACCCCCTTAGGGGTGATCCTGTACCCATGACGACTGCCACTTCACCGCCGGAACATGCCCTGCGCAGGGACCACGAGGCGCCGCTGACCCCACCCGTGCGGCACTTCCTGCGCAAGATGACGGTGGCCACCGGCGGTGGGATGTTCATCGACGGTTTCGTCTTCGCGACCTTCGCCGCGGCCATGGCGGGCCGCGCCCACGACGAGCTGCACGTCACGGGCCACTGGGACTCCTGGATCTCAGCATCGGTGCTCATCGGCACCTTCTTCGGCGGCCTGATCATCGGCTACATCACCGACAAGATCGGCCGCAAGCCGATGTTCACCTTCGACCTGATCCTCTTCAGCAGCTGCGCTTTCGCTCTCTTCTTCGTGCAATCGGCCTGGCAGGTCTTCGTACTCGGTGTCGTGATGGGAGTCGCCGTCGGCGGCGACTACGCGATCGGGTCCCCGCTGCTCGGAGAGTTCTCCCAGAAGAAGGACCGGGGCAACTACCTCGGCCTGCTGGAGATCAGCTGGAACGTCGGCTACGTGATCGCCTACATCATCGGCTACGCCATCAACTCCTACTGGCCTGGCGGCTGGCGGCTGATCCTCGGCGCGAGCGTCGTACCCGCCGTCATCTGCCTGGTGATCCGCCACGGCCTGCCGGAGTCGCCGCGCTGGCTGATGAGCAAGGGTCGTGACACCAAGGCGAAGCGGATCTACCGCGAGGAGCTGCAGGTCCGCGACGTCGGCGACCTCAGCGAGGAGGAGCCGCAGGAGACCAACTACCGGCTGCTCTTCTCCAAGGAGTACATCCGTCGCACCCTCTTCGTGTCGCTGTCCTGGAGCGCCATCGTGATGCCCTATTTCGCGTTGACCTTCTTCGGTCCGACGATCCTGAAGTCGCTCGGCCTTCGCGACGCTCTCTTCGGCGCGCTGCTCGGGACGATCGTGGCGTTGATCGGCGCGACCATCTCCTGGAAGTACATCGACCGGGTCGGTCGTCGCCCCATCACGATCATCCCCATGTTCGTGTGCGCGGTCTTCCTCTTCCTCGCCGCGCTCAACTCCCAACTGCCGCTCGTCTTCGGTGTCGTCGCCTACTTCGGCTACCTGTTCTCCTACGGGATCATGAGCATCACCACGGGCATCTACCCCTCGGAGGTGTTCCCCAGCTCGGTACGCGCGTCGGGTCTGGGCGTGGCCAGCTCCACGAGCCGGGTCGCCGCGGCCATCGGCACCTTCATGCTCCCGATCGTCAACGACGACTTCGGCACACCTACGGTGCTGGTCATCCTGGGCGCCGTGTCCCTGGGCGGCGGGATCATCTCCTACATGTGGGCGCCTGAGACCAACGGTCAGTCGCTGACCGAGAGCTCGCACCGCGATCTGACACACCGCAAGGCCGTGCCGGTCGTCCCCACGGCGGCCTGATACGCGCGTACGGCAACGCGAACGCCGCCCCACCGAATCGGTGGGGCGGCGTTTCGTCGTTCCTGCCTCCGGTTGTCAGCGGATCACCGGCGTATGCACCAGAGATCCGCTGACAACCGGGGGTGAGGGTCAGTCCTCGTCGTCGAGCTTGATCGAGCTGGTCTGCTGCACCTGCATCAGGAACTCGGTGTTGCTCTTGGTCTTCTTCAACCGGTCGAGCAGCAACTCGATGCCCTGCTGGGGGTCCAGCGCGGCGAGCACGCGACGCAGCTTCCACATGATCTTCAGCTCGTCGGACGCGAGGAGGATCTCCTCGCGGCGGGTGCTGGAGGCGTTGAGGTCGACCGCGGGGAAGATCCGGCGCTCGGAGAGCATCCGGGACAGCCGCAGCTCCATGTTGCCGGTGCCCTTGAACTCCTCAAAGATGACCTCGTCCATCTTGGACCCGGTCTCGATGAGCGCCGTGGCGAGGATCGTCAGCGATCCGCCGAACTCGATGTTGCGGGCCGCACCGAAGAACTTCTTCGGCGGGTAGAGCGCGGCGCTGTCGACACCACCGGACAGGATGCGCCCGCTCGCCGGTGCGGCGAGGTTGTAGGCGCGTCCCAGCTTGGTGATGGAGTCCAGCAGGACGACGACGTCCAGGCCCTGCTCGACCAGCCGCTTCGCACGCTCGATGGCGAGCTCGGCGACCTGGGTGTGGTCGGTGGCGGGCCGGTCGAAGGTCGAGGCGATGACCTCGCCCTTGACGGCGCGCTGCATGTCGGTGACCTCTTCGGGCCGCTCGTCGACCAGCACCACCATGAGGTGGACCTCGGGGTTGTTGACCGTGATGGCGTTCGCCACGGCCTGCATGATCATCGTCTTACCGGCCTTGGCCGGCGCCACGAAGAGACCGCGCTGTCCCTTACCGATCGGTGCGACGAGGTCGATGATCCGGGTGGACAGGATGTTCGACTCGGTCTCCAGGCGCAGACGCTCCTGGGGGTACAGCGGCGTCAGCTTGCCGAATTCGACGCGCTCGCGCGCCTTCTCGGGCGTCATGCCGTTCACGGTGTCGAGACGGACCAGAGCGTTGAACTTCTGACGCGCCGGCAGCTGCTCGCCCTCGCGCAGCGCCCGGACCGCGCCGGTGATGGCGTCGCCCTTCCGCATGCCGCTCTTCTTGACCATGTTGATCGGCACGTAGACGTCGCTCTGCCCCGGCAGATAGCCGGTGGTGCGCACGAACGCGTAGTTGTCGAGCAGGTCGAGGATGCCGGCCACGGGCACGAGGACGTCGTCCTCGCGCACCTGGGTGTCCACGTCGCCGAAGTCGTCTGCGCCACGACCGCGCTTGCGGTCGCGCCCGCGCTGACGACGCCGGCCGCCCCGCTCGTCGTTCCAGTCGTCGCCACCACGGCCGCCGGCGTTGTTCTGGCTGCCCTGGTTGCCCTGGTTGCCCTGGCCCTGGCTGCCACGGTTCGGGGCGCCGTTGCCCGCGTTGCCCTGCCCGCGGTTGCCGCGGTCCTGCTGGGCGTTGCCGCCCTGGCGGACGCCACGGTTGTCGTTGCCTCGGTCGTTGCCGCCGCGGCCCTCGTTGCCCCGGTCGCTCCGGTTGTCCTGCTGGGCGTTGCCGCCCTGGCGGGCATCACGGTTGTCGTTGCCGCGCTCGTTGCCGCGGTTCTCGGTGCCCCGGTTGTCGTCCCGGCGGTTGTCGTCCCGGCGGTTGTCGGCGCCGCGGCCGTCGTCGTCACGGTTCTCATTGCCGCGGTTGTCGTTGCCGCGGTTCTCGGCCCGTTCGTTCGAGCCCTGCTGGTCACGCTGGTCACGGCGCTCGTTGCCGGACTGCTCGCTGGAGGAGCGGTCGCCTTCGTCACGGCGTGCGCGACGCGGCTCCTCGTCCTGGCGGGTCTGCACGGTCCGGCCGTTGCGCTGCGTGCGATCGGTGCCCTCGGGCGTCGTACCCGACTGCTCCGGTGCCGACGTCGGCTCAGGGGTACCGCCCTGCTCGGCGCGGGCAGGTGTCTGCACGGCCGGCGCGGGGGGCGCGGACTGGGGGAGTCGTGGCAGGCGCCGTGACGCGACCGCGTTCACGGCGGCGCGGTGCCGTCGTGGCGGCTGCGGTGTTCCCCTGACCCCGCTCGCGGATGGCGGTCAACAGGTCGCTCTTGCGCATCTTGGACGTGCCGCTGATGCCCATGGTCGAGGCCAGTTGCTTCAACTCGTCCAGCTTCAGAGCGCTGAGCGAGCCGGTGGAACGAGGCGCGCCCTGCTCGGGCGCGGCAAGTTCGGTGGTGTCTGTCACGAAGGTTCCTTCCCCCTCGTCAGAAACCGGCTGAGCCGGTTATCAGATTGCGCGGCAAGCACTTTCGGCAGCCACGATTTTCCTTGCGGAGAGCCGCCCGGGGTAGCCCGGCGATGGGTTCTTCGCAATGGTGATGCACTCACAGGCCCGGACTTCGTCACGCGGCCTTGGGTGTGATGTGCGATGCAAACTTACACCGTCGACGGCTCAGAGCGAAAAAACGCGCAGGCCGCCCTCCGCTATTCCCGGCGTGGCCCTTGCCCAACGCTCGTCCGTGCGGACCGCGGTCGCTCGGGCGCGGGTCGTGAGCACCAGGACGGACGGGCCCGCGCCGGACACGACAGCGGCGTGCCCCTGCGCCCGCAGCCGGTCGACCAGCTCCATCGTCGACGGATAGGAGGCTCGGCGCGCCTCCTGGTGCAGCCAGTCCGCGGTCCCGGCGAACAACAGATCCGGCCGGCGGGTCATGGCCTCGATCAACAGTGCGGCGCGCCCGGCGGTGCGAGCGGCGTCCGCCAGCGGGACGACTGCCGGAAGCACCGAGCGTGCCCGGTGCGTCGAGAGGGTGGCGTCGGGGACGAAGAGCACCGGCTCGATGTCCGGGTGCACCGGCGGGCACGTCGTCAGCCACCGGTCCCCCGATCGCCACGACACCGTCAGACCGCCGTAGACACTCGCCGACGCGTTGTCCGGGTGACCCTCGAGGTCTCCGGCGATGTCGCTGACCGTACGCCGGGCCGCGTCGTCCAGATGCGGGTCGACCAGGGCCACCGCCGCGGCGACTCCGGCCACGATGGCGGCGGCCGACGATCCGAGCCCACGAGAATGCGGAACACCGTTGTGACAGTGCAGTTTCAACCCCGATGGGCTCGCGACTCCCAGCCGCTCCCACGCGGTGCGCATCGAGCGCCACACCAGGTGCGTCTCGTCGTCGGGCACGACGCCGGCACCCTCGCCGTCCACGCTGATGTGCAGCCCCGAGGCCACGACCTCCGCCGTGACGACGTCCCCCAGGCCGAGCGCGAGGCCGATCGAGTCGAAGCCCGGTCCCAGATTGGCGGTGCTCGCCGGGACCTCGACGCGGACCCTGCGGCCCACGGCAAATTGGTGCTCCATCTGCCGGTTCAGCCTTCGAGCCGCAGGGCCGCGGCCGCCGAGACCGCGTCCACCGAGACCTTGGTGGGCTGGATGTCCGCGCCGTCGGCGGTCTTCAGGGCCCAGCTCGGATCCTTCAGGCCGTGTCCGGTGACGGTGCATACGACGGTGGCGCCGGCGGGCACCGCGCCCCGCTCGTGCATCAGCAGCAGACCTGCCACGCTCGCCGCCGATCCGGGCTCGACGAAGATGCCCTCCCGGCTGGACAGAAGGCGGTGGGCGGCCAGGATCTGCTCGTCCGTGACCATGTCGATGAGGCCGCCGGAGTCGTCGCGCGCCTGCTCGGCCTGCTTCCAGGACGCCGGGTTGCCGATCCGGATCGCCGTGGCGATGGTGTCCGGCTCGTCGATCGGGTGGCCCCTGACGATCGGCGCCGCACCCGCCGCCTGGAATCCCCACATTGCCGGCGTACGAGTTGCGACCGCCGGTTCGCCTGTCACTCCTGCGTATTCGCGGTAGCCCTTCCAGTACGCCGTGATGTTGCCGGCGTTGCCCACTGGAAGGCAGTGGATGTCGGGCGCATCGCCCAGCACGTCGATCACCTCGAACGCGGCGGTCTTCTGTCCCTCGATGCGGGCCGGGTTGACGGAGTTGACCAGCTCGACGGGATAGGACTCCGCCAGCTTGCGCGCAAGAGTGAGGCAGTCGTCGAAATTGCCTGCCACCTGGAGTAATTCGGCCCCGTGGGCGATCGCCTGGCTGAGTTTGCCCATCGCGATCTTGCCGTCCGGCACCAGCACTCCGCAGGTCATCCCGGCTTTGGTCGCGTACGCGGCGGCCGAGGCGCTGGTGTTGCCGGTGGAGGCGCAGATCACGGCCTTGGCGCCCGCCTTGGCGGCCATCGAGATCGCCGCGGTCATCCCGCGGTCCTTGAACGACCCGGTGGGGTTGAGGCCCTCGAACTTCACGTGGACCTGCGCACCGACCAGCTCGCTCAGGTGCTCCGCCGGGATGAGCGGGGTGCCGCCCTCGCCGAGGGTGATGATCGGTGCGCCCGCCAGCATCGGCAACCGGTCGGCGTACTCCCGGATGACGCCCCTCCACAGATGTGCCACGTGGATCAGGCTCCTTCGACTCGCAGGACCGAGGCCACGGCTGTGACGTCGTCGTGCACCCGCAACAGGTCGACCGTGCGCGCGAGCGCGGCGTCGGTGGCCTCGTGGGTGACCAGGTGCAGCGTGGCTCGACCGGTGTCGGACCGTGCGACGCCCTGGCGCATGCTCTCGATCGAGACACCCTCTGCACCGAAGACATTCGCGACCTGCGCCAGCACGCCCGGTCGGTCGTCGACCTTCAGGCGGATGAAATAGCGGGTCAGCGCGGAGCCGATGCTCTGGACCGGAAGGCCGGCGTACGCCGACTCCCCCGGGCCCCGGCCCCCGCTCACCCGGTGCCGAGCGGCCTGCACGACATCCCCGAGCACGGCCGACGCCGTAGGGTCACCGCCCGCGCCCGGCCCGTAGAACATCAGCTCACCCGCCAGCTCGGTCTGCACGAAGACGGCGTTGTAGGCCTCGCGGACCGAGGCCAGCGGGTGCGAACGGGGTAGGAGCGCCGGGTGCACCCGCACGTTCAGGGCGGCGTCACCGTCGGCGCCGGTCACCCGCTCGCAGATGGCCAGCAGCTTGATGACGTGCCCGGTCATGCGCGCGGCGCGGATGTCCTCGGAGGTGATCGCCATGATCCCCTCGCAGTGCACCTCACGGCTGGACACCCGGGTATGAAAGGCGAGCGAGGCCAGGATCGCGGCCTTGGCGCGGGCGTCGTACCCCTCGACGTCGGCCGTCGGGTCGCTCTCGGCGTACCCCAGCTCCTGCGCCTCCCGCAGCACGTCTGCGAGCTCTGCGCCGGTGCGGTCCATCTTGTCGAGGATGAAGTTGGTGGTGCCGTTGACGATGCCGGTCACCCGGTGCACCGAGTCGCCGGCGAGGGAGACGTGCAACGGGCGCAGCAGCGGGATCGCGCCGGCGACCGCGGCCTCGTAGTAGAAGTCGACACCCGAGCGCTCGGCGGCCTCGTACAGCTCCGGGCCGTTCTCTCCGAGCAGCAGCTTGTTGGCGGTGATCACACCCGCACCGGACGACATCGCGTGCAGGAGCAGCTCGCGGGCCGGTTCGAGCCCGCCCATCAACTCGATCACCAGATCGGCGCGGGCCACCAGGCCCTTCGCGTCTGTCGTGAACTGGTCAGGAGCCAACCCCGACTCGGGCCGCGGCTTCTCCACGTCGCGCACCGCCGCGCCGATGATCTGCAGCGGTGCGCCGATGCGCGCCTCGAACTCGCCGGCACGCTCCTGCAGCCGTCGCGCGACCGCCGAGCCCACCAATCCGCAGCCCAGCAGGGCCACCCGCACGGGTTCGCTCACGTCACTCCCCTTCCAGGGCCAACAGGTCGTCCATCGTCTCTCGCCGGAGCCACACGCCGACCTCGCCGTCGCGCAGCGCGAGGACGGGTGGGCGGGGCACGTGGTTGTACTGACTGGCGAGCGAGCGGCAGTACGCGCCGGTGGCAGGCACCGCGAGCAGGTCGCCGGCGCGTACGTCGTCCGGCAGCCGCACGTCGCGGACCACGATGTCGCCGCTCTCGCAGTGCTTGCCGACGACGCGGGTCTGCGTCGTGGTGGGGCTGCCCGGCCGTCCGGCGAGCACGCAGGTGTACTCGGCGTCGTAGAGCACCGGCCGTGGGTTGTCGCTCATCCCGCCGTCGACGGCGACGTAGGTGCGGACCAGGTCGTCGCTGACCCGGACGGGCTTGACGGTGCCGACCTCGTACAGAGTGACGCCCGCGGGTCCGACGATCGCACGGCCCGGCTCCACCGAGACCCGCGGCAGCGGCATACCCGCCTGCGCACACGCCTCCTCCACGATGCCAGCGAGCTGCCCGGCCATCTCGCGGACACCGAGCGGCTCGTCGGCCGGCAGGTAGGCGATTCCGAAGCCTCCCCCGAGATCGAGTTCTGGCAACTGGACGCCGTGCTCCGACGCGACCGCCAGCTGCAGGGAGATCAGGCGTCGGGCGGCCTCGCGGAAGCCGTCGGACTCGAAGATCTGACTGCCGATGTGGGAGTGGAAACCCAGGAGCTGCAGGGCATCCGGTGCGGCGAGCACCCGGCGTACCGCCTCGCCCACCTGCCCGTCGAGGCTGAACCCGAACTTCTGGTCCTCGTGGGCGGTGGCGATGAACACGTGGGTGTGGGCCTCGACCCCGGTCTTGATGCGCAGCATCACCCGCGCCACGAGGGACCGCTCGCGCGCCGCGTCGGCGACGCGATCGATCTCCTCGAACGAGTCGACGATGATCCGCCCGACGCCCGCATCGAGCGCCTGCGCGATCTCGGCGGGCGACTTGTTGTTGCCGTGCAGGGCGATCTGCTCCCCCGGGATGCCCGCGCGCTGCGCCACGGCCAACTCGCCGCCGGAGCAGACGTCCAGCCGCAGGCCCTCCTCCTGCAGCAGGCGGGCCATGGGGGTGCACAGGAACGCCTTGCCCGCGTAATAGACGTCCACGCGGGTGCCGATGGCCTCGAAGGCGTCGGTGAATGCCTCGCGGAACGCGGCCGCCCGGCGTCGGATGTCGGCCTCGTCCAGCAGGTAGGCCGGCGTCCCCCACGCGCGAGCGATGTCGCGCAGGTCGTGACCGGCGATGCGTACGGCGCCGTCGTCGGTGAGGGCGGCGCCGGACGGGAAGACCCGGTCCAGCACCGTCTCGCGGGAGTCGTGCGCGCTGTTGTCAGACATGGCGGGGTAAAGGTACCGACCGCGCAGACTCTCGGGCTCGGGCGACCGCTGGGAGAGACGCGTCGCGGGGGCGCGTGCCCGGCTGAGCGGATGCCGCTCCGGACCCCACTCCGACGCCACTGCGAGCCGACCGGGCCGCGAGCGCGGATTGCGGACCGGTCGGCTCCGACTGGTACGGTGACGCCGCGCTGTGAAAGCGCTGCCCGCCCCCGTAGCTCAGGGGATAGAGCGTCGCCCTCCGGAGGCGAAAGCGCAGGTTCGAATCCTGCCGGGGGCACCCACGAAGAAGCACGAGACCGCAGGGAAACCTGCGGTCTCGTCCTCGTTCAGCGGCGAAGTGCGCGGAGTGCGTCCCTGGCCAGTGCTGCAGCACTGGCCGACGACGCACACCGCCATCACGCTCGCTTGGTAGCGTCGACCGTGGCGGCGGAGCTGACGAGGACCGCGACGCCCGTGTCGATCTGGGGAGCTCACCGGTGACCACCAGCAGACGTGCACTGCTCGGCGCCACGGCCGCGACCGCACTCGCCGTCGCCGGCGCGCTGCAGGCCGAGGCCGCCACCGCGGCGACCGCGCCCAACAGGCCCTATCCCGTGTGGTCCGCGATCGGACCTGGCAGCAGCTTCCATGATGTCCGCGCCCTGCAGTACCTGCTGTACGCCCGCGGGTTCCGGGTGACGGCGTGGGAGTCGTCGTACGGGCCGGCGACACGAGCGGCGGTGGTCGCGTTCCAGCACAGCGTGGGCATCGACGCGACGGGCCTCGCGAGCAGTGGCACCGTGCAGTCGCTGTGCGACCGCACGGTGCGCTACGGAGTCAGCGACATCCGCGTGTACGCCGTGCAGACCCTGCTCGACAAGCACGGTTACGGCATGACACTGCGCACGCCGTACTACGGCACGCAGACCGACCGGAATGTGCGCGGTTTCCAGATCGGTCACGGGATGGACCGGGCCGCGTACGTCGACACGACATGCTGGAGGTCGCTCCTCGGCCCGGTCACTTCGGGCCCTCTGATGGCGATGATGCAGCGGGACACCGGAGCCGCGCAGTGGGCCAACTGCGGCCCGGTCGCGATGGTCTCGTTACTGCTGCACCTGGGGAGGACGCCGCACGGCTGGGACGGCATCACCGCCGACCGGGCCACGGCCGTGCAGTACATGCGCTACACCACGATGCACGTGCCCGACACGACCGCCCGGAACGCCCGAGGAACCGAGTTCCCCGATCTCGCACCGGCATTCGTGGCGTACGGATTGTCGGCGTGGCACGGGGGCATCGACGACACCCTCGCGTACGCGCGTGCCGGGCGACCGTCCATCTGTGGCGGTGACGCATACCGCATGCCGTACAAGAAGTCGGCGAGCCGTCCGACGTCGCACTGGGTCACCGTGCTCGGCTGGACCGGCACCTACTACCTGGTGGCGGACCCGCTGAGCGACCCGAGCACCGACTACGTGCACGCGCTCACCGAGAGCCAGCTGCGCTACTACGCGGCGGCCAATCCCGGCCACCCCGCCTCGACCGCCTCCCGGAACTGCGTCCTGCCGCGTTGATCACCGGCAAGCCGGCGCCGCCTCACTGCTCGCGCGCCGCCACCGAGGTGTCGACCGCCCTCAGCGCGGCCTGCAACGACGGCGTGTCGACGGACGCGGCGAGCAATCGCGCCGTCCGTAACGCCGCCGGGTCACCGGACGCCGCCTGGTGCAGGAGCGCCCAGGCCTGGAACTCCGGGAGGTCGGCTGCCTGGGCGTCGGTGTGCAGCCGCGCCGCGAGCTCGTCCCCGAGCGCCGGCTCGCGCCCGTGGGCCAGCTGAAGCTGGGCGGCGCCCACGTAGCAGGAGATCCAGACGTAGCGGTCGGTGACGCGATCGCACCGGGACCGCGCGTCGAGCATCCACTCCCAGGCCCTGTCGTACTCGCCGTCGTGCTGTGCCACCAGGCTCATCGCCCGGCGGGCCGCGCCCTCCCAGCACGGATCGCCCAGCTCGACGGCGAGCGCGAATGCCTCCGCGGCGCCGTACGCTGCCTCGTCCCAATGCCCCTCCGCGGCGCGGCATTCGGAAAGGACGGTCTGGGGGAACGGCAGGAAGGCGTTCCAGCGGGTCAGGTGGACCCCGTCGACACTGGCCTGCGCAGCATCCCGGGCGGCCGCGATCTGCTCCAGCATCAGCAGCGAACGCGCGAGCAACCCCAGCGACCATGCCCGCTGACGCTGGGCGCCGGCTCGTGAGGCCAGCTGCACCGACTCGGTCAACATGTCTGCGGCGTCCTCGTGCCGGCCCTGGTCGGCGAGATTCATCCCCTCCAGCCCGAGGACACCGGCGAGCAGATCCCCTCTCTCGGCGGGGTCACCGCCGGCAGGAGAGGCCGCACCCATCTCGCGTCTCGCCTCGACGATCGCGCGCCGCGCGGAGTCGTGGCGACCCGCCTGGATGTCGACGAACGCCAGCTCGCGCAGAGCCTGCCCCGCGACCGCGCTGTCCGCCATCTCCCGCGCGAGGACGACGGCGCGGTGCAGGAGGACCGCACCCTCGCCGTCGCATCCACGGACGGCGTGCACGAGCGCCGCACCCAGGGCACCCGCGGTCCTCGCCTGCAGACCGCGGTCATCGGACCGGCCGGCGTCCTGTACCGCGCGGCGCAGGGTCTCCACACCCCCGTCGACGGCACCCGCGGCCAACGCGGCAGTACCGGCGCGCAGTAGCGACCTCGCGGAAAGTCCCGCGTCCACCCCGGACGGCGGACCGGCCGACCTTCCCCGCGCCGCCGCCACCAGGGTGCGCGGAATCTCCAGGCCCTGTTGCCGGTACGTCGTGCCGCACCGCCGAAGGTGCTCGGCCGCCCGCGTGCACTCGCCGTGCTCGACGAGCGCACGCAGATAGAGCTCCTGCGCTGCGTCGTCGAACAGGTCCAGCGAGGCGCCACGCGCGGCGACATCCACGGCGCGCTGCGCGTCGCCCACCGACAGGGCCTGCAGTGCCCGACGGCGCAGCGCCTCGCCTGAACGGCGTGCCCAATGGGCCCGCTCGATCGCCAGCCATGCACTGAACTCGGGGCAGTCGCGCGGCTCGACGCCGTCGAGCAGGAGCCCCCCGATCCGATCCGGCTCGAGCGTGTCGTCGGCGAGTTGCCAGACGTCCAGGTGGACGGCGTCGCGCGACAGCTGCACGGGATCGCCCCGCAGGACGGTCGGGTCCTGCAGCACCCGCCGTACGTCGGCGAGCACCCAGCGCAACGAACCCGCCGGATCGTCGGCGTCGCCCACGATCTCCTGCGCGAGTTCGCTGCGCGTGGGTGCACGGCTGCTCAATGCCGTGCGGGCGATGACCGCCCACGATTTGCGACCACGGGGGCGGACGGCTTCAGAGACGCCGCCGTCCTCCACGCGCGGCGCACCCAGCAACCGCAGGTACACGGTCATCCCGGCAGCATCTCACCCGACAGCGGGCGCGGGCTGCCCCTGCAGAGCTCGTACGTCCGCAGTGCCGAGCGGCTTTCCACCGATGCCCCACTCGCCGGAGCGGACCTCCTGGACCACGACCCAGGTCACGGGTCGAAGGGCCTCACCCTCGATCGCGACCATCGCGTCGGTCAACCGCGCGATGACCTCGGCCTTCTGCTCGTCACTGAAGACGTCCTCGATGACCTTCACGTTGATCAACGGCATTGCTGCTCCTTCGGATTCACTCGGACATTCAGCCGCGTCGTGCGGCTGCATCCACTGTGAAGCGGTGTCGTGTGACGGAGCGTGTGAGGAACGAAGGCGGTCAGTCGCGCACCAGCAGGCCGTCGAAGACCAGGGCGCCGACCACCTCCGGCAGGGCCTGCGTGTGCTGGCGACTCGCCGGGTGCGTCCACTCCACCAGGGAGTTGACCAATCCGAAAATCAGGCGCGCGGTGACCGTCGGGTCCAGGTCGGCTCTCAGGTCACCCTCCCGCACGGCGTCGCGCACGAGCGACGCGGCGTACCGGTCCAGGGCGCGACGTCGTTGCAGCGCCGCGAGTTCGACCGGGCTGTTGCCGCGCACCCGCAGCAGCAGGGTCACGTACGGCTGGTGGTCGAGCAGCAGCACGACGCTCTCGTGCACCAGGTGCTCCAGCCGTCGTACGGCGCTCACGTCCAGCTCGCGGGCGCCCTGGGTCACCGCCTCCAGACCGTCCAGCGCACGGTCCAGCGCAAGACGCAGCAGCACCTCCTTGCTGGCGACGTGGTGATAGATCGCGGACTTGGCGATGCCGAGTCGGTCGGACAGATCACCCATGCTGGTCGCGTCGTAGCCCCGCTCGTTGAAGACCTCCACCGCCACCGCGAGCAGGGAGTCCAGGTCGTACCCGGGCCGGCCGCGCCGCGCGGTCCGGGGCATCGGCACAGAAGCCCCACCGGAGGTCATACGCCCCGCTCCGGGGTCGCCATCCGGTGACTGCGCCCGCGGAACTCGGCGACGACCCGTTCACCGCTACGCACCGTCACGTCGTAGACACCCTGCCGACCGAAGCCGACCCGCTGGACCGCCTCGGCGACCAGCACCTCACCCGCACGCGCCGGGGAGACGAAGACGATGTCGCCGGAGCTGGCGACGGTCACCGGTCCGGCCGCATTGCACGCGCAGGCGAACGCCGTGTCGGCGACGGTGAAGATCATCCCGCCGTGCGCCATTCCGTGGCCGTTGACCATGTCGGGGCGCACCGTCATCCGGGTGGTCGCCCGCTCGTCGTCGCAGTCCACCAGCTCGATGCCCAGGGCCCTCGAGGCCTCGTCCGCGGCCATCATGGCGTGCACGGCTTGCAGGTCCGCCATCTCGTCTCCTCGCAATTACCGACCGAACGATCGGTCACTCTCGCCAATCGAACCTAGTCCGTCGGTGCAACGGATACCGTCGGGCCGTGAGATCCGGACGCCACTCGGCTGCCGTGCGAGGCACCGCAGTCGGCGCGTCCGCACGGTGGCTCCCGGCTGCCGTATGTCTGGTGGCGTCGTACGCCGCGGCGCACACCCACGTCCCCCTGGGCCAATCCGCCATCTACCTGGTGGCCACGGTCTGGTCGGTCGTGGTGCCCGGTGTCCTGGTGCTGCGCCTGTGCCGCGGGCAGGCGGACTCGCTGCTGGCAGAGCTGTCCGTCGGATTCGTGGTGGGCATCATGGTGCAGCTCGTCGCATGGGCTGCCTTCGTGTCCCTCGGCGTGGGTGGATGGCTCGCGTTGTATCCGCTGCCCCTGGTGGCCGCGGCAGCACTGATACCGCCATGGCGGGCGCGGCTGCGCACCGCGCCGTACGCCCGCCGTGAGCCCTGGTGGGCGGCGTGGTCGCTCGCGGCGTCGTACGTCGTAGCCGTCGGGCTGCTGGCGACCCGCACCTTCGCGGCGAACCCGCTGCCGCCGTCTCGGGTCCGCTGGTATCCCGACCTCTACTGGCACGTCGCTGTCGCCGCCTCCGCGCGCACCTCCGTGCCACCGGCGGTGCCGCAGGTGTCCGGGCAGACGCTCAAGTACCACTGGTTCTCCCACGCTCACATGGCCGCGGACTCCCTGGTCTCGCACGTCGACGTGCTGCTCGTCGCCAGCCGTCTCTGGTACCTCCCGGTGTACGCCGCGATCCTCGTGCTCACCTATCTGCTCGCCACCCGCCTGGCGCGCACCCCGAAGGCCGGCGTCCTCGCACTGGTGCTGCTCGTGGTGAACGCGGGCATCGACCCACTGCGCTGGGCGAACGCCTTCGGCAGTGACGCCCTCATCCCGCTGTCGCCGTCGGAGATCCTCGGGCTGCCCGTGCTGCTCGTCACCACCTGGTGGGTGATCGACATCGTGCGCGGCGCCCGTCCCACGCGCGCCGGCTGGGTGCTGTTCGGCCTCATGCTGCTGACCTGCGCCGGGTCGAAGTCGTCCAACCTCCCGGTCCTCGTCTGCGGCCTGCTGCTGGTCGTGGCCGGGCAGCTGATCCGCCGGCGCCGTCGTACGCGTGGGCCGTCGAGGTCGGGTGCCGCCGACGGGCCGGTGGCCATGCGCGCCACCCTGATAGCTCTCGCGATGGCCGTGGTCGTGATCGGGCTGACCGCACCGTTCCTCGCGGGCGGCAGCAACGTCTCCACGCTCAAGACGTTCGCCCTGTCGCGCAATCGGGCGGCCGCCCTCTTCGGTTCGGACAGCCATCCGGGAGGCCCCCTGCTCTACGGACTGCTGATCGTCTTCTCGGTCCTCACTCTGCTGCAGTTCGCGGCGCTCCTGATGGCGGTGCCGCTGCGCGCCGATCCCGCGGTCGTCCTCCTGGCGGGCATGCTCATCGGCGGATTCTCCGCCACCCAACTCGTCTTCCACCCCAGTGACTCGGAGGTCTACTTCCTGCGCGGGGTGGTACCGCTGTCCGAGGTGCTGATCGCCTGGGGTGTCGCTGTGGCCGTGCACCGCATCCGCCCGCCCCTCTGGGTCCTGGGCGTGAGCGCGCTCGCGGGCGGCGCGGTGCTGAGCGTCGTACGCCGGTTCAGCGGGACACGCGCACCCGGGCCGCACTCCGCGCTCGTCACCGTCGCAGTCTCCGTCGGAGTGTGCGTGCTGCTGCTCATCGCAGGGGTGCTGGCGTGGCGCCGGTGCGGGCCCCCGGTGCGGGGCGTGCTGATCGGCCTGCTGGTCGGGGCGGTGGTGATCCCGGCCGCCGTGCCCATCGCCCAGACCGGTCTCAGTCGCCCGACCGTCGACGAGCCGTCCAACCTGCTGACCAGTGGCGACATCGCGGGCACGACCTGGTTGCGCACGCACACCCCCGACACGACGCTGATCGCGACCAACGTGCACTGTCGGGCGGGCATGACGCACCACATCTGCGACGCACGGGCGCTGTGGGTGACCGGGCTCGGCCTACGTCGGGCGTACGTCGAGTCCTGGGGCTACACCGATCAGGCGTACGCGACGGCGAAGCATCCGCACCCCGGCGAGAAGGGCGTCTTCTACTGGAGCGCCTCCTTCTACGACCAGCCGAGACTCCGGTTGAACGACGCCGCATTCAACGCGCCCACGGCGTACGACCTGCGCTACCTCTACGACCACGGGGTGCGCTACCTCTTCGGCAGCACTCGGGCGAGCGCGGTCTCGCCCGAACTCGCGAACCTCGCCCAGCAGGTCTTCCACCAGGGCGACGTGACGATCTTCCGACTCCGCCGGCCGTGAGGTGCAGCAGAGTGGGCCGGAGCGGATCGAGCAACGCCGCGGGTGGCGTAGGTCACGCAGTCGGGGTAAATTACTGAACGACCGGTCGGTAATTCCGACAGCGTCTCGACACCAGGGAGTACGGCGTGACGACGACCCTTCCCGCCCCGCAGGCGGACGATCTGCAGCACGACTTCGCCGCGACCATCTCCGACGACCGGCGGATCGAACCGCGCGACTGGATGCCGGACGCCTACCGCAAGACGATGATCCGGCAGATCGCCCAGCACGCGCACTCGGAGATCATCGGCATGCAGCCGGAGGGCAACTGGATCACCCGGGCGCCCTCACTGCGACGCAAGGCCGTGCTGCTCGCGAAGGTGCAGGACGAGGCCGGACACGGGATGTACCTCTACAGCGCCGCCGAGACCCTCGGGGCCGACCGGGCCGACATGACCGGCAAGCTCGTCACGGGCCGGCAGAAGTACTCCTCGATCTTCAACTACCCCACGCTGACCTACGCCGACGTCGGAGTGATCGGTTGGCTCGTCGACGGCGCCGCGATCTGCAACCAGGTGCCGCTGTGCCGGGCGTCGTACGGGCCGTACGCCCGGGCCATGGTGCGCATCTGCAAGGAGGAGTCCTTCCACCAGCGGCAGGGCTACGAGCTGCTGCTCACGATGATGCGCGGCTCGGACAAACAGCGTGCGATGGTGCAGGAGGCGACGAACCGATTCTGGTGGCCGTCGCTGATGATGTTCGGCCCGCCCGACCATCGCTCCCCCAACACCGAACAGTCGATGCAGTGGGGCATCAAGCGGCACACCAACGACGAGCTGCGTCAGCGCTTCGTGGACATGACCGTCCCGCAGGCCGCCAAGCTCGGTGTCACGCTGCCCGATCCCGACCTGCGCTGGAACGAGGAGCGTGGCCGGCACGACTTCGGGGAGATCGACTGGTCGGAGTTCGACGCCGTGCTGAAGGGTGACGGACCGTGCAACACCCAGCGGGTGCAGCACCGCCGCGCCGCGCACGAGGATGGCGAGTGGGTACGGGACGCGGCGACCGCGTACGCCGCCAAGGCTGCAGCCCGACGGGCCGCGACGAAGGCTGCTTCATGAGTGAGTACACCGCCGAGGGCGGCCACGGAGCCGTGCCCACCCAGGGTGTCCCGACCGAGCTGACGCCGAGTGCCGTGCGGTCCGACTGGCCCCTCTACGAGGTCTTCCTGCGCGGCAAGCGCGGGTTGAACCACGTCCACGTGGGCTCGCTGCACGCCGCGGACGCCGACATGGCGCTGCACCACGCCCGTGACCTCTACACCCGTCGCAACGAGGGCGTCAGCATCTGGGTGGTGGCCTCCGCCGACATCACGGCGTCCAGCCCCGCCGAGAAGGACCCGTTCTTCGCGCCGTCCGGCGACAAGGTCTACCGCCACCCGACCTTCTACGACATCCCGGCCGACGTGCCGCACATGTGACGAGGCTGCGATGACCGACCACCTCTACGACGCGCTCGCCGACGTCCACACCGGTGACGAACGCTGGGCGTTCGGCACCGGTTTCACCGACGCCCTCGAGGGCATCGACACCACCGTGCCGTCCGACGTGGACGCCGACGCGCTGGCGGCGTACTGCCTGATGCTCGGCGACGACGCGCTCGTGCTGTCCCACCGGCTGCAGCAGTGGGTCACCCGGCTGCCGGAGCTGGAGGAGGAGACCGCTGTCGCCAACATCGCGCTCGACCTGCTCGGCCAGGCACGCATGCTGCTGGCCCGCGCCGGGACGGTGCTCGGCCGCAGCGAGGACGAGCTGGCCTACTTCCGCGACGCGCAGGACTTCCGCAACGTGCGGCTCGTGGAGCCGATGGACGACGATTTCGCACAGCTCGTCGTCCGACTGATGGTCTTCAGCACCTGGCGTCTCGCCCTCTTCGAGCAGGTGCAGCGCGTCGCCGATCCGGTGCTGGCCGCGATCGCCGCCAAGGGCATCAAGGAGTTGCGCTACCACCGCGACTACGCCGCCGGCTGGGTCGTGCGACTCGGCGACGGCACCGCGGTGTCGCACGACAAGGCCGCAGCGGCCCTCGAGCGGCTGTGGCCGCTGGTGCCGGAGCTGTGGCGACACTGCACACCCCAGTCGACGTTGGGCGTCGAGCCCCCCAAGGCCACGGTGCTCGAGGTGCTGTCCGGGGTGTTCGAGACCGCGACCCTCGACATCCCCGAAGGCGCGCACGTCCTGGGGGCCGTCGACGGTCGCACGGGTCGCGACGGCATGCACACCGAGGCGCTCGGATACCTGCTGGCGGAGCTGCAGAGCGTCGCGCGGGCCGACCCGGAGGCGACGTGGTGACGACGAAGGCGGACACCCTCCGCGGTGCCGCGTGGGACGCGGCCGCGCAGACCCCGGACCCCGAGCTGCCGATGCTGACTCTGGCCGACCTCGGCATCCTGCGCGACGTGCAGGAGTTCGACGACCACGTCGTCGCCACGATCACACCGACCTACTCCGGATGCCCTGCGATGCGGGAGATCGGCCTGGACGTACGTCGCCGCCTCGAGGCTGCTGGGTACGAGAACGTCCAGGTGGCAACACAACTGGCACCCGCGTGGACCAGTGACTGGATCACCGAGGCAGGCCGGGACAAGCTGCAGGCTGCAGGAATCGCACCACCCAGCTCGGCGCGCACGGGCACCGGGCCGGTGCCGGTGACGCTCGGGCTCCCGGCCAGCGCGCCGTGCCCGCACTGCGGCTCGTCGGACACGGCACACACAGCCGCATTCGGTGCGACAGCTTGCCGCTCGCTGCATCGGTGTCACTCCTGCGGCGAACCCTTCGAAGCAGTGAAGGCGATATGAGGACCGACTTCCACACGCTGACCGTGCAACGTGTCGAGCAACTGACCGACGACTCGACGGCACTCACCTTCGCGGTGCCGCCGTCGCTCGCCGACGACTTCCGCTTCGCTCCCGGCCAGAGCCTGACGGTGCGCCGTGGCGATGAGCGTCGCTCCTACTCCATCTGCGCGGCGCGCGGAGAGGCACCGCGGATCGGCGTGCGCGAGGTCGCGGGCGGTGCCGTCAGCAGCTGGCTCGTCCACGACGTACGCGCCGGCGACAGCCTCCAAGTGCAGGCACCCACGGGCCGATTCGTGCCCGACCTGACGACGCCCGGGCGTCATGTGCTCATCGCAGCCGGCTCCGGCATCACTCCGATGATGTCGATCGCACGGTCGGTGCTGGAAGCCGACGACACCTCGACGGTGACCCTGCTCTACGGCAACCGGCAGACGGACTCGGTGATGTTCGCCGACGAGATCGCCGACTGCAAGGACGCCCACCCCACCCGGATGCAGATCGTGCACGTGCTCTCGCGCGAACCGCAGGAGGTCGAGCTCTTCGGCGGCCGGATCGACGTCGAGCGTCTTACCGCCGTCCTGACCGGCACGGTCGACATGCCGTCGGTGGACCACTGGTGGCTGTGCGGCCCGCTGGGGATGGTCGAGGCGGCGTACGACGTCCTCACCGGTCGCGATGTGCCGCGCGATCGCATCCACCGCGAGCTCTTCTGGGTCGGCGACGCCCCGCCGGTCGAAGCGACCCACACCGACGCCGCCCCGGTCGACGGCGCGCAGGCGACCATCGTGCTCGAGGGCCGCAGCAGCCTCGTGACCGTGCCGACCGACACCCCCGTGCTCGACGCGGGTCAGAAGGTGCGCCCCGACCTGCCCTTCGCCTGCAAGGGTGGCGTGTGCGGCACGTGTCGCGCCAAGGTCACCGACGGATCGGTGCGGATGCTGCGCAACTACGCGCTCGAGCCCGAGGAGGTCGACGCGGGATACGTGTTGACCTGTCAGGCGATTCCGACCAGTGACCGGTTGACGGTCGACTACGACAGCTGAGGAGTCGCGATGGATCGCACCCCTGCGCGGGACACGCTCGACCCCATCGAACGCGCGGGCGTCGATGAGTTGCGAGCGCTGCAACTGAGTCGGCTGCAGTGGTCGGTGCGGCACGCGTACGACAACGTCCCGCACTACCGCGCGGCGTTCGAGGCGGTCGGCGCGCACCCGGACGACGTACGCGATCTGTCCGACCTCGCGCGGCTGCCCTTCACCACCAAGGCCGACCTGCGCGACAACTACCCGTTCGGCATGTTCGCGGTGCCGCGCGAGCAGGTCTCGCGGGTGCACGCCTCGTCCGGGACGACGGGTCGACCCACCGTCGTCGGGTACACCGCCGAGGACATCGCGACCTGGTCGGGTCTGATGGCGCGCTCCATCCGCGCGGGCGGCGGGCGGCCCGGCGACATCATCCACGTGGCATACGGGTACGGCCTGTTCACCGGGGGGCTGGGCGCGCATTACGGCGCGGAGGCCCTCGGCGCGACCGTCGTGCCGGTGTCCGGGGGATGACGCAGCGTCAGGTGACGCTGATCCGCGACTTCCGCCCCGACGTGATCATGGTGACACCCAGTTACATGCTGGTGATCGCTGACGAGATGGAGCGCCAGGGCATCGACCCGCGCGAATCCTCCTTGAAGGTAGGCATATTCGGCGCCGAGCCGTGGACACAGCAGATGCGGGAGGAGCTCGAGCGCCGGGTGGGCATCGACGCCGTCGACATCTACGGTCTCTCGGAGCTGATGGGTCCCGGCGTCGCGATGGAGTGCGTGGAGACCAAGGACGGGCTGCACCTGTGGGAGGACCACTTCTATCCCGAGATCGTCGACCCGATCACCGATGAGGTGCTCCCCGACGGGGAGGTGGGCGAGCTCGTCATCACCTCGCTCACCAAGCAGGCGATGCCGATCATGCGCTACCGCACCCGTGACCTGACCCGGTTGCTGCCCGGCACCGCGCGCCCGATGCGACGTATCGAGAAGATCACCGGCCGCTCCGACGACCTGATGATCGTGCGCGGGGTCAACCTCTTCCCCACCCAGATCGAGGAGCTGGTGCTCGCGACGCCCGCGCTCACCCCGCACTTCCAGTGCGTCCTCACCCGCCCCGAGCGGATGGACGAACTCGTCGTACGCGTGGAGCGGCAAGTCGATGCCCCGGCCGACCAGGCGGCGGTGGCGGGTGCACAGCTGAGGTCCCAGATCAAGGAGCGGATCGGGGTCAGCGTGCGCGTCGAGGTGGTCGACCCCGACACCATCGAGCGCTCGGTGGGCAAGATGCGCCGCATCGTCGACTCCCGCTGACCGGCTCGCGTCAGGAATCGGCAGCTCGGTCGCTTTCCTGCGCGGCTCGTACGTCACCGCGTGGGTTGTCGGCCCGACGGACGCTTTCCTGCACCGCGGACGCGGCCGACGCGGCATCCGGGATCGAGGCCGCTCGAGAAGCCCGCACCACGCGAAACCCGCACCCGGCGAGCCGATCGAGGTCAGCGGCGGGCGACCGGGCGGCGCTGGGTCGCGTCGTCGACCTCGCCGACCAGCTCCTCCAGCACGTCCTCCAGGAACACCACCCCGGTCGCGGTGCCGCCGTCGTCGACCACCCGCGCCACGTGGCTGCCGCTGCGCTGCATGGTGAGCAGCACGTCCTCGACCTCGTCCTGACGGCGCACCGTCGCGAGGCGGCGGATCCGCTTGGGAGGCACCGGCTCGTCGTACGCCTCGTCGCGCGCGTAGAGCACGTCCTTCAGGTGCAGATAGCCCGCGATCACCCCCGTGCGGTCGAGCACCGGGTAACGGGAGAAGCCGCGCGTGGCGACCAGTCGCTCCAGCTGCGCCGGGGTGATGCCCACCGACACCGTCTCCAGTTGGTCGAGCGGTACGGCGACATCGGCCGCCACCCGGTCGCTGAACTCCAGGGCGCCCTGCACTCGCTGCTGCTGCTGCGACTCCAGCAGCCCCTCACGGTGCGACTCCTGGACGATCAACTGCACCTCCTCGGCGGAGAACGTCGAGGTCATCTCGTCCTTGGGCTCGATGCCGAAGCGCCGCACGATGAACTTCGACACCGACTCCACCGCCCGGATGACCGGCCCCAGCACCCGGGTCACGGCCAGCAGGGCCGGCGCGAGCACGAGGGCGGCGCGGTCCGGCCCCGCGATCGCCAGGTTCTTCGGCACCATCTCGCCGAGCACCACGTGCAGGTAGGCCACGATCAGCAGCGCGAGGACGAGCGCGACGATCTCGGCCCCGGCGTCCGGGATGCCCACCGACTCCAGCGGCCCCGCGATCAGATGGTGCACCGCCCCCTCGGCGACGGCACCCAGCAGTACAGAGCACACCGTGATCCCGAGCTGGGCACAGGCGAGCAGCGACGAGACCTGTTCCAACGCCTGCAGACTCGCACGGGCACGTTTGGAGCCGGCGGCGGCCATCGGCTCGAGCTGCGAGCGCCGCGCCGCCATGACCGAGAACTCGGCGCCCACGAAGAACGCGTTGCCGAGCAGGAAGAGCAGGGACAGCCAGAGGTTCACGGCGCGACCTCGTCGTCCTCGGGCAGCACCGGGGAGAGCCGCAGGCGGTCCACCCGCCGGCCGTCCATGGAGACGACGCGCACCGACCAGCCGGGCAGCTGCACCTCATCGCCCACGACCGGCACGCGCCCGACACGAGCCATCACGAAACCGCCCATGGTCTCGTACGACGGCCCGTCCGGCACGTCGGCGCCGATCCGTTCGTGCACCTCGTCCGGGCGCCACAGACCGGGCACGGTCCATGACCCGTCCGGCAGCAGCCGGCTGGGATCGCTGACCCGGTCGTGCTCGTCGCTGACCTCGCCGACGATCTCCTCGATGACGTCCTCGAGCGTCACGACTCCGCTGGTCCCGCCGTACTCGTCGACCACGATCGCCAGCTGGAAACCGCTCGCGCGCAACAACAGCAGCAGCGGGTCCAGCGTGATCGTCTCGGGGACGAGCACCGGCTCGATCATCAGCGCCGTCACGGGCACGTCGTCGCGGCGTTCGGGCGGCACCGCGATGGCCTTCTTCACGTGCACGACGCCGTCGACGTCGTCCCAGTCGTGGCCGAGCACCGGGAAGCGGGAGTGGCCCGTGGTCCGTGCCAGCTCCACGACGTCCCCGGCGGACGCCGTCCGGGACACCGACGCACAGCGCACCCGCGGACTCATCACGTCGGCGGCCACCCGCTCCCCGAAGTCGAGCGACCGGGTGAGCAGACGGGCCGTGCCCTCCTCCAGCACCCCGGCCTCGGCCGAGCGGCGCACCATGGAGGACAGCTCCTGAGGGGTACGCGCCGCGCTGAGCTCCTCCTGCGGCTGCACCCCCACCGCTCGCAGGAGCGCGTTGGCCGAACCGTTGAGCAGGATGATCAAGGGGCGTACGACGAGCGCGAAGGCCCGCACCGGACGGGCCACCACCTTGGCCACCCGCAGCGGTTCGGAGAAGCCGAGGAACTGCGGCACCAGCTCGCCGACGATCATCGAGAAGAGCGTGGCGATGATCAGCGCGAGAATGGCCGACACGGCATCCGCGCCGCCGCCGTCCACGCCCACCGCGCGCAGCGGCGTCCGCAGCAGCTCCCCCAGGGACGGCTCCACGATGAAGCCCAGCACCAGGGTGGTGATCGTGATGCCCACCTGGGCGGCCGACAGCTGGGTCGACAGCTGCCGCAGCGAGCCGAGCACGACCCGCGCGCCGCTGTCGCCCTCGTCGACAGCTCGCTGCACGGTCGGGCGGTCGAGCGCCACCAGGGAGAATTCGGCGGCGACGAAGAGCGAGGTGCCGAGGGTCAGCACCACGCCGGCGAATACCAGGAGCCACTCGGTCATCGCCTCTATCTTCCACGAAGAACGCGTTCCGGCGCGCCGATGACCATGCGTGCGGCCGATACCCGATGATGGCGGCAGGTCCGCCGTGCCCGAATCGGCGCGCGGACGGACGGCGACGCGCGGCGGACGAGAGCCGGTCGCGGCGTCGGATCGGGAACGACGCACGTTGCAACGAAGGGGAGATCGACCGTGTCAGCCAGTTCCGTACGACCGCGTGACGCAGGGAGCGAACCCGGCGCACCGGTGCAGATCAGCAACCTCACCAAGACGTTCGGCAGCTTCAAGGCCGTCGACGATCTGAGCTTCTCCGTCGAGCCGGGCCGCATCACCGGCTTCCTCGGACCGAACGGCGCGGGCAAGACCACCACCCTGCGGATGGCCCTGGGGCTCATCACCCCCACGTCGGGCACCGCGACCATCGGTGGTCGCAAGTACGCCGACCTGCCCCACCCGCTGCACACCGTGGGCGCCGCCCTGGAGGCCACCAACTTCCACCCCGGCCGTAGCGGACGCGACCACCTGCGGGTGATCGCCGCCGCCGGCGGGTTCACCGACAAGCGCGTCGACGAGATGCTGGAGCTCGTGGGTATCCCGGCCGCCGCGAAGAAGCGCGCCGGAGGCTACTCGATGGGCATGCGGCAGCGCCTCGGCCTGGCCGGCGCGCTGCTCGGCGACCCTCAGGTGCTGATCCTCGACGAACCCGCGAACGGCCTGGACCCCGAGGGCATCCGGTGGTTGCGCGGCTTCCTGCGCCACCTGGCGGGCGAGGGCAAGACGGTGCTCATCTCCAGTCACATGCTGAGTGAGGTCGAGCAGACCGTCGACGACGTGGTGATCATCGCCAACGGCAGGTTCGTGCGGCAGGGCACCATCGGCGAGTTGCGCGGTCAGGCCCGGGTCGTCGTACGCACGCCGAACGGCGACCGTCTCACCGAGGCGTTGCGCCGGGCCGGGCTGCAGGTCGAGGCACTGCCCGAGGGTCGGTACTCCGTATCGACCGACGACCTGATCCAGGTGGGCGACGCGGCGTTCTCCGCCGGAGTGCCCGTGCACGAACTGCGCGCCGAGCGCGCCGACCTGGAGGACCTGTTCTTCCAGCTGACCGAGAACACCAATCGCAACCTGGGCCCCGGTTCGGACGGCAGCACGCCGCCGAACGGCCCTCGAGCAGCAGAGGAAGGTGCCCGCTGATGGGCGGCGCGATCAAGGCCGAGGTCCGCAAGATCTTCACCACGCGCCTGTGGTGGGGGCTGCTGATCGGCGACGTCGTCCTCGGTGCGCTGATCTCTTTCGCCTGGGCGTTCCAGATCGGCTCCGACGCCGCCCGGCAGAGCAGCGACCGGCAGACCCGCCTGCTCGCGGTGGCCAACCCCGACTCGGTCGCCTCGGTCTACTCCGCCGGGTTCATCACCACCATCGCGGAACTGTTCCCTGTGGCCCTGGGGGTCATCCTGATCACCTCGGAGTTCCGCCACAAGACGTGGACCTCGACGGTGCTGGCCCAGCCGAGGCGCTGGCCCATCACCGTGTCGAAGATCGTCTCGATCGTCGTGGTGGGCATCGTCTACGGCGTCGTCTACGACATCGCCTCCGTCGTCGGCGGGGCCATCACCCTGAAGGGGTTCCGCAGTTCGGGCCTCTTCCTCACCAGCACCCAGGTGCTGCAGACGCTCGCGCTGATGCTGCTGGTGTTCGTCGTGTGGACGCTGCTGGGTTTCGGCTTCGGGATGCTGATCCGCAACCAGATCGCGGCGGTCTTCATCGCCGTCGGGCTGGCGTTCATCGGCAACATCCTGTTCAGCGTTCTGTTCAACCTCGTGCACTGGGACTGGGCGCCGAAGTATCTGCCCAGCAATCTCACGAGCTCGATCCTCAACCCGAGCTTCTACGATGCGAACGCGTTCAGCTGGTGGGCCGGCGCACTGATCCTGACGGCGTACGGCCTGGTCCTCGCCATCGTGGGCAGTGCGATCAACCAGCGCAAGGACGTGCTCTGAGCGACCGTCAGCACTGCGCGATCGGGCGAGGATGACCGCCGGCGACCCCTTGTAACACAAGGTGTGGACACGCCGACGGCTCATCCTCGCCCCGCGTTAGGCTGGAGACGTTGTCGTTCCCACCCCTGACGGACGCTCGCTGCCCGCCGTACACCCCTGAAAGAGGCGCATTCCGCGTGTCATCCCAGTCTCCCGACCCGCTCGCGACGTTCGGACCGAACGAGTGGCTGGTGGACGATCTGTACCAGCAGTACCTGAAGGACAAGAACTCCGTCGACAAGGCGTGGTGGAGCTTCTTCGCCGACTACCGGCCCGACGGGGGCGGACCCGCCTCCGGTGGGCAGGGCGACCATGCCGCGTCCAACGGCGCGTCCACGAACAGCGCGTCCACGAACAGCGCGTCCAACGGCTCTTCCGCGAAGACATCGGCATCGCGAGCGCCGTCCGGTGCCAGTGCATCCGGCACCCCCGCGGCCGTCGGCAAGGACGCCCCCCGCACACCCGCGGCAGGACCCGGCGGGCCCGCTGGAGCGGGTGACGGTGGCGACGCCGCTGCGAAGCCCACTGCGGACGCCGAGCAGGCGCCGACTCCCGCCAAGAACGTCGCCGCCGAGCGGTCCAAGGCCCGCGCCAAGGCGCCATCGCGGGACCCGAAGCCCGACGGCCGCCCCGACGCCGACCACACCGCGAACAGCCACCAGGCCCACGGCTCGCCGGATCCGAGCGAGGCCGAGCTGTCCAACACCCAGCCGATCGCGCGCGACACCGTCAACGACACGGTGCCCGAGGCCGAGCCCGTGCAGGACACCCGCACCCCGCTGCGCGGGGTGTCCGCACGGATCGTCACCAACATGGAGGCGAGCCTGGACGTCCCGACGGCCACCAGCGTGCGCGCCGTCCCCGCCAAGCTGCTCATCGACAACCGCACGGTCGTCAACAACCACCTGGCGCGCAGCCGCGGTGGCAAGGTGAGCTTCACCCATCTGCTGGGGTGGGCGATCGTCAAGGCGCTGCACGTCGTACCCGAGATGAACAACGCGCTCGGTGAGGACGACAAGGGCAAGCCGGTCCTGGTGCAGCCGGGGCACGTCAACTTCGGCCTGGCCATCGACCTGAAGAAGGACGACGGCAGCCGCACTCTCGTGGTGCCCAGCATCAAGGGCGCCGAGGCGATGAACTTCGCGCAGTTCTGGAGCGCGTACGAGGAGATGGTGCGCAAGGCGCGTACCGGTGCCCTCACCCTGGAGGACTACGCCGGCACCACCATCAGCCTGACCAACCCGGGCGGCATCGGCACGGTGCACTCGGTGCCGCGGCTGATGAAGGGCGCAGGCGCGATCATCGGCGCCGGCGCGCTGGACTACCCCGCCGAGTGGTCGGGCGCGAGCCTGGACACGCTCAACAAGAACGCCGTCAGCAAGATCATGACGCTGACCTCCACCTACGACCACCGCGTCATCCAGGGTGCCGTCTCTGGTGAGTTCCTGCGCGTCGTGAGCGAGCTGCTGCTCGGCGAGAACGACTTCTACGACGAGATCTTCGCCGCGTTGAAGGTGCCGTACGAGCCGATCCGCTGGGTCCGCGACATCGACACCAGCCACGACGACGACATCAACAAGACCGCCCGGGTGCAGGAGCTGATCCACGCCTACCGGGTGCGCGGCCACCTGATGGCCGACACCGACCCGCTGGAGTACAAGCAGCGCCGGCACTCCGACCTCGACGTCACCACCCACGGACTGACGCTGTGGGACCTGGACCGCACCTTCCCCACCGGCGGCTTCGGCGGTGCGCCGTTCCTGAAGCTGCGCAAGATCCTCGGCGTCCTGCGCGACTCCTACTGCCGCAGCATCGGCATCGAGTACATGCACATCCAGGACCCCGAGCAGCGGCGCTGGATCCAGGACCGGGTCGAGGTCGGCTACCAGAAGGCCACCACCGACGAGCAGTTGCGCATCCTGCGGCGCCTCAACGCCGCCGAGGCGTTCGAGACGTTCCTGCAGACCAAGTACGTCGGCCAGAAGCGCTTCAGCCTCGAGGGCGGCGAGTCCGCCATCGCGATGATGGACCGGATCCTGTCGCACGCCGCCGACGACGACCTCGACGAGGTCTGCATCGGCATGCCCCACCGCGGCCGGCTCAATGTGCTCGCCAACATCGCGGGCAAGTCCTACGCGCAGATCTTCGCCGAGTTCGAGGGCACCCAGGACCCCAAATCGGTCCAGGGCTCGGGCGACGTGAAGTACCACCTGGGCACCGAGGGTGAGTTCACCTCCGACACCGGTCGCAAGATCGACGTCTACCTCGCCGCCAACCCCTCCCACCTGGAGGCGGTCGACCCGGTGCTGGAGGGCATCGCCCGCGCCAAGCAGGACCGGGTCAACCTGGCTGGCTCGGCGTACACCGTGCTGCCGATCCTGATGCACGGCGACGCGGCGTTCGCCGGACAGGGCGTGGTCGCCGAGACCCTCAACCTGTCGCAGCTGCGCGGCTACCGCACCGGCGGCACGATCCACCTGGTCGTCAACAACCAGGTCGGTTTCACCACGGCGCCGAGCAGCTCGCGCAGCTCGACCTACAGCACCGACGTCGCCCGGATGGTGCAGGCGCCGATCTTCCACGTGAACGGCGACGACCCCGAGGCCTGCGTCCAGGTGGCGGAGCTCGCCTACGACTACCGCCAGGCGTTCCACAAGGACGTCGTCATCGACATGATCTGCTATCGGCGCCGCGGTCACAACGAAGGCGACGACCCCTCGATGACCCAGCCGCTGATGTACCACCTCATCGAGGCCAAGCGCAGCGTCCGCAAGCTCTACACCGAGGCGCTGGTCGGCCGCGGCGACATCACCCTGGAGCACGCGGAGGAGGCGCTGCGCGACTACCAGAAGCAACTCGAGCGCGCGTTCACCGAGACCAAGGCCGCCAAGCAGGCCGCGTCGCAGAGTGCCCCCGAGGCGCCGAGCCGCAGCTCCGCCGGCACCGATGCCGAGGGCCACGGCGGCCTGGAGCGGCCGTCGGCGCAGGAGGAGGACGACACCCGCGAGGACCGCAGCGGTTACGGCACCTCGGTCAGCGAATCGACCCTGCTGAAGATCGGTGACACCTGGGTCAACCCGCCCGAGGGCTTCACCGTCCACCCGAAGCTGCAGAAGCTGATGCAGAAGCGCGCCGACATGGTGCGCAACGGCGGGATCGACTGGGCCATGGGCGAACTCGCGGCGTTCGGATCGTTGCTGATGGAGGGTGTGCCCGTCCGGTTGGCCGGCCAGGACACCCGCCGCGGCACGTTCACCCAGCGGCACGCCGTCCTCGTGGACAAGCAGAACGGCAACGAGTGGACCCCGCTGCGCTACCTGTCCGACGACCAGGCGTGGCTGTGGATCTACGACTCGCTGCTGTCGGAGTTCGCGGCCATGGGCTTCGAGTACGGCTACTCCGTGGAACGGCCCGACGCGCTCGTGCTGTGGGAGGCGCAGTTCGGCGACTTCGCCAACGGCGCCCAGACGATCATCGACGAGTTCATCAGCTCCTCGGAGCAGAAGTGGACCCAGCGCAGCTCGGTCGTGCTGCTGCTGCCGCACGGCTACGAGGGCCAGGGTCCCGACCACTCCTCGGCACGGATCGAGCGGTTCCTCACACTGTTCGCCGAGGACAACATGACGATCGCCTACCCGTCCACGCCTGCGTCGTACTTCCACCTGCTGCGTCGCCAGGCGTTCGCCCGGCCGCGTCGCCCGCTGGTGGTCTTCACCCCGAAGCAGCTGCTGCGCCTCAAGGCCGCCGTCTCCGAGCCCGGCGACCTGACGACCGGCGGCTTCCGGCCCGTAATCACCGACGCCACGAAGCTCGACGGCGACAAGGTGACCCGGGTGCTGCTCGCGTCGGCCCGGATCGTCTACGACCTGGAGGCCGAGCGCGAACGCCGGGGCGATGACACCACCGCCATCGTGCGCGTGGAGCAGCTGGCGCCGATCCCCGCCCAGGAGATCGCCGAAGCCGTCGCGGCGTACCCGAACGCGGAGCTGGTCTGGGTGCAGGACGAGCCGAAGAACCAGGGCGCCTGGCCGTTCATGGCGCTCAACCTGCCGGAGCAGCTCGCCGAACTCGGCGAGCATCGCGGTCTGCGGGTGGTGAGCCGCAAGGCCTCGGCCTCGCCGGCCTCCGGCTCCAGCAAGCGGCACCAGGCTCAGCTGGCCGAGCTGCTCTCCGGTTCGTTCGACCGCTGATCGCCCCGTGACCCTGGCACCCGACGGTCCCACGCCCGACCTGCCGGACCGATGGTCCGCGCGTCCGCCCGCCGAGGCGGACGTCGCGGCCCTGGTGGGACTGCGGGCGGGTGAGCAGCAGGCCGCACGCGGCGAGTCGCACGTCGACGAGGACGCCGTGCGGGCCGAGGCCATCGGGCCGGGTTCGTGGACCCGCCGTCAGCTGGTCGTCACCGATCAGGACGACGTGGTCCGGGGCTGGTCCTCGGTGCACGACAGGGCGGCCGGGCGCACCAACATCGCCGTGTTCGTCGACCGGTCCCTGCCGCAGGACATCGCCGATCCCGTCGCGGGACAGCTGTACTCGTGGTGCAGAGCCGTTGCAGGCGAGGTCGCCGCGGAACGCGGCACGACCCGAACCCAGCTCGATGCCGGCGTCTACGACGGCGACGCGGCCCAGACCCGCTGGCTCACCGCAGCCGGGCTGACCTGTACCCGCATCTGGCTGCAGATGTCGCGGCCGGTGAACCCCGACGAGGGCGAGCCGGGCGCGTTCCCCCGCTGCGCGAGGGGGTCGTCGTACGCCGTGTCGCCGAGCACACCGACGGCACACCGGTCGGCGCCGAGCTGCGTGCCGTGCACCAGATCCTGGAGGAGTCCTTCGCGGACCACTTCAACTCCTACCGGGAGTCCTTCGGGGAGTTCGTGCAGCGGCTGCGCGAGGACCCCGGACACCGCTGGGACCACTGGTGGATCGCGACGGTCGAGGTCGACGGCACCCCCACCCCCGGTGGGGCACTGGTCGGCACCGTGCTGCCGCCGGACGACTCCGGGATCGACGGCAGCTACATCGACTACATCGGGGTGCACCGGCGGGCCCGCGGACGTGGTGTGGCCAAGGGTCTGCTGCACGCGGTGATCGCCGACGCAGCCTCGCGCGGCCGCAACCGGGTCGACCTCGAAGTGGACGCAGACTCCCCCACCGAGGCCGACGGTCTCTACCTCTCGATGGGCTGGGTGACTAAGTACCGCACCCAGTCCTGGCACCGCGACATCGACGTGTAAGGCCCCCAGGCCGGCTGACCGTCGCGCGCGGGTCGCTGGCGGATGGCGGCCTGCTCGCGGGATAACCTGCGCACTGTGTATTTCACCGACCGCGGCATCGAGGAGCTGGCCTCCCGACGCGGCGAGGACGAGGTGAGCCTGGCGTGGGTCGCGGACCAGCTCCAGGCCTTCGTCGACGTACACCCCGAGTTCGAAGTAGCAGTGGATCGGCTCGCGACCTGGCTCGCGCGCCTCGACGACGATGAGTGAGGCCGACGTGACCTACCCGACGCAGGGCAGTGAACCCCACTTCAACCCCAGTGCCGAGTTCCAGGTCGCCGAAGGGATCCGGGCCATCGGGCTGTGCTTCGTGGGCGACTCCTACGTGGCCGGGATCGGCGACCCCAAGGCACTCGGTTGGGTGTCGCGGGTCATCGCGCGTACGCCGCAGCCGGGGGTCGAGCTCGCGACGTACAACCTCGGCATCCGCGGGCAGAGCTCCACCGACGTGCTCGCCCGCTGGCAGCGCGAATGCGAGCCGCGCTGGTCCCAGAGCAACGAGCGCCGCCTGGTGCTCGGGCTGGGGCTGCACGACGTGCTGTCGCAGATGAGCACGGCGCGTTCGCGGCTCAACCTGGCCAACATCCTGGACGACGCCTCCTCCGGCGCCATCGCGACGTTCGTGGTCGGCCCGCCGCCCACCCTCGACGCCGAGCTGAACGCGCGCCTCGAGGTGCTCGTCGATGCCCAGGCCGACGTCTGCTCGCGTCGCGGGGTCACCTACGTCGACTGCTTCCGTCCGCTGCTCGGTCACGACCAGTGGCTGTCCGACCTGTCGGCCGGCGACGGCTGGCACCCCGGCCAGGCCGGTTACGGCCTGATCGCCTGGCTGGTGCTGCACGCGGGCTGGCAGTCCTGGCTGCAGCTCGACTGAGACTCGTCACCTGACGAAAAGTCGGGGGTCGTCGCGCGCTCTATAGAGCGCGCAACGACCCCCGACTTCGTGTCACGGTGGTTCAGACGGTGAGCACCAGCTTGCCGAACGCCGTGCCGCCGATCATCTCGGCGAACGCGTCGCGGGCCTGATCCAGCGGGCGCACCGAGTCGATGGCGGGCTCGATGCCGCGGCTGGTCATGAAGGACAGCAGCTGGGTGAGCTCGGCGCGGGTGCCCATGGTGGAGCCCTGCACGCGCATCTGCTGGAAGAAGATCCGGGTCAGCTCGGCGTTGTCCGGCTGCGGGCCGGACGTCGTACCGGCGATCACCAGCGTGCCGCCGGGCTTGAGAGACTTCACCGAGTGCGACCAGGTCGCCTTGCCCACCGTCTCCAGGACGGCGTCGGCCTTGCGCGGCAGCCGCCCGCCGCTGCCGAACGCGGCCTCGGCGCCGAGCTGCACGGCCCGCTCGCCCCGCTTCTCGTCGCGGCTGGTCACCCACATCCGCAGGCCGGCTGCGGAGCCCAGCTGCACGGCGGCACTGGCGACTCCCCCGCCCGCGCCCTGCACCAGCACCGTGTCGCCGGGGCGAACACCCGCCTGCACGAACAGCATCCGGTAGGCGGTGAGCCAGCTGGTGGAGATGCACGCGGCGTGCTCGATGGGCATCCCGTCCGGCACCGGTACGGCGTTCGCGGCCGGGATCCGCACCCGTTCGGCGAGGGTGCCGGGGTACACCTCGGACAGCAGCGAGCGCTTGGGGTCGAGAGTCTCGTCGCCGGCCCAGCCCTCACTCGGGATCACCGAGTGGATGACGACCCGGGTGCCGTCCTTCGTGGTGCCGGCTCCGTCACAGCCGAGGATCATCGGCAGCCGCTCCTGCGGCAGTCCGACCCCGCGCAGCGAGAAGACGTCGTGGTGGTTGAGCGCAGCGGCCTGCAGGTCGATGTCGATCCAGTCCGCGGGCGTGGCCCCGGGCTCGATGTCACCGACTTCCAGGGCGTTGATCGGGTCGGAGGAATCCTGACGGGCGGCGTACGCAGCAAGCATGGTGCCGACCCTACGACGACGACTGGCACGGCAGCGGCCGGGTGCGATCGCCGAGCCTCAGCCGCGGGGGTCTGCGACGCGGGTCAGGAAAAGCGGCGTGTGGGTGGCGGTGTCTGCGACCAGGAAGAGGAACGGCCGGTCGAAGACCACATGGGTGGTGGTGGTGGTGCTCGCCCGCCCGGAGACCGCGAGGGCGACGCCGGTGGCCGCGGCCGCGGTCGTGCCGTTCTCGTCGACGGAGATGTCCACTTTCTGGACGATCTCGCTGACTTTCGCCCGGCCGAACCCCGGGTAGTCGCCGTCGGGCCGGAACCCTTCTCGGGTCAGCACCGGGAGGAGTTGGTTGGTCTGGGCCAGGTGGAACTTCGGCATCATGACGGTGGCCGCGTCGTGCGCGTCCGGTCGAAGAAGCGTGGTGAGGGTCGTGCTGTCGGGCACGGCGCAGGGCTTCTCGGCTGCCGGCGGCAGCAGGGCGAATGCGGTGAGCTTGCCGTGCAGGTAGGGCAGCTCCACCGACCGCCAGCCGTCCGCCGAGGCGCTCGACAGGGCGCGCCCGACCGCGGTCTTCAACGTAGGCACCGTGACGTGTCGGCCGTCCGCCGTGGTGAACGCCCCTGGCACAGCCGGCTCGAACGGATCCTCCCATTGGGCCTTGAGGTAGATCGCGTTGGTCAGCACGGTGACCGTCGAGGTGTCGAGCGGCGAGTCGAACAGCCGGGGTATCAGCCCGCCGGTATCACCGGAGACGAGGTGGTTGATGGTGTCGGTCGATGCCTTGGGCCGGCGGGCGAAGTCGAGCGTTCGCAGCTGGGCGCCGTACGCCGTCCGTAGGTCGTCGAGCGTCGCCTGCTGCGGCGTGGTCCCGCTCTGGGTGAAGAGGCGGTTGGCGGTGCTCAGCCCCGCAAGCATGTGCAACTGGGAGGTCCGCTCATGCTCGGCGGCGATGACCGCCGGACCGTACGCCGGCTGGTGCAGCAGCGTGGACAGTGCCGTGCGGGTCGCCCCGGCGGCGCCGGTCCGCATCATCCCGAGCGTCTGTGCCGCGCTCGCGGGTGACAGCACCGCGTTCGCCGTCGGGGCGGCTGCGCACGCGTCCTGTAACAGTCGGAGCCCGAAGGCCCGGTCGGCCGTCCCCAGATCCGCGGGGCTCACCGCGCTCGGGTGCAGCGCTTCCAGGCGCCCCTTGAACTCCCTTCCCGCATAGCCCTGCTTCCCGGCCGGAGGTATCGGACCCGGCGCGCCACAGCCGGCGAGCGACAGCGCGCACCCCACGCTCACGGCCAGGAGCGTCCTGCGCACGGTGGTCATGTTCCGAAGACGTCCTGCGGGCGGGATCGGTTGGCGCGGCGCTGTGGACCGGGTCCCGCGGTGGGCTCGGATCTGGGTATCGCACGCCATGGATCGACCGTTAGGCCTACAGCTCGAAGTGGCGCCACGGCGGATGGGACGTTCAGGTCCCATGTCCGGACGCAAGCCAGCCACCGGACTCCGGGGTGCGCGAGCCGCGACGACCGTTGCCCTCGGCGCCGTCGCGCAGAGCACGCGGTGCGTTCCCGAGCATGCCGGACCGGCCGTACGTCGACGAGCGGGGATGAGCTCAGAAGGCGCCGTCGCGGGTCAGCACCGCTTTGACGGTCTTGACCAGCAGCAGGCAGTCCCCGACCAGCGTCCAGTTCTCCACGTAGTAGAGGTCCTTGCGGATGCTGTCCTCCCAGCTGAGGTTGGACCGCCCGCCGACCTGCCACGGACCGGTGATGCCCGGTTTGACGTTGAGTCGCCGGTGCGCGTTGTCCCGGTAGACGCTCACCTCCCGGGTGAGTGCCGGGCGCGGGCCGACCATCGACATGTTCCCGGCGAAGACGTCCAGCAGCTGCGGGAGTTCGTCCAGGGAGTACGCGCGCAGAGCCCGGCCCACGCGGGTCACTCTTGGGTCCTGGCGCATCTTGAACAACGGGTGCGCCAGCCCCGCGTCCGGAGCGAGCCCGTCCAGCCGGGACTCGGCGTCCACGACCATGGAGCGGAACTTGGTCATCGCGAACGTCTCGCCGTTGACACCCACGCGGTCCTGGCGGAACAGGACCGGCCCGTGGTCGTCCAGCTTGATCAGCAGCGCGATGACGGCGAAGAGCGGCGAGGTCACGACCAGGAGCAGGCCCGACACCACGACGTCGAAGATCCGCTTGAGCAGGTAGCGGCCCCCGTCGTACCGCGGCGCCTCCACGCTCATCAAGGGCAGCCCCTCGACGGGTGTGCGGTGGATGCGCGGTCCGGCGACGTCGGTCATCCGGTTGGCGAGCACCATCCCGATGCCGGTGCGTTCGAGGGACCAGCCCAGCTCGCGCAGATAGGTGTCGGAGACCTGGGCATGGCCGGCGATGATGATCGCGCTGACGTCGTGGGCCAGAGCGGTGGCCAGGGCGTTGTCGACAGCGCCCGCATCCGGCACCAGATTGCCGTCACGCAGCTCGAAGGTGCCCGCACGGTCCGCGCCGGTGACGACGCCGGAGATGACGAAACCCGCCTCCGGCGTTCGGCCGATCCGGTCGGCGACGTAGCGGACCTCCTGTGGCGCACCCACCACCAGCACCGTGTCCATGCACCGGCCGGCGTCGCGCGAATGCACCAACCACACGCGGATCGCGAAACGGCCCAGGATCAGCAGGGCGACGCCGAGGGGGAACGCGATGGCGATGTAGCCACGAGCGAACTGCAGCCGCAGCGCCAACGCCACCATCGCCAGCACACCGAAGATGAAGAACGAGGACCGCACGACCCGCAGGTACGCCTCGTTGCCGATGGTCGCGTGCTCGGGGCGGTAGCTCTGGGTGAAGGCCAGCGCCGCCATCCAGGCGCAGAGCAGGGAGATCGCCACGGTGAGGTAGGTGGCGTGGCTGGTGCCGGAGAGGGCCTGAGTCCCGTTACCGAAGCGCAGCAGCTTCGCGGAGACCAGGGCGACGGCGATCGCCAGGGCGTCGACGCCCACGGCGGTCACGACGAAGCGCGGACGCCATTGAGAGGTCTCGACGAACACCGGTTCCTTGACCGGGTGCCCTTCGGCGATCTCGAGTCGTGCGGACACCCCGCCCCTTTCACGCCACAGCAGATTCGGCGCACAACTGATGCAACGTGTACCAATTTAGCAACCTTCGACAGGCGGAAGTGAGCTGAGAGCCGGCCCAATTTCCGCCTGATTCCCCGGGCCCTAGGCGAGCAGTTCGGGCAGCGCCTCACGCAGGGCGTCAGCCCAGTCCCGCACCGGCGAGACGCCGTGCTCGGTCAGCCGCCCGGTGCCCAGGACGGAGTACGCCGGACGCGGTGCCGGACGCACGAACTGGTCGCTGCCGACCGCCTGCACCCGCTCCGGATCCCACCCGGCCTCCTCGAAGACGGCGCGCGCCAGCCCCCACCAGGTGGTCTCACCGGCACCGACCCCGTGCCAGTAGCCGCCGGGAACTCCGGCGTCGACCAGACGCACCACCAGGTCGGCGAGGTCGACGGTCCAGGTCGGCTGGCCGCGCTGATCGTCCACGACGGTCAGCATGTCTCGCTCGCCGGCGAGCCGGGCCATCGTGGCGACGAAGTTGCCGCCACCGGCGCCGTACAGCCACGCGGTGCGCACCACCAGCGCGTCGGGATGCAGCGAGCGTACAGCCCACTCCCCGGCGCACTTGGTGCGCCCGTAGGCCGACCGCGGACGTTGCGTCGTGTCCTCGGCGTAGGGGGTGGTGGCGGTGCCGTCGAAGACGTAGTCGGTGGAGATCTGCACGAGCCGTACGCCGCGCTGGGCGCAGGCGCGGGCGACATTGGCCGCACCTGTCGCATTGATCGAGAACGCTTGAGCTTCATGGGTTTCCGCGTCGTCGACCGCGGTCCAGGCCGCGCAGTTGACCACGACGTCGACGTCGCCGACGGCGTCCTGCACCGCTTGTGCGTCGGTGATGTCCAGGTCGGCCGACCCGGTCACCAGCACCTGGTCGCCGGAACGCTCCACGACCCGTGCCAGGTCCTGCCCGAGCATGCCGCGGCCACCGGTCAGGAGCCAGCGCTTCATCGAGGGACCTCGCCGGCGCGGTCCTGAGGCACGGCGGTCTCACCGGCCGCGGCGTATCCGGCCTCCGTCGCCGCCTTCGCGGGGCGCCACCAGTCCTCGTTGTCGCGGTACCAGTCGATCGTCGCGGCGAGTCCCGCCCGGAAGTCGCCGTAGCGCGGAGTCCAGCCGAGCTCGGTGCGCAAGCGGGTGGAGTCGATCGCGTACCGGCGGTCGTGACCCGGCCGGTCGGTCACATGCTCGAAGTCGTCGCCCGGGCGGCCCATCAGGTCCAGCAGGGTGCGCACCACCGTGAGGTTGTCGGCCTCTCCGTCGGCGCCGATCAGGTAGGTCGCCCCCATCTCGCCCCGCTCGACGATCGTCCACACCGCGTCGTTGTGGTCGTCGACGTGGATCCAGTCGCGCACGTTCATGCCGTCGCCGTAGAGCCGCGGGCGACCCCCGTCGAGCAACGTGGTGATCTGGCGCGGGATGAACTTCTCCACGTGTTGGCGCGGGCCGTAGTTGTTGGAGCAGTTCGACAGGGTCGCGCGGACCCCGAAGGAGCGCACCCACGCCCGGACCAGCAGGTCGCTGGCGCCCTTGGTCGAGGAGTAGGGGCTCGAGGGGTTGTACGCGGTCGCCTCGGTGAAGCGGTGCGGGTCGTCCAGCGCCAGGTCGCCGTAGACCTCGTCGGTGGAGATGTGGTGGTAGCGCACATCGTGTCGCCGCACCGCCTCCAGCAGCGTGTAGGTGCCGACGACGTTGGTCTGCACGAAGGGCCAGGGCTCGCGCAGCGAGTTGTCGTTGTGCGACTCGGCCGCGAAGTGCACGACGAGGTCGGCGTCGGCGACCAGCCGGTCGACCAGGTCGGCGTCGGCGACATCGCCGCGGACCAGGGCCGCGCCGGTGCCGGCGAGCGACTGCTCATGCCCGGCGTAGGTCATCGCGTCGAGCACTGTGACCTGCGCGTCGGGGCGGGTGCGCCGCGTCAGGTGGACGAAGTTGCTACCGATGAAACCGGCCCCGCCCGTCACCAGGACACGCACTCGACAACCTCCGCTCGGGGCGCGCCCGTTAGTGTCTGCGCCCATGAAGGGGATCATTCTGGCAGGTGGATCGGGCACTCGGTTGCACCCGATCACCCGGGCGATCAGCAAGCAGCTGATGCCGATCTACGACAAGCCGATGGTGTACTACCCCCTCGCGACGCTGATGATGGCCGGCGTCCGGGACGTTCTCATCATCACCACCCCCCACGACTCCGAGCAGTTCTCCCGGTTGCTCGGCGACGGCTCCCAGTGGGGGATCTCCCTCACGTACGCCGTGCAGCCGCGCCCCGAGGGCCTGGCCCAGGCGTTCGTGATCGGCGCGCACTTCATCGCCGACGACAGCGTCGCACTCGTGCTCGGGGACAACATCTTCTTCGGCTCCGGACTCGGCCGACGGCTGCGGGACCAGGCCGACCCCGATGGGGCGCGGATCTTCGCCTACCACGTGCCGGACCCCTCGGCGTACGGCGTGGTGGAGTTCGACGCCGACGGCCTGGTGCTGTCGATCGAGGAGAAGCCGAAGGTCCCCAAGTCGCGCTACATCGTGCCGGGGCTCTACTTCTACGACAACGACGTGGTCGAGATCGCGAGAGGACTGCGCCCGAGCGCGCGGGGGAGTTGGAGATCACCGCGATCAACGAGGCCTACCTGCGGACCGGCAAGCTCACGGTCACGACGCTGCCGCGCGGGACCGCGTGGTTCGACACCGGCACCTTCGAGGCCATGATGTCCGCCGCGCAATTCGTGCACGCCGTCGAGGCGCAGCAGGGCCTGAAGATCGGCTGCGTCGAGGAGATCGCCTGGCGTGCCGGCTGGATCGGCGATGAGGAACTCATGCGGCTCGGCGACGGGCTGACCAAGAGCGGGTACGGCGAATACCTCACCGCGCTCGTAGAGGAAGGCGTCTGATGCAGATCGAACCGCTGGCCATCGAGGGCGCGTACGTCGTGACCCCGCGGCAGTTCCCCGACGACCGCGGCGTGTTCCTGGAGGGATACCGCGGCGACCTGCTGGCCGAGCACCTCGGCCACGAACCGCGGGTGTTGCAGACCAACATCTCGGTGTCGTCGCGTGGCACGGTGCGCGGCATCCACTTCGCCGACGTGCCCCCGGGCCAGGCCAAGTACGTCACGGCGCTGCACGGGTCCTTCCTCGACTTCGTGGTCGATATCCGGGTGGGTTCGCCGACGTACGGGCGGTGGGAGTCGGTGCTGCTCGACACCGACGACCGGCGCGCGGTCTACCTGTCCGAGGGCCTCGGGCACGCGCTGATCGCCCTCGAGGACGACAGCACGGCGTGCTACCTGTGCTCCGCGGCGTACAACCCGAGCGGCGAGCACGGCATCCACCCGCTCGACCCGGCGCTCGGGTTGAAACTGCCCGCGGATATCACTCCGCTGCTGTCGCCCAAGGACGAGGCGGCGCCCACGCTGGCGGAGGCCCAGGAGGCCGGTCTGCTCCCGTCGTACGACGCGTGCCTCACGCATCTTCGGTCACTCACCGGCCGCTGATCGCCGGGCCGCCCGGGTCACGGGGTGATTACGACCGGCGCAGGCCGTGGAGCCTTTCGGTCAGGTGATGCCAGGATGTCGCCCTGGACCTGGCATGTCGCCAACGGATCCCACTCATGTTCCAGGAGACACAGATGACTCTGCTTCGCCACGCCACCACCACCAAGGTCGCGGCCCTCGGCTCCATCACAGCCCTCGGATGCCTCGCCCTGACCGCCTGCGGCTCGAGCTCGCTGGGCGGCTCCAGCTCCAGCTCCACGTCCGCGTCCGGCTCGTCCAGCACGACGCCGGCGGGGTCGAGCACCGCCACGCTGGACAGCGCGCTCGCCGCGAAGGTCCCGGCCGCGGTCAAGGCCAAGGGCACGCTGACCGTGGGCTCCGACTCTTCGTACGCACCGAACGAGTTCCTCGGCGCCGACGGCAAGACCGTGGAGGGCATGGACGTCGACCTCTTCACCGCCGTCGCGACCACGCTGGGGTTGAAGGTGAAGTTCCAATCAGCCGGCTTCGACACCATCATCCTCGGCGTCAACTCGGGTAAGTACAGCGCCGGGGTCTCCTCGTTCACCATCAACGCCGACCGCGAGAAGCAGGCGAACATGGTGAGCTACTTCAGCGCCGGCACCCAGTGGGCCGTGAAGAAGGGCAACCCCAAGAAGGTCGACATCGACAACGCCTGCGGTCTCAACGTCGGCGTCCAGAAGGGCACCGTCGAGATCGACGACCTGACCGCGCGCAGCAAGAAGTGCACGAGCGCCGGCAAGAAGCCCATCAACCAGGTCGTCGAGGAACTGCAGTCCAAGGTCACGGCCGACCTCATCTCGGGCAAGGTCGACGCGATGAGCGCCGACTCACCCATCACGCTCTACGCGATCAAGCAGACCGGCGGCCAGCTGCAGACCGCCGGTGCGCTCTACGGCACTGCCCCGTACGGCTTCGTGGTCCCGAAGACGCAGACCGCGTTCGCGGACGCCATCAGCTCGGCCCTGCAGGTGCTCGCCAAGAGCGGCGTCTACAAGAACATCCTGGCCAAGTGGGGCAACACCAGCGGCGCCGTCACCGACTTCGCCGTGAATCCCAGTGTCAGTTGAGACCGGTGACCGGCCGGGCAAGATCGACGCCCGGCCGGTCCGGCACCCCGGTCGCTACGTAGCGATCGTCGTCATCGCCGTGATCGTGGCGATGATGGTCAGTTCCGTCGTCACCAACACGCGCTGGGACTGGTCGTTCACCTACCAGATCATGAAGTACAATCCGGTGATCGACGGGCTCTGGCGCGGCACGATCGTCGGGACCGTCGGCGCGATGGTCATCGGGGTGGTCCTCGGCATCCTGCTCGCGATCATGCGTCTGTCGGACAACCCGGTACTGCGCGGTGTCGCCTCGGTCTACGTCTGGTTCTTTCGTTCCATCCCCCGGCTGGTGCTGCTGGCGATGTTCGGTAGCGGACTCGCCTACCTCTACCCGCAGGTCAGCCTGGGATTTCCGTTCGCCGAGCAGCTCGGCCACTTCATCGGGCTGAGCTCGAACGCAACGACGTTCGGGCACATCAACGTGGCGCAGGCCTCCAACGGGATCGTGATCGGAATCATCGGGCTGGGCCTGTCGGAGGCGGCGTACATGGCCGAGATCGCGCGGGCCGGAATCCAATCGGTGGATGTCGGTCAGCGTGAGGCGGCGCAGGCACTCGGGATGTCCTCCGGCAAGAGCATGCGCCGCGTCGTGCTGCCGCAGGCGATGCGGGTGATCGTGCCGCCCACCGGCAACGAGACCCTTGCGATGGTCAAGGACACCTCGTTGCTGTCCGCGATCCCGGTCATCGCCGAGTTGTTCTATCAGACCTCGCAGATCGGCAGCCACTCCTTCAAGATCATGCCGGGGTACATGGCAGCCGTGCTCTGGTACCTGGTCATCTGCTCCATCCTCGCGGTGGTGCAGATGTTCCTGGAACGCAAGTTCGGCCGCGGGATCGGCACGCAGCGAGCCGACGGCGGCCTACGAGCGCGGATGCTCGGCCTGGCCGGAGGAGGTCCCCGATGACCACGACCGACGCACACAGCGACAAGGCGATCGTACGAGCGCTCAACGTCACCAAGGCCTTTCACGGCAACGAGGTGCTGAAGGGCATCGACCTCGACGTGCATGAGGGGCAGGTCGTCTGCCTGCTCGGTCCCTCCGGCTCGGGCAAGACGACCTTCCTGCGGTGCATCAACCAGCTGGAGACGATCGACGGCGGCCGCATCTGGGTCGACGGCGACCTCATGGGCTACGACGACCGGGAGGGGCAGCTGCACCGCCTCACCGAGAAGCGGATCGCCGAGCAGCGTCGCGAGATAGGGATGGTCTTCCAGCGGTTCAACCTCTTCCCGCACAAGACCGCGGTGGAGAACGTCATGGAGGCGCCCATCCACGTCAAGGGCGTGGACAAGAAGACCGCGCGCGCCGAGGCACTCGCTCTGCTCGAGCGGGTAGGCCTGGGCGATCACTGCGACCACTTCCCCGCTCAGCTGTCCGGCGGACAGCAGCAGCGGGTGGCGATCGCACGGGCCCTGGCGATGAAGCCCAAGCTCATGCTCTTCGACGAGCCGACGTCCGCTCTGGACCCGGAGCTGGTCGGCGAGGTGCTGGCGGTCATGCGCGAACTGGCCCGCGACGGCATGACCATGGTCGTGGTGACGCACGAGATGGCCTTCGCCCGGGGCGTCGCCGACAAGGTGGTCTTCATGGACGCCGGCGTGGTGGTCGAGTCCGGCAACCCGCGTGACGTCATCGACCACCCGCAGCACGAGCGCACGAAGTCCTTCCTCAGCCGGGTGCACGCCGAGGAGGAGCACCGCGTGGAGGCGGTCACCGCCCTGGTCGGGCTGGAGGGCTCCACCGGCGGTGAGCCGTCTAGCGACGGGCGCCCGGCCCACGACGACGTGTCCGGACATTCGGGCGCATCCCCCACCGAGGTCGACTGACACCGACCATGCGCGGCCTGCCGCGGATCGGGGTGGCCGTCGTCCGCGGCCGCTCCATGGAGCCGACGTACGTCGAGGGCGACCGCTTGCTGGTCGCCTACGGCGTACGTCCGGCTCCCGGTCGGGCGCACGTGATCCGGCTGCCCGACGGGCCCGACGGCCCGCGACCGATCGCCGTCAAGCGGCTGACCCGACGCGAACGCAACGGCTGGTGGGCCGAACGGGACAACCCCGCCGAGGGGATCGACTCCTGGTCGGTCGGTGCCATTCCCGAAGACGACGTGCTGGCGAAGGTGCTGCTGCGCCTGCCTCGGACGCGCAGAGCACGCTGACCACGCGCGCCGGGTTCGGACGTCCGTCGATGCGACCACGTCGCAGCAGCCGGATCCCTTGGCCCGCCCCCGTGCCCGGCCGTAGGGTGGTTGCATCTGCACCCAGCCGCGCGTCACCGCGCGGCGACCGATGAGAGGGATGACTTGATGCTCCGCCGTTTCCTTGCCCCCACGATCGAGGTCAGCGCACACTGCGACCTGCCATGTGGCGTGTACGACCCCGCCCAGGCCCGTATCGAGGCCCAGTCCGTCAAGGCCATCTGTGAGAAGGTCGCCGACAACGACGACCCCGACTTCCGCATTCGCGCCGCGATCATCAAGGAGCAGCGCTCCGAGCTGGTCAAGCACCACCTGTGGGTGCTGTGGACCGACTACTTCAAGCCGCCGCACTTCGAGAAGTTCCCCCAGCTGCACACCCTCGTCAACGAAGCCACCAAGCTGGCCGGTGGCGGCGGCGGCACGAAGGCGACGTTCGATGTCGCCAAGGCCGACGAGCTGCTGGGCAAGATCGACGAGATCGCCGCGATCTTCGCGGAGACCAAGAAGGCCTGAGCTCCACCTGCTGACGACGAGGGTCGTCGCGCGCTCCACAGAGCGCGCGGCGACCCTCGTCCGGTTTCCGCCCTGCGAGTGTCCGCAGATCCGTGTGGACGGGTACACGAATCTGCGGACACTCGCGGATCGACCGGCCGCGGGCGCCGATGCGGCGTACGCGAGGATGGCCGGTATGACGACCCCGCACCCCGCGCTCGCCGGTGTCGACCAGGCGCTGCAGTCCCTCGCCGACGTCGAATACCTCGCCTCGGACGAGATCGCCACGACCGTCTATCTCGCCGAAGCCCTCGGCAAGCCGCTGCTGGTCGAAGGCCCTGCCGGGGTCGGCAAGACCGAGCTCGCCAAGGCCGTCAGCCGCGCGATCGGCGCCGACCTGATCCGGCTGCAGTGCTACGAGGGCGTCGACGAGGCCCGGGCGCTCTACGAGTGGAACCACGCGGCGCAGCTGCTGCGGATCACCGCCGAGCGCGACAGCCACGAACACGCCTGGGAGGACGTCAAATCTGACATCTTCGGTGAGGAGTTCCTGCTGCCGCGGCCCCTGCTCGCTGCGATCCGCAGCGAGGAGCGGGTCGTGCTGCTCATCGACGAGCTGGACAAGGCCGACGAGGAGATGGAGGGGCTCCTGCTGGAGATCCTGTCCGACTTCCAGGTGACGGTGCCCGAGCTGGGCACGGTGACCGCACGCCACCGGCCGTTCGTCGTCCTGACCTCCAACGCCACCCGCGAACTGTCCGAGGCGCTGCGACGCCGATGCCTCTTCCTGCACATCGACTATCCCGATCCGCAGTTGGAGGCCCGCATCGTCGGGCTGCAGGCGCCGGGCCTGGACGACACGCTGACGCAGACCCTGGTGCGCATCGTCGGCGCCCTGCGCGCCGGGTCGTTGCGCAAACCGCCGTCGGTCGCCGAGACCCTCGACTGGGCACACACCCTCGTGGCACTCGGCACGAAGGAGCTCGACCCGGCGCTGGTCCGCAGCACCCTCGGGGTCATCCTCAAACACCAGGACGACATCCGCGTCGCCACCAGCACGCTGGACCTGGACCGTGCCCTCGACGGCTGAGAGCGCGCTCGGTGACCGGCTGGTCGAGCTGACCACCTCGCTGCGCGACCACGGGATCCGGGTCGGTACGAGCGAGGTCGCGGACGCCGCCCGGATCGCCACCGCCCTCGGTCTGGACGACCGCATCCGGCTGCGCGGCGGCGTGGCCGCGGCGATGCTGCGTCGCGCCGGCGACCGGGAGGTCTTCGACCGGCTCTTCGATCTCTACTTCCCCGCCGCACCAGGCCGGCGCACGGTGGCGCGGGCCGCGTCGGTCGACGAGCTGCGCGACCAGCTGGTGCAGGCTCTGGCGGACGACGATGCCCAGGGTCTGGAGGATCTCGCAGCCGCCGCAGTCGATCTTCTCGGCGAAGTCGCGAACGGCGATGAAAAGCAGGGGTATTCGTCGGCTCAGACGATCTCCCGACTGCAGCCGCAGCGCGCGATCGCCGCCGCGCAGCAGCAGTCACGCGGGGCCCGCGGCGAGCACAGTGGGAGTGGTCAGGGTGGCGAGCAGCTGTCGGACCGGTTCGACCGCGAGGAGATGCGCGCCCGCGTCGCGGCCTTCCGCCGCCGCATCGAGGCCGAGGCGCTGCGTCGCAACACCCAGGTGCGATCGCGTGAGCGGGTGGCGCGGTTCGGGGTCGGCAGCGGCATCGAGCAGCGCAACTTCCTGAGCGCCGGCACGAAGGACCTCGACGAGCTCCGCCGCCACATCGACCCGCTGGCCCGCAAGCTCGCCGCCCGCATGTCCGCTCGCCGGGCGGCCGGGCGGGGCGAGATCGACGTACGCCGCACGCTGAGACGGTCGCTGTCCACCGGCGGCGTGCCGATCGACCCGGCGTACCGGGAGCGGCGCCGACACCGGCCGGATCTCATCGTGCTCGCCGACCTGTCCGGCTCGGTCGGCGCCTTCTCCACCTTCACCATGCTGCTGATGCAGGCCCTGCACGCGCAGTTCCGGAAGGTGCGCGCCTACGGGTTCGTGAGCAGCACCGCCGAGATCACCGATGTGCTGAAGGACGCCGAACCCGTTGCGCCGCTGGGCATTTGGGCCCGTCGTACGCGGGAGTTCACCGCTCACGGCACGAGCAGCAGCTACGGCACGGCGTTCCGCGGCTTCGTGCGCAGCGAGTGGGAGAGCATCGGTCCACGCAGCACGGTGCTCATCCTCGGCGACGCCCGGACCAACTACGGGGACCCCGGGGTCGCGCACGTCGCGGCCATCGCCGCCCGCGCGCGGCACGTCGCCTGGCTCAACCCCGAACCCGCACGGATGTGGGACACCGGCGACTCGGTCGCGGCGGCGTACGGCGCTGTCGTCGACATGCACGAGTGCCGCAACCTGGATCAACTCCGCGCTTTCGTCGCCCGGGTTCTCCCCGTCTGAGGTGTCCCGCCAGCCGTGCTGACGCAGTGCCCTGCCGACAGCCCGATCAGTAGGTGATGGTGACCGAGCCGTTAGTGGCCGTGGTGTTCGCCGCGGCGTTGTTAGCGTTGGTAATATTGGTGCCGGAGACACCAGCACCGCCGACGTAGTTGCTGCCACCGGCGCCGGCTCCACCGAAGAGCGCATAGCTCGTCCCCGTGATGACCGCACCCGCGCCGCCACCGCCCCCGGCATAACCGCCTCCACCACCGCCACCGCAGATGTTCGTCGTGCCGGCGTTGGTCTGAGCCGGGACATAGGCGCCTGCGCCGCCGTTGCCTCCGTTGTTACCGCCGGTCGCGTTATTTCCGCCGGCTCCTCCGACGTACCGGGTCGTCACAGTGCCGGTGCCACCATTGCCGGCAGTGCCTCCGGTCGCGCTAGTCGTGGCGCCACCGCCGACCGAGGTGTATTGGGAGTTGTCGCTGGTCAGAGTGACCGTCGTCGTGCCACCGGCAGTCCCGGTATTACCACCGAGACCAGTCGTTCCGGTGTACCCGGTAAGTGAATATGCGCCCGCACCGCCACCGCCGCCGGCCGCGACCAGGACGACGTTCGCAGAGGTGAGTATCGCGCTGCCACCGCCGCCGCCTCGACCTCGGTCATTGGTGCCCAGAGCTGTGGAAGACGAGCCGCCGTTGCCGTACCCGGCCCCACCGACCCCCAGGGCGGCACCAGCTGCACCGACGACGACCGTCAGGGTCGTTGCGGTCGTACCGGCGAGCGCAAGTGTGCCCGTGATGGAGGCACCGGAACCGCCGGCGACCGTGGTCGAGCTCGCGCCACCCGCGCCGACGACCGTGAACGTCGCGGACTTGTTGCCTGCGGGGATGGTGTAGGTGGTGCTGCCCGGGGTCGTGAACTGTCTTGTCACAGGCGGGCTCGCGGCCATCGCCGGCGCCGCAGCCCCCACGGCGATCACGGGCACCGTCCAGATGAGACCACCTGCGACGGCCCGACGGGATGGTCCGCGATGAACGCCGGCCCCCGACTTGTCCACGATCGTTCCTTCCACAGCTCTTAGGAGTTCCCCGGTCGAACGGTCATGGCCAACGCAAGCGTGTCACAGCTATCCCGCAATCAGCTATTCCAGTGCGCATCAGACATCATTCGTCACACCGCTGACGCCGGATTGCATCGCAGGGGTGTGCGGTGGATCACCCTCGCCCGCACCGGTGGTCGGGAGTTGGCTATCACCGTCGGGGGCAGGGACGACATCGAGGGGCAGGGAAATACCGTCACCTTTCGACGGCTTCCCCACCCCTCGGTGGCCTGGTGCTGCGGTCGGTCAGTTGAACTCGGCGGGGTCGGGGCCGACCCGACCACCCTGGTCCAGCCGCGCGATCGTGCTCATGTCATCGGCGTCCAGCTCGAAGCCGAAGATGTCGAAGTTCTCCTTGATCCGCGACGGCGTCACCGACTTGGGGATGACGACGTTGCCCATCTGGATGTGCCAGCGCAGGATCGCCTGAGCGGGCGAGACCCCCTTGGTGTCGGCGATCTTGCCGATGGTCGCGTCCTTCAGCAGCTCGCCGCCCTGGGCCAGCGGGCTCCACGCCTCGGTCACGATGTCGTGGGTCGCGTGGAAGTCGCGCAGCTCCTGCTGCTGCAGGAGCGGGTGCAGCTCCACCTGGTTGATGGCGGGGTACTCCCCCAGCTCGTCGTACACACGCTGCAGGTGCTCGATGTTGAAGTTGCAGACGCCGGCGACCTTGATGCGGCCGTCGTCGCGCAGCTTCAGCAGCGCGCGGAACGTGTCGACGTAGGTGTCGTGCTTCGGGGTCGGCCAGTGGATCAGGTAGAGATCCGGCTCGGAGCCGAGCTTGGCGACGGAGGCGTCGAACGCCTTCAGCGTCTTGTCGTAGCCCTGGTCGTCGTTCCAGACCTTGGTGGTCAGGAAGATCTCGTCGCGGGGTACGTCGGTCGCGGCGAGCGCGCGGCCCACGCCGTCCTCGTTGCCGTAGATGCGCGCGGTGTCGATCGAGCGGTAGCCCACCTCGAGCGCCGACGCGATGGCGGGCGGGGTGTCCTTGTCGTCCACCTGGAAGACGCCGAACCCCAGCTGCGGGATCGGGGTGGTGCCGGTAGCGGCGCGCAGGGCGACCGCGGGAACTGCAGTGCTGGTTGTGTCCGTCATGTGTGGTCCAACCGCGTGCCCCGGCTCTGTATGCCCGCGCGTCTCATCACCCGGACGACCCGGGTGTGCCTCATCCCACTAGAGTCCCGGACCATGGCTGCTGTCGAGAAGGTGCTGATCGCCAACCGGGGGGAAATCGCCGTCCGCATCGCGCGCGCGTGCAAGGACGAGGGCATCGCGTCGGTCGCGGTGTACGCCGATCCGGACCGTGACGCGTTGCACGTGCAGGTCGCCGACGAGGCACATGCCCTCGGTGGCGCGACTCCCGGTGAGTCCTATCTGGTGCAGGAGAAGCTGCTCGAGGTCGCGCGTACCTCGGGCGCCGACTCCGTCCATCCCGGCTACGGCTTCCTCGCCGAGAACGCCCACTTCGCCCAGGCCGTCATCGACGCCGGGCTGACCTGGATCGGCCCGTCGCCGCAGGCCATCGACTCCCTGGGCGACAAGGTGAAGGCGCGCCACATCGCGACCGCCGCGGGCGCGCCCCTCGTGCCCGGAACGAAGGAGCCCGTCAACGACGCCGACGAGATCGTCGCGTTCGCGAAGGAGCACGGCCTGCCGATCGCGATCAAGGCGGCGTACGGCGGTGGCGGGCGCGGCCTGAAGGTCGCCCGCACCATCGAGGAGATCCCCTCGCTCTTCGAGTCAGCGGTGCGCGAGGCCGTCTCGGCGTTCGGGCGCGGCGAGTGCTTCGTCGAACGGTTCCTGGACAAGCCGCGGCACGTGGAGACCCAGTGCCTGGCCGACGCGCACGGCAACGTCGTGGTCGTCTCGACCCGTGACTGCTCGCTGCAGCGCCGCAACCAGAAGCTCGTGGAGGAGGCGCCCGCGCCCTACCTCACCGACGAGCAGCACGCGGAACTGCTGCGTGCGTCCAAGGACATCCTGCGCGCTGCCGGCTACCAGGGGGCGGGCACCTGCGAGTTCCTCGTGGGGCAGGACGGCGTCATCAGCTTCCTGGAGGTCAACACCCGCCTGCAGGTCGAACACCCGGTCTCCGAGGAGGTCACCGGCGTCGACCTGGTCCGCGAACAGTTCCGACTCGCCCGCGGCGAGGAGCTGGGGTACGACGACCCGGAGCCGCGCGCCCACTCCTTCGAGTTCCGGATCAACGGCGAGGACGCCGGTCGCGGCTTCCTGCCCGCGCCGGGCACCGTGTCCCGCTTCGAGGCGCCGAGCGGCCCGGGCGTCCGGGTCGACTCCGGCGTGACGAGCGGCGACGTCATCGGCGGCGCCTTCGACTCGATGCTCGCCAAGCTCATCGTCACCGGCGCGACGCGGCAGCAGGCACTCGAGCGCTCCCGCCGCGCGCTGGAGGAGATGGTCGTCGAGGGCATGCCGACCGTGCTGCCCTTCCACCGCAAGGTCGTCAGCGACCCCGCGTTCGCGCCCGAGGGCGACACGCCGTTCACCGTGCACACCCGATGGATCGAGACCGAGTTCGACAACGACATCCCGGCGTACGACGGTCCGGCGGCAGAGGCCGCCGAGACGGCCCCGCGCCAGCAGCTCGTCATCGAGGTCGGCGGCAAGCGCGTCGAGGTCTCGCTGCCGGGCGACCTGCAGCTGGGCGGCGGCGGCGCTGCCCCAGGGCGGGCGAAGGCGCCCAAGCGCAGCCGTTCCGGCGGCGGTGGCGCTGCCGCTGGTGGCGATGCGCTCACCGCGCCCATGCAGGGCACCATCGTCAAGGTGGTCGCCTCCGACGGCGACACCGTCGCGACCGGCGACACGGTCGTGGTGATCGAGGCCATGAAGATGGAGCAGCCGATCACCGCGCACAAGGACGGCACCATCTCCGGCCTCACGGCCGAGATCGGCCAGACGGTCACGTCCGGCGCGGTGCTGGCCCAGATCACCGACTGACAGCCTCTCGCCCGCGCGTAGGCGCCATACAGGAAAGTGACCGCAGCGCCGACAGTCCACCTGTCCGCGTGCGCGCGGCGCAGGAAAGTGGCCGCAGCGCCGACAACCCACGCCCGGGCAGGCGGGGCAACGGCCGCGGCGCTCGTCGAAGCCGCATGAGAACCGCCACTCGCAGCGGCAAGCCGGCAGGGGCGAAGACAGGCGCAGGGACGCAAACGGTGCAGAGGCGAGACAGCCTCAGGCGAGGCTGGAGACCACCAGGGTGAGCGTGTCGCGCAGGTAGGTTTTGCGGTCCCGCGCCGACAGCGGCAGGGACGCCACCGCGACACCCTCGACGCTGGCCACGATGCCCTGCGCCCGCCGCCGGGGGTCGGACTTGCCCGATCGCTGCACCAACTCCTCCACGACGCCGACCAGCCCGTCGCGCCAAGCCCCCGACACCGACCGCAGTGAGGGCGTGCGCACCGATTCCAGATAGAGCTCGGTCATCGTGATCAGCAGATCGGGGCGACCCGACCAGCGCACGACCAGCTCGACTGTGGCCTCGATGGCCGGTGCGGGATCGCCGTTGGACTCCGGCAGCGCCTCTCCCATCCGGCGTACGTCGTCGGTCAACCGCTGGGCCACGAACGCAGTCAGCGCCGTCAGCAGTGCGAGCCGCGTGCGGAAGTAGACCGAGCAGGTGCCCTCGGGCAGGTCGGCCTCCCGGTCGACGGCCCGATGGGTCAGACCTCGCAGGCCGCCGCGGCCGACGACGGTGATCGCGGACTCCAGCAGGTGGGCCTGCCGCGCCGCCGTCCCCTCGGGGCGCCTGCTCTTCCTGGACACGCCCGCAGCCTCTCACGTCCGCCCATCGCCCCTGTGAGGCAGCACACAGGGGCCGCGCTTGCGGCGATTCCACTACAGGCGTAGTGTCAGGGACATGAGCACTACAGACGTAGTGATCAACAAGATCGAGACAGAGGCAGACTCATGAACGTTGTGAACATCGACCAGTTCTTCACCGGCACGATGATCATCGTCGCCGTCGCTCTCGTGGCCCTCATCGCCTGCGTCGGCACCTGGACCGTGCAGTTCTTCGCACGCAACCGCCAGCAGCGCGTCGCACAGCACAAGCCGCTGGTGACCTACTACCGCGGCCTGGCACTCGGCCACTGAGCCCCCTACTTCACCGCAACGGCGCACGTCCCACGACGGGACGTGCGCCGTTCGCATGCCCGGACGCCGATCTGCGCCGTACGCCGAGATATCCCTTCGGGAGGGTCAATCAGCCGGCAGACCCTCCGAAACCGACATCTCGAGGAGGGGCGGAGGTCAGGATCAGTAGTCGAGCGAGTGCAGCCGGCGCGCGGCCTCGGTGATCGACCCGGTCATCGAGGGGTAGACCGAGAACGTCGAGGACACCTGGTCGACCGTGAGCCTGTTCTGCACGGCCAGCCCGATGGGGAAGATCAGCTCCGACGCCTGCGGGGCCACCACGACCCCTCCGATGATGGTGTTGCTGCCGGGCCGGACCAGCAGCTTCACGAAACCGTCCCGGATGTTGCGCATCTTGGCGCGCGGGTTGGTCGAGAGCGGCAGCGTCACCAGCTTGGCCTCGACGCGACCCTCGTCGACATCGGCCTGTGAGTAGCCGACCGTGGCGATCTCGGGGTCGGTGAAGATGTTGGCGCACACGCCGCGCAGGTTCAGCGGAGCCACCGCGTCGCCGAGGGCGTGCGCCATCGCGAGGCGCCCCTGCATGGCCGCGACGGAGGCCAGCGGCAGCACTCCCGTGCAGTCGCCGGCGGCGTACACCCCAGACGCCGAGGTCCGCGAGACGCGGTCGACCACGATGTGGCCGGACTCGGTCATCTCGACCCCGGCATCCTCCAGGCCGATGCCGCGCGTCTGCGGGATCGACCCGACGGCGAGGAGCACGTGCGAGCCCTCGACCGTGCGACCGTCCTCGAGCGTGACGAGGACGCCCTCGTCGGTGCGTTCGGCCGACTTGGCCCGGGACCGGTTGAGCACCTGCATCCCGCGGCGGCGGAAGACGTTCTCGATGACGAGGGCGGCATCGGCGTCTTCGCCGGGCAGCACCCGGTCGCGTGAGGACACCAGCGTGACCGCGCACCCCAGCCCGAGATAGGCGTGCGCGAGTTCGGCGCCGGTGACTCCCGAACCCACCACGATCAGGTGCTCGGGCAGCTCCTTGAGGTCGTAGATCTGCTGCCAGGTGAGGATCCGATCGCCGTCCGGCTGCGCCGCCGGCATCGTGCGGGGTCGGGTGCCGACGGCGATCAGGGTGACGTCGGCGGAGATCTCCTCGACGCCGTCCTCGCTCTCGACCGTGACCTTCCCCGGTGCGCTGACCCGGCCGGCGCCGCGGCAGACCCGCACCCCGGTGCCCTCGACCTGGGCGCGGATGTCGTGGCTCTGCGCCTGCGCGAGCGCCAGGATGCGCTCGTTGATCTGGATGAGGTGGGCCTCGGCGTGCTGGTCCTCACCGGCACCCTCGAAACCGACGCCGAGGCGTCCGGCGGAGGCGAAACGCGACATGAAGTCGGAGGTGGCGATCAGCGCCTTGCTGGGCACGCAGTCGGTGAGGACGGCGGCGCCGCCCATCGCCTCGTTCTCGATGACCGTGACGGAGGCACCGGCCGCGGCGGCCACTAGTGCCGACTCGTAGCCCCCTGGTCCTCCGCCGATGATGGCCACGGTTCTCTGACGCGTCACGGGTTCATTTCACCACGCGGGACCTCGCTAGCCTGTGCCGGTGACGATCGCAGCCGACCTCGCAGACCCCGCCACCGACCCGTTCGAGGTCGCCCGCAGCGCTGCGGAGGTGATCGCCGAGGCCACCGGGAGCCCGCGCCACGACGTCGCGCTGGTGCTCGGATCCGGGTGGGGCGAGACCGCCGACCGCATCGGCGAGACGCTCGCCACCATCGCGAACACCGACGTGCCGGGCTTCACCGCCGCGGCCGTCAGCGGTCACACGGGCACGATCCGATCGGTCCGGATCGGCGAGACCGACCGGCGCGCACTGGTCTTCGGCACCCGCACCCACTTCTACGAGGGGCGCGGGGTGCGCGCGGTGGTGCACGGCGTACGGACGGCGGCTGCGGCGGGCTGTACGACGATCGTCCTCACCAACGGGTGCGGCGGGTTGCGGCGTGAGTGGGCGCCCGGCACCCCGGTGCTGATCTCGGACCACATCAACCTCACCGCGACCTCCCCGATCGAGGGCGCCAACTTCGTCGACCTCACCGACCTCTACTCCGCCCGGCTGCGCGAGCTGGCCCGCACCGTCGACCCGACGCTCGACGAGGGCGTCTACGCGCAGTTCCGCGGGCCGCACTACGAGACGCCGGCCGAGGTGCGGATGGCCGGCGTCCTCGGTGCGCAGCTGGTCGGCATGTCGACCACTCTCGAGGCGATCGCGGCGCGCCAGGCCGGGCTCGAGGTGCTGGGCATCAGCCTGGTCACCAACGCCGCGGCCGGCGTGAGCGATCAGCCGCTCTCCCACGCCGAGGTGCTGGAGGCCGGACAGGCCGCCGCGGCACGGTGCGGGGCGCTGCTCGCCGACGTCGTCGTACGGGCGATGTGATGACCTCCCTCGAGGATCAGGCCAGCGCCTGGATCGCCGACGACCCCGACCCGCAGACCCGCGCCGAGCTGGAGCAGGTGCTGGCTGACGTGCGGTCCGGCGACGACGACGCCGTGGCCGACCTGGAGGACCGGTTCTCCGGGCTGCTGCAGTTCGGCACCGCCGGCCTGCGCGGCGCGCTGGGTGCCGGGCCGGCCCGGATGAACCGCGTCGTGGTGCTGCGAGCGGCAGCCGGCCTCACGGCGTACCTGCAGGAGGAGCGCGGCGCACCGGACGTGACCGTGGTGATCGGGTACGACGCCCGCCACAACTCCGACGTCTTCGCCCGGGACACCGCAGCGGTGGTCGTGGCGGCTGGGGGCCACGCGATGGTGCTGCCGCATCCGCTGCCGACACCGGTGCTGGCGTTCGCGATCCGCGACCTCGGCGCGGACGCCGGCGTCATGGTCACCGCGAGCCACAACCCGCCGCAGGACAACGGCTACAAGGTCTACCTCGGCGACGGCAGCCAGATCGTGTCGCCGGTCGACGAGCAGATCGCCGACGCCATCACGGCGGTGCCCGACGCCGCGTCCGTGCCCCAGGCGCAGGACGGCTGGCAGACCCTCGACGACGGGATCGTGGCGGACTACCTCGACTCCGTATCCCGCGTCGTCACCCCCGGCGGCCCGCGCGCACTGCGGATCGTGCACACCGCGCTGCACGGCGTGGGGTCGCAGGTGGCACGAGATGCGTTGGCGCGCGTGGGTTTCCATGACGTTTACTCGGTCGCCGAGCAGGAGTCGCCCGACCCGGAATTCCCGACGGTGGCGTTCCCCAACCCCGAGGAGCCCGGCGCGATCGACCTCGCGCTCGACCTGGCCCGCGAGGTCGATGCGGACCTGGTCATCGCCAACGATCCCGACGCCGACCGGTGCGCCGTCGCGGTGGCCGACTCCGACGGATGGCGGATGCTGCGCGGCGACGAGGTCGGCGCGCTGCTCGGCGACCATCTGCTGCGCCGGGACTGGCCGGCCGACGCGGTGATGGCCAACTCGATCGTCTCCTCGCGGCTGCTCGCCGCGATGTGCGCGGCGCACGGTGTGCGGCACGAGCAGACGCTGACCGGGTTCAAGTGGATCAGCCGCGTGCCGGGCCTGGTCTACGGCTACGAGGAAGCTCTCGGTTACTGCGTCGACCCGACCCAGGTGCGCGACAAGGACGGCGTCAGCGCGGCTCTGCTGATGGCGGAGTACGCCGCGTCGCTCGCCGGCCGCGGCGCCACCCTGCTGGACGCGCTCGACGACCTCGCCGCGACGTACGGCCACCACCTGACCGACAGCTTCTCGGTGCGGGTGCAGGACCTCGCGCTGATCGGCGACGTCATGGCGCGGCTGCGCGCGACCACGCCGAGCAGCGTCGGCGGCCAACGCGTCGTGTCCGTCGAGGATCTGGCGCGCGGTGACGGCGGTCTGCCGCCCACGGAGGGGCTGCGCTACCTGCTCGACGACGACACGCGAGTGATCGTGCGGCCGAGCGGCACCGAACCCAAGCTGAAGGTCTACCTGGAGGCGATCGACGCCGACCGGGTGAGCGGCGAGAGCAGGCTGGGCGCCATCCGCACGGAGATGGAGCGCCTGACCGCCCCGGCGTGACGCGTCAGCCCAGGAGGCCGACGACGATCAGGACGACGGCCGCCCCGAGGCCGGCGATCCCCCACCAGGCGGGCTGCACGCGTACGCCGGTGTCTCCAGTGGCCTGCGGGGCCGACGCGGCCTTCATCTCATCGATGCTGGCGGCGACCGCGGCCGCCGACTGCGCGCGCTCGGGACCGTTGAGATAGGCACCGACGTCGATCGGCTGCTTGCGCTCGGCACGCGACCTGAAGTTGCCCATCCCCAGGCCGATCCGCTGTGCCCTCGGGACCCGGCGGCGCTGAGTGGTGATGGCCCACGATCCGTACCCCGCGCCGCCCGTGGTGACCACCTTCAGATTCCACCGGGACTGCGTGGACTCCACGGCAGCCCAGGGGATCTGCACTTCACGCACCAGGTTGCGGATCACGACCGCCTGCTCGGTGAGGACGACGCACGGGCGCACGAAGAGCACCCACGCGAGCAGCGCGACCGCGATCGGCCACGCGATGTCGACCGCGTGCAGCCGGTGCATCGACCAAAGGCCGAACACCAGGATCACGGCGCAGATCACGATCGTGACGATGCCGAGCACCATGGCCCCGGACTGCCGGAAGAGTCGGCGCTGATCTGTGGCGTCGGGGGTATGAGCCAGTCGGGACGGCATGGCGCTGACGGTACGCTGCGTCGGTGTCAGCAACCACTGCAACGTCGCAGGCGAGGGACCTCCTCGGGGTGTCCGCGCTGTCCAACCGATCCCTGCGCACCTGGCTGCACGGCCTGCCGCCGGTGGACCAGGTAGGGGCCGAGGCACGCGCTGCGGCCCTGGGCACGCGGTCGATCAAGACCACCAGCAAGGCGTGGGCGATCGACACGGCGATCTCGATGATCGACCTCACCACGCTGGAGGGGTCCGACACCCCCGGCAAGGTGCGCAACCTGTGCGCCAAGGCCCTCCTCCCCGACCGCGCCGACCCGTCGACTCCGCGGGTTGCAGCGATCTGCGTCTACAACGACATGGTGGGCGTCGCGCGTGAGGCGCTGGGCGACAGCGGCATCAACGTGGCCGCGGTGAGCACCGCCTTCCCGTCCGGCCGCGCCTCCCTGCCCGTCAAGCTCCTGGACACCCAGGACGCCGTCGCAGCAGGTGCCGACGAGATCGACATGGTCATCGACCGCGGCGCGTTCCTGTCCGGCGACTACCGCACCGTCTTCGACCAGATCGCCGCCGTGAAGGAGGTCTGCCGGAGCAACCCGGACCGGGCCGACGCGCACCTCAAGGTGATCCTCGAGACCGGCGAGCTCGCGACGTACGACAACGTGCGCCGCGCCTCATGGCTGGCGATGCTCGCCGGCGCCGACTTCATCAAGACCTCCACCGGCAAGATCTCGCCCGCGGCGACCCTGCCGGTCGTCCTGACCATGCTGGAGGCCGTCCGCGACTGGCGCGCGCTCACCGGCGCGATGGTCGGGGTGAAGCCCGCGGGCGGCATCCGCACCACCAAGGACGCCGTGAAGCATTTGGTCACCGTCAACGAGACCGCGGGACCGGACTGGCTCACGCCCCAGTGGTTCCGGTTCGGCGCGTCGAGCCTGCTGACCGACCTGCTGTTGCAGCGCCAGAAACTGCGCACCGGTGCCTACTCCGGATCCGACTACGTCACCGAGGATTGAGAGACATGCCAACGGGTTTCGAATACGCCCCGGCGCCCGAGTCGCGGGCGGTCGTCGACATCGCCTCCTCCTACGGGCTCTTCGTCGGCGGCGAGTTCGTCGACCCGGCCGACGGCGCATCGTTCAAGACCGTCAACCCGGCCACGGGTGAGCGACTGAGCGACGTCGCCGAGGCCGGCGCGGCCGACGTCGATGCCGCCGTACGCGCTGCCCGGAGGGCCTACACCCGGGTGTGGGGACCGATGTCGGGTGCCGAGCGCGGCAAGTACCTCTTCCGGATCGCGCGGATCCTGCAGGAGCGGGCCCGCGAGTTCGCGGTGCTGGAGACCCTCGACAACGGCAAGCCGATCAAGGAGTCGCGCGACGTCGACATCCCTCTGGCGGCGGCGCACTTCTTCTACCACGCGGGCTGGGCCGACAAACTGGAGTACGCCGGACTCACCACCAGTGCGCGCCCGACACCGCTGGGTGTCATCGGCCAGGTCATCCCCTGGAACTTCCCGTTGCTGATGCTGGCGTGGAAGATCGCGCCTGCGCTCGCGACCGGCAACACGGTCGTGCTCAAACCCGCCGAGACCACTCCCCTGACCGCGCTGCTCTTCGCGCAGGTGTGCCAGCAGGCCGACCTGCCCGCCGGGGTGGTCAACATCGTGACCGGCGCCGGCGCGACCGGCCAGGCGCTCACCGAGCACCCGGACGTCGACAAGATCGCCTTCACAGGCTCCACCGACGTCGGCAAGCAGATCGCGCGCACCATCGCCGGCACCCGCAAGCGCCTCACCCTGGAGCTGGGCGGCAAGGGCGCCAACATCGTCTACGACGACGCCGCGATCGACCAGGCCGTCGAGGGCATCGTCAGCGGCATCTACTTCAACCAGGGCCACGTGTGCTGCGCCGGGTCCCGGCTGCTGGTGCAGGAGTCGGTGGCCGACGACGTCGTACGCCGCCTGCAGCGCCGCCTCGGCACGTTGCGGGTCGGTGACCCGATGGACAAGAACACCGACGTCGGCGCCATCAACTCCGCCGAGCAGCTGGCCCGCATCACCGCGCTCGTCGGGGCCGGTGAGGCCGAGGGCGCGACCCGCTGGAGCGCGCCGTGCGAGCTGCCCGACCGCGGCTACTGGTTCGCGCCGACGATCTTCACCGACGTGTCGCAGGCCCACCGGGTCGCGCAGGAGGAGATCTTCGGGCCGGTGCTGTCGGTGCTCACCTTCCGCACCCCGGCCGAGGCGGTCGCCAAGGCCAACAACACGCCGTACGGGCTGTCGGCCGGCATCTGGTCCGACAAGGGGTCGCGGGTGCTCTGGACCGCCGACCGGCTGCGGGCCGGGGTGGTGTGGGCCAACTCGTTCAACAAGTTCGACCCGACGTCGCCGTTCGGCGGTTACAAGGAGAGCGGCTACGGCCGCGAGGCCGGGAGACACGGCCTGGAGGCCTATGTCGCGGCGGGGAGTGAGGACTGATGGCTCGGGTGGACGTGCGTAAGACCTACAAGCTCTACATCGGCGGCAAGTTCCCGCGCAGTGAGTCCGGGCGTTCGTACGCCGTTGTCTCACAGGGGCGTTCGGAGTCCTTCCTGGCCAACGCCGCGCAGGGCTCCCGCAAGGACGTGCGCGACGCCGTCGTCGCGGCGCGGGGCGCCTTCGCCGGCTGGTCGGGCGCGACCGCGTACAACCGCGGGCAGGTGCTCTACCGGGTGGCCGAGGTGCTGGAGGGCCGGCGCGAGCAGTTCGTGGCCGACGTCATCGCCAGCGAGGGCGTGACCCGCCCCCGGGCGGAGCGTCTGGTGGACGCCGCCAGCGACCGCTGGGTCTGGTACGCCGGGTGGCCGGACAAGCTGGCCCAGGTCCTCGGCAATCTCAACCCCGTCGCCGGACCGTACTTCAACCTGTCGGCGCCCGAACCGACCGGAGTCGTCGGCATCCTTGCGCCGCAACGCAGTTCGCTACTCGGGCTGATCAGCGTGATCGCGCCGGCCATCGTGTCCGGCAACACGGTGGTGGTGCTCACCAGCGAGGAGCGCCCGCTGCCGGCGGTCACCCTGTCCGAGGTGCTCGCGACCTCCGACGTGCCCGGCGGCGTGGTCAACATCGTCACGGGTCGCACCGCGGAGCTGGCTCCCTGGCTGGCGTCCCACCACGACGTGAACGCCGTCGACCTGACGGGCGCAGCGGACGCCGACGGGGTCGCGTGGGCCGATCTCGAGGCCTCGGCCGCCGACACGGTGAAGCGCGTGCTGCGCCCCGCGGGCGACGGGCCGGACGCTGTGGAGCCGGACTTCGCGCCCACTCCCAGCCTGCGTCGGATGCGGGCGTTCCTGGAGACCAAGACCGTCTGGCACCCCAAGGGCACCTGAGTGGGCCTCGCAGGCCTTATGGTTCGGCCATGAGTGACGGATGGGTGAGCCCGTCGGGGGGTCCGAACGGCACCGGCGAGCAGCCGGCGTACGGGACGCAGGCGCCCCCGCAGCAGCAGACCGGCGAGCGACCGCCCCCGCAGTACGGCGCGTACGGACCCGTCCCGCCGGCGGGGCCGCCTCAGGGCCCGCCGATGAGCGGCGGACCGCAGTACAGAGGGCCGCAGTTCCGGCCGATGGCCCCCAAGCCGGGTGTCGTGCCGCTGCGCCCGCTCACCCTCGGTGACATCTTCGGCGGCGCGTTCGCCACGATCCGGGGCAACCCAGCCGCAACCCTCGGTCTTGCGCTGATCGTGCATCTGATCGTGGCGGTGCCGACCCTGCTCATCACGCTCCTGCTGAAGCGCGTGGTCTTCCCGCACGGCCTGGACCTGTCGTCCAACAGCGATGCGGGAGGGTCCAACCCCGATCTGCTCAAGATCGATCTCATCGCCCCGGCGGCACAGATCTTCACCTACATCGGCAGCATCGTGCTCGCCGGGATGCTCATCGTCGTCGTCTCCGACGCCGTGCTCGGTCGGCGAATCAGCATGCGCGAGACATGGACCCGGATCCGCCCTCGACTGCGGCCACTGCTCGGACTCACCCTGCTGCTCGCCGTCCTGGGGCTGATCGTCGTCGCCGTCGCCGTCGGCATCGTCGTCCTGGCGGCCCTGACCGTCGGCACCGTGCTCGCGGTGATCCTGGGCATCCTGCTGGGCGTCGGGCTGGTGATCGGCGCCTTCCTCCTCAGCGTCCGGCTCATGATGGCCAGCCCTGCCCTGGTGCTGGAAGGCATCGGTCCGGTGCCCGCGATCAAGCGGTCGTGGGCCTTGACACGCCGGTCGTTCTGGCGACTGTTCGGCATCTCGATCCTGGCGTCGCTCGTCGCCGGAGTCGTGAGCTCGGTCGTCGGAGTGCCGGGATCATTGCTCAACCTCGGCGGTTACTCGACCGACGGGGTCGCCAGCGTGCTGCTGCTCATCGGCGGGCAGCTGTGGAGCGCCGTCGTGACCGCGGCTGTCGCGCCGTTCGTCACCGGCACCACCGGTTTGCTCTACATCGATCAACGGATGCGCAAGGAGGGCCTGGACGTGACCCTCATGTCCGCGGCCGCCTCCCGCGACGATGCACCTCGCTGACGCCACTCCCCTCACACCCGGCGGCGAGCAGGGCCGCGAGCTGCTGCGCCGCGAACTGTCCAAGAGCGAGTACCGGCAGCACAAGAGTCTGCTGCAGTCCGTATACGACTGGATCGCGTCCCGGATCGACGACCTCCTCTCCGGGAGCACCGGCACGCTGCCCTCGATCGCCTGGCTGATCGGTCTGCTGCTGGTGATCCTGGTCGTCACGCTCGCCGTCACCGGCCTGCGCCGCGGCCGGGTGCGCGCGCGCCGCCAGCCCGACGACGCGGTGCTCGGAGACCGCAGCATCTCGGCAGAGGAGCTGCGGGCCCGTGCGACCGCCGCCGAGCGTGCCGGTGACCTCGACTCGGCCACCCTCGACTGGTTCCGCGCGATCGCCGTACGCGGCGTGGAGCGTGCGCTGGTCGACCCGGCCCCCGGTCTGACGGCCGATGAGATCGCCAGGGTGCTCGGTGCGAGATTCCCCGCATCGAGCACCGGGCTGTCCGATGCCGCAACGGTCTTCGACGCCGTGCTCTACGGCGGCAGGACCGCCGACGCGGCGGATTGCGTCCGAGTGCGCGATCTGGACAGCCTGCTGGAGCGCACGCGCCCCGAGCCCCTTCGCACCGGTCAGCTCGCATGACGCGCGGTCGCCTGCTCCTGGCGTCGCTGGTGCTCGCCCTGGTCGCGGTCGCGGTCGTCGCGGTGCTCACCGCGGGTCATCGCAGCCAGCCGCTCGACCCCGGATCGCCCGCGCCGGACGGTGCCCGCGCGGTCGCGCAGGTACTGCGCTCGCAGGGGGTTTCCCTGCAGGTCACCCACACCGCGGCCGGCCTGGCGCAGCAGTCCGCAGGAGCGGACTCGACCGTCGTCGTCACCCGCGCCGGGTTGCTCGGCCGGGCGTCGCTGCAGCGCATCGCACGTGAGTCGGCGTCGGCCGGCGCCCTCGTGGTGGTCGCCCCGCCGGCATCAGTGCTGGCGGACCTGGGCCTGCCCATCCGCGAGGTGCCCGGAGAGGGCAGCGTCGACGCGACGCAACTACGTTGCAGCGCAGCCCCGTTCGCCGGTCTCGTGTTCGACGGCGGAGTGGGCCCCCGCTCCTACACCTCGACTGCCGGCACCGGATGCGTCCGGGTCGAGGACGGCGGCGACGCGATCCGCACGCTGCCGTCCGTGGCCGGCGTACGACCCGCCGTCATCGTCGTCGGGTCGGCCAAGATCCTGCGCAACGACGGGGTGCTGTCCGCCGACGACGCCGCGATCGCCCTGCGCGCCCTGGGCTCTCATCCGCGCGTGATCTGGGTGGCCGCCGACGACGCGCATGCCGACGCCTCTGCCACCGGCACGGGTGGCCCGTCACCCTGGCCGCGCTGGCTCGGACCCGGCATCTGGCTGGCCGCCGCGTGCGTCGTGCTGCTGATGCTGTGGCGCGGACGGCGCCTCGGCAGGCTGGTCAGCGAGCCGCTGCCGGTCGTCGTACCCGCCGTCGAGACCACCCGCAGCCGGGGTCAGCTCTACCGCCGGGCCCGCGACACCGCTCGTACGGCCGAGGTGCTGCGGATCGCGTCCCGGCAGCGGCTCGCCCACTACCTCGGGCTGTCACCCACCACCTCGCCGGCCGAGCTCGTCCGGGAGACTGCGCAGGCCACCTCGCGCGACACCCGCGAGGTGCACGACGTGCTCGTCAGCGGCCCGGTCGACGACGAACAGCAGCTCATCCGCACCGCACAGCAACTCCAGGACCTCGAGAGACAGGTACACCGCCCATGACGCAATCCACGTCGCTGCACGCCGACGCCGACCGCGCACGCCAGGCGATGGTCGACGTCCGCACCGAGGTGAACAAGGCTGTGGTCGGACAGGATTCGGCGATCGGCGGCCTCGTGGTGGCGTTGCTCGCGGGCGGTCACGTGCTGCTCGAGGGCGTGCCCGGCGTCGCCAAGACGCTGCTCGTGCGTGCGCTGGCGCGGTCGCTGTCGGTGCAGACCAAGCGGGTGCAGTTCACCCCCGACCTGATGCCCGGCGACCTGACCGGATCCCTGGTCTACGACGGGAGCTCGTCGGACTTCGTCTTCCGGCCCGGCCCGGTCTTCACCAACCTGCTGCTCGCTGACGAGATCAACCGCACTCCGCCGAAGACCCAGTCCGCGCTGCTGGAGGCGATGGAGGAGCGGCAGGTCTCGGTCGACGGCACGCCGCGTGCACTGCCCGCGCCGTTCATGGTCGCCGCCACCCAGAACCCGGTGGAGTACGAAGGCACCTACCCGCTGCCCGAGGCGCAGCTCGACCGGTTCCTGCTCAAGGTCGCCGTCGCGCTGCCCGACCGCCAGCAGGAGCTGATCGTCGTGCAGCGGCACGCCGACGGCTTCGACCCGCGCGATCTGGAGGCGGCCGGCGTACGCCCCGTCGCGAGCGCTGAGCACATCGCCGCCGGTGCACGCGCCGTACGCCGGGTGCGCGTCGCTCCCGAGGTCGCGGGCTACATCGTCGACATCGCCCGGGCGACCCGCACCTCCCCCTCGGTGGCGCTCGGCGTCAGCCCGCGTGGTGCGACCGCGTTGCTGGCCACGAGCCGTGCCTGGGCGTTCCTCGCCGGGCGCGATTTCGTGACCCCCGACGACGTACAGACGATGACCCGGTCGACGCTGGCCCACCGCATCACTCTGCGCCCGGAGGCCGAGCTGGAGGGCGTGGGAGCGTCCGCCGTGCTCGACTCGGCCGCCGGCTCGGTCCCCGTCCCGCGCTGACCGATGGCGATCACCGGACGCGCCGTCCTGCTGGCGGCACTGGGCCTGATCTACGTCGCAGTGGTGCCGCGCGCGTCGTCGGTGCTGGTGTGGCTGGCGGTCGTGGCTGTGCTCGTGATCGTCGACGTGCTACTCGCCGGGTCGCCGGCGGGGTTGCACCTGACCCGATCCCCCGGCGCGCAGGTCGTGCTCGGGGAGTCCACGTCGACCTCGCTGCTGGTCCGCAACGACGGCCGTCGGCAGGTGCGGGCACTGCTGCGGGACGCGTGGCAACCCTCCGCGGGAGCCGGCGCGGCCCGGCATACGGCATCCCTGCCTCCGGGTGAGAGTGTCCGGCTGACAACTGGGCTCACGCCGGTACGCCGCGGTGACCGGCTCGCGGACCGGACGACGGTGCGCTCCTACGGTCCGCTGCGGCTGGCTGCCCGGCAGCGCTCGGTCGCCGTGCCCGGCACGGTGCGCGCACTGCCGGCGTTCCCCTCGCGACGGCACCTACCGAGCCGACTGCGCGCGTTGCGCGAGATCGATGGACGCGCGGCGGTGCGGGTGCGCGGGCAGGGCACCGAGTTCGACTCGCTGCGCGACTACGTCGACGGGGACGACGTGCGCAGCCTGGACTGGCGCGCGACCGCCCGGCGACAGCACCTGGTGGTGCGCACCTGGCAGCCCGAGCGCGACCGGCGGGTGGTGATCCTGCTCGACACCTCGCGTACCAGCGCCGGCCGGGTGGGCGACACGACCCGGCTCGACCACAGCATGGACGCCGCGCTGCTGCTCGCCGCGCTCGCATCGCGCGCGGGCGATCGGGTGCAGTTCCTGGCCGGTGACCGCATGATCAACTCCCGGGTGATCGGCGTCCACGACCGCGCTCAGCTGCTGCACCGGCTGGTGACCGCGATGACCCCGCTGGAGCCGGCGCTGGTCGAGGCGGACTGGTCCAGGCTCGCCGGGGCGGTCGACGGCCTGTCACGCCAGCGTGCCCTCGTCGTGCTCCTCACCTCCCTCGAGCCCGCAGCGATCGAGGAGGGACTGCTGCCGGTGCTCCCGGCGCTCACCGCTCGGCACCGGGTCGTCGTCGCGTCGGTGACCGACCCGGTGCTGCGTGAGATGGCCTCGCAGCGGCGGACGGCGTTCGAGACGTACGACGCGGCCGCGGCCGAGCGGACTCTCACCCTGCGCGAGCGGGCGGCGACCGCCCTCGGTCAGCTCGGTGTCACGGTGCTGGACGAGTCCCCCGACGACCTGCCCACCGCGCTGGTCGACCACTACCTGATGCTCAAGCGGCAGTCCCTCCTCTGACCCCTTCCCCTGGTTTTGGACATGCGCACCGGGGCAGATATGACCTGCTGTGCATGTCCAAAACGCGAGAGGGTGGGTCGATGACCTCCGCCGTACGCCTGATCCGTTCGTCGACGTTGACCGACACCGTCGAATACGCCTACGCCGCAACCGCCCCGGCCGGATCCAGGTGGATCTTCCTCGCCGGGTCCTGCCCGCTGGACGACGAGGGCGGCGTGGTCGGGCGCGGCGATGCGGCGGCTCAGGCACACCAGGTGATGCGCAACCTGCAGGTCGCCCTGGCCGATGCCGGCGCCGAGCTGACGGACGTCGTCTTCACCCGCGTACACGTCGCCTCCGCCGAGCGGTCCGACCTGGTCACCGCAGTCCTATGACGCCCTTTTGGACATGCACGACGGGGCATATGTGCCCCGCCGTGCATGTCCGAAAGGCGGGGGTCAGCCGACCGTGGGGAGGGCCGCGCTGCGGTCGATCTCGGCCACGTCGCCGGTCTCACCGCCCAGGAAGGCCCGCCGGCCGACGATGAAGACGTAGAGGAGGAAGAGCACCTCCACGAGTACCCCGATCCCGATGCGCGCCGCGGTCGGCAGCCCGGACGGCGTCACGAACGCCTCGATCACGCCGGTCACCAGGAGCACGACGATCAGGCCGAGCGCCAGCGTGATGACCGACCGTCCCTCCGCGGCCATCGCGTCGGGACGGGTGCGGTCACCCGGCTCGACCCATGACCAGAAGAGCTTCAAGCCGCCCGCTGCAGCCACGAACACCGCTGTCAGCTCGAGCATCCCGTGCGGCAGGATCAGCCCGAAGAAAAGTGAGAGCTTGCCGTGTGCGGCCATCAGGCCGCCGATGATCCCGACGTTCAGCACGTTCTGGAGCAGCAGGTAGATCACCGGCACCCCCAGCACGCCGACCGCGATGCACAGCGCCGCGACCCACACGTTGTTGGTCCAGACGCGGGTGGCGAAATCGGTGGCGGAGTACTGCGAGTAGTAGTCCGCGAAGTCGTGGTTGACCAGTTGGTCGGCCTGCTTCCCGCTGATGAACGACGACTGCACGCCCGGGTGCCGCGCGACCCACGCGCCGATGACGAACGCCGCCGCCACGTTGACCACCAGCACGGTCACCCACCACCGCCGCAGCCGGTAGAGCACCGCCGGGAAGGTGACCGCGAAGAACTGCGCGACGCCCGACCAGGTGCTGGTGCGCCCGCCCATCGACCTGGCCCGCGCGCGTGACAACAGGGCGGACAGGTACTGCACCAGGGCGGGATCGGCCGCCGCCGAACGGATCTGGGACAAGTGCGTCGCGGTGCGCTGATAGAGGTCGAGCAGTTCGTCGGCTTCCGTGGCGGTCAACCGGCGCCGCGCCCCCAGGTCACGCAGGCGCTCCCACTCCAGGTGGTGGGCCGCGACGTACGCGTCCAGATCCATGGCGCAAAGGTACGCTGACCGACGTGACGGACCGGGGGAAACTCGCGGAGCCGCGCGCCTTGCGTGGCGCCGAGGCAGACACCATGGTCACGGGCGAAGCCGTCCTGATCGACATCCCGCCGGCATCGCTGCCCATCCGCGTGGTCGCCCGCGTGATCGACACCGTCCTCTACCTGCTCCTGCTGATCGCGCTCTTCGTCGTGGTCTTCGCGCAGTCGTTCGACGCGAGCGCGGCCAGCACCCAGACGCTCGCGCTGCTCAGCACCGTCGGCTGCCTCCTGGTCGTCCCCGTGGCGGTCGAGACACTGACCCGCGGGCGATCGCTCGGCAAGCTGATCTGCCGACTGCGCGTCGTGCGCGACGACGGCGGCCCGATCGTCTTCCGGCACGCGTTCGTGCGCGGACTCGTGGGCTTCGTGGAGCTCTTCATGGCGTACGGCGTGCCGGCCGTCATCGCGGCGGTCGCCACGACCCGCGTCAAGCGGCTCGGCGACCTCGCCGCCGGCACGTACGTCGTGCAGGAGGACGTGCGCCTGCGACTCGCGGCGCCGCCGGAGGTGCCGATGCGACTGGAGCGGTGGGCCCGGTCGACCGACATCTCGGCCCTGCCCGACGGCGCCGCCCTCGCGGTGCGCCAGTTCCTGCTGCGGCGGCGGACCCTCACGCCGGCGGCCCGCGCGCGGCTGGGCGCCGACCTCACGGCCGCGGTGCGCCCGAGCGTCGCGCCGCCACCGCCGCCCGGCACGTCCGACGAGGAGTTCCTGGCCGCCGTACTCGCAGAGCGCCGTCGCCGCGACCAGCAGCGCCTCGCCCGCGACGCCAGGCTGCGCTCTCGCGTCGTACCGGTCGACGAACTCACCGGCCGCTGAATCCCACGATGGCAGCCGGTCAGCGCGCCTCGTAGCCCGGCTTGATCTGCTCCTCGATGATCGCCAGCCGCTCGTCGAAGGGCAGGAATGCCGACTTCATGGCGTTGATCGTCACCCAGCGCAGGTCCTCCCGGTCCCACCCGGCGTCCTGCACCAGCAGCCACATCTCCCGCGACATCGACGTGTCGCTCATCAGCCGGTTGTCGGTGTTGACGGTGATCCGGAAGCGCAGGTCGCGCAGCTGCGTGATGGGGTGCGCGGCGACGGAGGTCGCGGCGCCGGTCTGCACGTTGGAGGACGGGCACAGCTCCAGCGGGATGCGGCGGTCGCGGACGTACGACGCGAGCCGACCGAGCTGCACGCGGGACGTGCCGAGCCCCTCGATGTCGTCGACGATCCGGATGCCGTGGCCGAGCCGCTCAGCGCCGCACCACTGGATGGCCTCCCAGATGCTCGGCAGCCCGAACGCCTCACCCGCGTGGATGGTGAAGTGCGCATCCTCGCGGCGCAGATACTCGAACGCGTCCAGGTGCCGGGTCGGCGGGTTGCCGGCCTCCGCACCCGCGATATCGAAGCCGGCGACCTCCTCGTCGCGATATCGCACCGCCAGCTCTGCGATCTCGGTGCTCTTGGCGGCGTGCCGCATCGCGGTCAGCAGCGCCCTCGCCCGGATGGTGCGGCCCTGCTCCGCCGCGAGCGACTCCCCTTCGCGCAGACCGGCGTTCACGGCTTCCACCACGTCGTCCAGGCTCAGCCCCTGCTCGAGGTGCTGCTCGGGCGCGTAACGGATCTCGGCGTAGACGACGCCGTCCGCGGCCAGGTCCTCGACGGCCTCCCGCGCGACACGGCGCAGCGCATCGGCCGTCTGCATGACGCCGACGGTGTGCGCGAACGTCTCCAGATAGCGCACCAGCGAGCCGGAGTCGGCGTTCTCCCGGAACCACTGCGCGAGCTGCTGGGGATCGCTCGTCGGCAACCCGTCGTAACCCGTCTCGTCCGCCAGCTGCGCCACCGTCGACGGCCGTACGCCGCCGTCCAGATGGTCGTGCAGCAGCACCTTCGGAAGCTGGACGATCTCATCGTAGGTCAGGGGCGCCTGGGTCTGCGACATCCGGTCACTGTACGGCGACCGCCAGAGCTCTCAGGCGATCCGGTCGATCAGTAGCGGGAGTCGACCGGACACGTCCGCGTCGGCGATGTCGAACGCGCCCTCCAGCGACGTCAACGCCCGCTCGAACCGCTCCGGGGTGTCGGTGTGCAGCGTCAGCAGCGGCGCCCCCGCACGCACGGAGTCACCCGGTCGCGCGTGCCACTGCACGCCGGCGCCGGCCTGTACGACGTCCTCCTTGCGCGCGCGCCCGGCACCGAGCCGCCACGCCGCGACCCCCACCTGCAGCGCGTCGAGTCGGGTCAGCACCCCGTCGCGCGGCGCGGTGACGACGTGCTGCTCACGGGCGACCGGAAGCGTCGTGGACGGGTCGCCGCCCTGCGCCGCGATCATCGCCCGCCACGCGTCCATCGCGCGGCCGTCGGCGAGGGCGTCCGCGGGATCGACGTCGGGAACGCCTGCGGCAGCGACCATCTCGCGTGCAAGCGCGAGGGTCAGCTCGCGTACGTCGGCCGGACCGCCTCCGGCGAGCACCTCGACGGACTCGGTCACCTCGAGCGCGTTCCCGGCGGTCAGACCGAGCGGCGTCGACATGTCGGTCAGCAGCGCGACGGTGCGCACCCCCGCGTCCGTGCCGAGGCCGACCATGGTGGTGGCCAGTTCGCGCGCATCGGCGACGTCCTTCATAAATGCGCCCGATCCGACCTTGACGTCGAGCACCAGCGCACCCGTGCCCTCGGCGATCTTCTTGCTCATGATCGAGCTGGCGATGAGCGGGATCGCCTCGACGGTGGCGGTGACGTCGCGCAGCGCGTAGAGCTTCTTGTCGGCCGGCGCGAGACCGGCGCCGGCCGCGCAGATGACCGCACCGACCGAGTCCAGCTGGGACAGCATGGCCTCGTTCGTGAGGTCGGCGCGCCAGCCCGGGATCGACTCCAGCTTGTCCAGCGTGCCGCCCGTGTGGCCGAGTCCGCGCCCGGACAGCTGCGGCACGGCGACACCGCACGCCGCGACCAACGGCGCCAGCGGAAGGGTGATCTTGTCGCCCACACCTCCGGTCGAGTGCTTGTCGGCGGTGGGGCGGGACAGCCCGGAGAAGTCCATCCGCTCTCCGGAGGCGATCATCGCCGCGGTCCAGCGGGCGATCTCGCGCCGCGTCATGCCGTTCAACAGGATCGCCATCGCGAGCGCCGACATCTGCTCGTCGGCCACCACGCCGCGGGTGTAGGCGTCGATCACCCAGTCGATCTGGCCGTCGTCCAGCTCGTGGCGGTCGCGCTTGGCGCGGATGACATCGACGGCGTCGTGCGATTCAGGCATCCACCGATCCTGCCACGGCCTCGGGGGCGGACTCCCGCCCGCTCCGATCACTCGGGTGCGCAAGCGCGTTCGGCCCCGAAACATCCCGCCTCGCCCGTAAGCTCGCGGCACGCGCCCACGTCACGGGCGCGTCCATCATGTTCGAGGGGAACCCACCGATGTCGATCACGTCCACGCTCACCCGCACCGCCGCCACCGCGACGCTGCTCGCCCTCCCGCTCGGCCTCACCGCCTGCGGCGGCAGCAGCGACAAGGTGAGCGTCAGCTCGTCCAGCAGCTCCAGCTCCTCGAGCAGCGCGTCGAGTGCGCCGAGCAGCACCACGTCCAGCTCCTCCAGCAGCGCGCCCGCCTCTACGACTCCGTCGAGCACGAGTGCCAGCTCCTCCGCTGCTGCCGGCGGCGGCAAGCCCACCAAGGCAGCAGCGACCGCCGGTCTCGCCAAGGGTCTGGAGCAGACGGCTCAGGGAGCCAAGCTCAAGCCGGCGGTCGTGCAGAAGATCTCCGCCTGCATCGTCGACAAGACCTACGACAAGGTCAGTGCCAGCGCGGTGAAGGCGTACGCCGCAGCGGACAAGAACGCCCGGCTCGACTCGAAGGACAACGCGATCTACCTGGCCGCGGCTGCCGCGTGTGGCAAGGAGCTCGGCCTGCGCAAGTAGCCGCCCCTGAGTGGCATACCTCTCCGGGGTGCACCCGAAAGACAGGTATGCCACTCGGCGGTGAGGGGCTAGAGGTTGTGGGCCCCGGGGCCTGCGGCAGCATCTCGCTCATCGACCGGACGCCGAGCGGTGTCTGCAGCAGGCACTCGGGTCCGCCGTGCTCCCAGAGCAGCTGCCGGCAGCGCCCGCAGGGCATCAGCGCCTCGCCCGAGCGGTCCACGCACCAGACCGCCATCAGGCGGCCTCCGCCGGTGCGCGCGAGGTCGCTGACCATCCCGCACTCGGCGCACAGGCCGACGCCGTACGACGCGTTCTCCACGTTGCAACCGGACACGATCCGGCCGTCGTCGACGAGCCCCGCGACACCGACCGGGAAGTCGCTGTACGGCGCGTACGCGCGCTCCATTGCCTCGATCGCGGTGCGGTGCAACGACTCCCAGTCGACCTGGGCCGGTGCGTCGGTCATGCCGAACCCTTCACGTAGGGCTCGCCGTCTGCTGCGGGCGCCCGCACCCGACCGACCAGACCGGCCACCGCGAAGATCGTGACGACGTACGGGAGCATGTTCAGCAGGTTGGAGTTGATCTGCAGCGGCGGGTTCACGAAGGACAGCACCGACTGCAGCGCGCCGGCGAAGCCGAAGAGCAGCGCCGCGCCGAGCGCTCCGCGTGGTGTCCAGCGGCCGAAGATCACCGCGGCCAAGGCGATGAAGCCCTGCCCGGAGGAGATGTTCTTACTGAAGGACCCGACGTTGCCGATGGTGAGGAACGCCCCGGCGAGCCCGGCGACACAGCCGCCGAGCACGACGTTCTGGTAGCGCAGCCGCAGCACGTTGATACCGACCGTGTCGGCCGCCTGCGGGTGTTCGCCGACGGCCCGGGTGCGCAGTCCCCAGCGGGTGCGGATGAGCGCCACGTCGATGACGATGACGATCACGTACATGGCGTAGACGATGTAGTTCTGGTCGAAGAGCACCGGACCGACCACCGGGATGTCGCCCAGCAGCGGGATCTTCGCGGGGTCGAAGAAGCTGGGGTTGTTGGTGCCGTTGGAGTTGTTGGCCATGATCGCGTCGAAGAGGTAGCCGGTCAGGCCGAGCGCGAGCACGTTGAGCACGACGCCGAGGATCACCTGGTTGACCAGGAACTTGATCGCGAAGACGGCCAGCAGCAGCCCGAGCAGGCCGCCGACGACGATCGCCGCGATGACGCCGGCGAACAGACCGGCGACCGTCCCGAGCAGCGCACCCGCGAAGGCGCCCGCCAGCATCTGACCCTCGATCGCGACGTTGATGACGCCGCTGCGCTCGCAGAGGATGCCGCCCATCGCGCCCAGGACGAGCGGGGTGGCGAGCAGGAGTCCCTGCTGCAGCAGGGAGGTGAACTGCACCGTCTTGCCGCCGGTGCCCGCCCACGCGAGGAACGCCAGCAGGAAGAGCACGCCGACGCCACTGCCGACCCAGCGCATGGCCACCGGCGTGAAACCGCGCACCAGGTGGTAGATCCCGGCCAGCACGATCAATGCTCCGACGACGAAGCAGAACGGCGCCTCGGCGAAGCTCAACGTCGGCACGTGCACCTGCGCGCCGCCGGCGTCGAAGCCGAACTTGGCGTCCGTCTGGGTGCCGGTCGTGCCGAGCACGAGCGCGGTGAAGAGGCCGATCACCACCAGCGCGATCGCGACGACCGTGCGGCGGGTACGTGACGGTCCGACCCGCACCGTCTTGTGGTGGACGACGAGTTCCTCGTCGGTGGCCGGCGCGCTCATCGGGACTCGCCTTTCGTCGGGGTCCCCGCGATGTATCGGAGCGCAGCGGAGAACTTCGTGGGGTGACTCATCCGTTCCATCCCTTCGCGACCACGGCGGTCTGGCCGCCGCCACTGCGGCGTAGCCGGAAGATCAGCCGGACCAGTCCGGGTGCGGCGATGAAGAGCACGATCAGCGCCTGCAGCACCTGCACCAGGTCCGACGGGGTGTTGGTGGAGGCCAGCAGCTGCACCGAACCGGCGCGCAGCGCGCCGAAGAGCATGCCCGCCCAGAAGGTGCCGATCGGCGATCCGCGGCCGAGCAGCGACACGGTGATCGCGTCGAACCCGACGCCTGCGTCGATGTCGCTGGTGACCTGCGGGGAGGTGCCGAGCACCTGGGCGCTGCCCGCGAGGCCGGCGAGGGCGCCGACGATCAGCATCACCACGATGTAGACGCTGGAGATGCTGATGCCCGCCGTACGCGCCGCGTCCTGATTGGCGCCCACGGTGCGCAGCCGGAAGCCGAAGGTGCTGCGGTTCAGCAGCCATGCCACTGCCACGGTCGCCGCGATCGCGACGAGAAACGCGACGTTCGCGCGCAGAGCCGATCCGAGGAGGTGGGGATACATCGCGTCGTGGTCGACGGCGGGCGAGATGGCCTGGTTGTACGGCTTGGCCTGGAATCCGTGCACCCCGAGGAGGTACTGGATCAGGCCGAGCGCCACGTAGTTGAGCATGATCGTGGTGATCACCTCGTGCGCCCCGGTCTTGGCCTTGAGTACGCCGGCCAGTCCGGCCCACAGCGCACCGCCGAGGATGCCGGCGAGCACCGCCACGATCACGTGCAGCACGACGGGCAGGTGCCAGCTGAAGCCGACGTACCCGGCGAAGATCGCGGCGAGCAGGATCTGGCCCTGCGCACCGATGTTGAACAGGCCCGCGCGGAAGGCCAGCGTCACCGACAGGCCGGCGAAGATCAGCGGCGTCGCGCTGACGATGGTCTCCGAGATCGGGCCGAAGATGGTGGTGGCGTTGCCGCTGGAGAGGCTCGAGGGGTTGAGGATCGACCCCTCGAAGATCGCGACGTACGCGCCGGACACCGCGTGCCACGCCGCGGAGATGGTGTCCATCGGAGCCGCGGTGAAGTAGCCCGCCGCGGTGCGGGTCGCCTGGTCCGACGCGATGATCAGGATCGACCCGATGACCACGGCGGCGAAGATCGCGAGGATCGTCAGGATCGCGGGGTGGTCGCTGCGGAAGATCTCGCGCAGTCGCCCCGCGCCGCCGTCCGGCGTCTGGTCGACCTTGCTGCTGCCGCTCTCCGGGGTGCCCACCGCGGGCTCGCCCCCGGCCTTCTGCTCGCTCACGCGGACTCCTTCGTGTCGTGATCGCCGGTGTCGCCGTGCTGGCCACCCATGAGCAGGCCGAACTCCTGCGCGGACGCGGTCGGCGGCAGCTCCCCGACGATGGCGCCGCGGTACATGACCCCGATCCGGTCGGCGAGGCTCACCACCTCGTCCAGCTCCGTGGACACCAGCAGCACCGCGGCTCCGCGGTCGCGCTCGGCCACGATCCGTTTGTGCACGAACTCCATCGAGCCGACATCGACGCCACGGGTCGGCTGCGACACCACGAAGAGGCGCAGCGGGCGCGACAGCTCGCGGGCCAGCACGACCTTCTGCTGGTTTCCACCGGACAGGGTCGAGGCGGTGGCGCCGGGCGACTCGGTCCGCACGTCGAACTCCTCGACGCGCGCGGCCGCGTTCTTGGCGATCTCCTTGTTGTTCAACTGGACCCGGCCGCCGAAGGGCGCCTGGTCGTACATGTCGAGCACGAGGTTCTCGGCGATGCTGAAGCTGGAGACCAGCCCGTCGTGCGCGCGGTCCTCGGGCACGTACCCGACACCGGCGCGCAGGATGTCGTACGTCGTGTCGTCGGTGACGTCCTCGCCGTCGATGATCACGCGCCCGGACGCCGGCTCGATCAGCCCGACGATGGCCTCGGTGAGCTCGGTCTGGCCGTTGCCCTGCACGCCGGCGATCGCGTAGATCTCACCGCCGCGCACCGAGAAGGAGATGTCGTCGACGAGCACCTGGCCCGCCGCGTCGACCACCCGCAGCTTGTCCACGTCGAGGATGACGTCGCGCGGCTTGGCGGGCTCCTTTTCGACCCGCAGCTGCACGGTGCGGCCGACCATCATGGCGGCCAGCTCGGCGGCCGTCGCGGTCGGTTGCGCGGTGCCGACGACCTTGCCGCGCCGGATGACGGTGATGGTGTCGGCGACCTCGCGCACCTCGCGCAGCTTGTGGCTGATGAAGACCAGGGAGGTGCCCTGCGCCTTGAGCGAGCGCATGACCTCCATCAGGTGGTCGGTCTCCTGGGGCGTGAGCACCGCGGTCGGTTCGTCGAGGATGAGCACCTTGGCCTCGCGGGCCAGCGCCTTGAGGATCTCCACCCGCTGCTGGATGCCGACCGGGAGGTCCTCGACCTTGGCGTCCGGGTCGACCTCTAGGTGGTGGCGGTCGGACAGCTCGCGCACGAGCTTGCGAGCGCGGCGCAGGTCGAGGAAGCCGCCGCGGGAGGTCTGCTCGGCGCCGAGCATGATGTTCTCGGCGACGGTGAGCACCGGCACGAGCATGAAGTGCTGGTGCACCATGCCGATCCCGGCGGCCATCGCATCGCCCGGCCCCTTGAAGGTGACCGGTGCGTCGTCCACCAGGATCGTGCCCTCGGTGGGCTCGTAGAGCCCGTAGAGCACGTTCATCAAGGTGCTCTTGCCGGCGCCGTTCTCGCCGAGCAGGGCGTGGATCTCCCCCGGCTGTACGACCAGATCGATCTGGTCGTTCGCGGTGAAGGTGCCGAATCTCTTGGTGATCCCCTGCAACTGCAGTTTCATCGTGAAGGCTCGCTCCGTTGGTCGTCGACGCTTCGCGCGAGGTTACCCGCCCCGCCGTCAGTCGTCGGTACGACGGCTGGTGATCGGGTGGCCGCGCGGCGCGTGGGGACCGCTCCCGATCGTCATAGAGAAGGCGGGGCGAGCCCGTCGGCCCGCCCCGCCCCTGCGATCACCGGTGTCAGCTGGTGGGCTGGCTCGGTGAGGTGATCTTGATCGAGCCGGAGACGATGCCGGCCTTGACCTTCGCCAGCTGCGCCTTCAGCGTGGCCGACTGGCTGTTGTTGTTGTCGACCAGGCCGACGCCCCCGTTGGCGAGGGTGCCGATGTAGTTACCGGTCGGGTAGGTGCCGTCGGCGGAGGACTTCAGGTAGGCCTGCACACCGCCGCTGAGGTTCTTGGTGACGCTGCCGACCATGTACTTGCAGTACTGCGCAGCGCTCTCGCAGCCGTCGGTGTCGACCCACATGATCTTCAGCTTGCCGCCGGAGGCTGTGCCGCCGCGCCCGCGCCCAGGCCGGATCCGCCCGCGACCGGGAAGATGATGTCGGCGCCGTTGCTGGCCATCGACTGGCTGACCGACTTGCCCTTGTTCTGGTCGGTGAAGCTGTTGGAGAAGGTGCCCTTCTTGGTCTTCTCGTCCCAGCCGAGCACCTGCACCGACTTCTTGTTCTGCGTGTTGTAGTACTGCACGCCCTCCTGGAAGCCGTCCATGTAGATGGTCACCGGCGGGATGTTGAGCCCACCCCACGTGCCGACCTTGCCGGTCTTGGTGAGGCTGGCCGCGAGGTAACCGCCGAGGAAGCCGGCCTGCGCGGTGTTGTACTGGATGCCGTAGAAGTTGGCGCCCGTGCCCGGGGAGTCGACCTCGGCGAAGTGCACCTTCGGGTAGGTCTTGGCCGCAGACTTCACGTTGTCGGACATCAGGCCGCCGACGCCGATCACCGTGGCGCACCCGCCGGTGGCGAGCTTGGTGAGGTTCGGGGTGTAGTCCGCGCCGGAGTTGCTCGGGACGTACTTGATCGAGATGTTCGGGTTCGCGGCGTTGGCCGCCTTCATGCCGTCCCAGGACGACTGGTTGAAGGAGCGGTCGTCGACGCCACCGGTGTCCAGCACCATGCACGCGTTGATCTTCTTGCCGACGGCCTTCGCTGCCGTCGTGGAGCCGGAGCTGCCACTACCGCTTCCGCTCGATCCCGATCCGGGCTTGCTGCCACAGCCGGTCAGGGCCAGCGAGCCGAGTGCGGCAACCGCCGCGATCTTCATCACCGAACGCACAGACATCTCCTTGTAGGTGGGGGGCACATCGGCGCCGACTCACGCTGATGGCGCAGACGTCGGGCGGGGTGCGGACGCGCAAAGATTACCGGCGCGTTCGGGTAGGTCCGGCCGTGTCGGCGCGACCGTTATCAAACGGTTGCGCCACGGCCGGCGAACGGTCGCGCCGACAGGCTCAGACGGCGGCGTCGGCCGCGGAGTCCGGCCGCAGCAGGCAGGTCGCGGCCAGCAGGGTGGCCCCCACGGAGATGGCGCGCTCGTCGACGACCAGGTCGCCCTGATGCAGCTCGTACGTCGGGCCGCCGGGTGTGCGGGTGCCGAGCCGGCCCATCGCACCCGGCGCGCGGGCCAGCATCCAGCTGAAGTCCTCGCCGCCCAGCGACTGTTTCGTCGGCACGACCGCGTCGGGCCCGACGGCCGCGTGGCAGGCCGAGGTGAGCAGCTCCACCGCTGTCGCGTCGT